>SKGQ01000119.1 GCA_007117515.1 Ectothiorhodospiraceae bacterium | reverse complement strand
GCCTCGAGGTCGGTGAAGGCATCGAGAAGGAAGAGGGCAATTTTGCCGATGAAGTCATGGCGCAGGTGCGCGGTTCCTGAAGGTCCTGAATACCGGAGGTCGTCGATAAACCCATGAGCGAGCCTGCGTACAAGCGGATTCTTCTCAAACTCAGTGGTGAAGGCCTGATGGGGGAAGGTGAGTACGGCATTTCGCCACGCGTCATCCGCCGCGTGGCCTCTGAAATCCGTGAAGTGCGCGCCCTCGGCGTGGAGGTGGCACTGGTGATCGGCGGCGGGAACATATTCCGCGGTGCCGGTCTTGCCGCCGCAGGCATGGATCGGGTGACGGCCGATCATATGGGCATGCTGGCCACGGTCATGAATGCCCTCGCACTCCAGGACGCCCTCGAACGCGAGGGCGTTTTTACGCGGGTCATGTCCGCGATCAAGATCAACCAGGTGTGCGAGGATTACATTCGACGCCGGGCCCTTCGACATTTGGAAAAGGGCCGTGTGGTGGTGTTCGCGGCCGGCACCGGCAATCCTTTCTTTACTACCGATTCGGCGGCCAGTCTGCGCGCGGTCGAGATCAATGCCGATGTAGTGATCAAGGCGACCAAGGTTGACGGGGTTTACTCGGCGGATCCGGTCAAGGATCCGAATGCCACGCGCTACAGTAACCTGACCTACGATCAGGTGCTGGGACAGCGTCTGGCGGTGATGGATGCGACAGCCATCGTTATGTGTCGCGACAACAATCTGCCGATTCGCGTATTTGACATGACCCGACCAGGTGCGTTGCTGGATCTGGTCTGCGGGGCGGATCTCGGCACGCTGGTTGAAAGGGGATGAGGCAGTGATTAACGATATATCGAAAGATGCGGAGTCACGGATGAAGAAATCCTTGCAGGCACTGGAGGGCGAGTTGCTGAAACTGCGTACCGGTCGCGCCCATCCGAGTCTGCTAGACCATGTGACGGTTGAATATTACGGTGCCCCGGTACCAATCAGCCAGGTTGCGACCGTAACCGCAAGCGATTCGCGCATGCTCACCATCACACCCTACGAAAAGAACCTTGTGGCGGCGATCGAAAAAGCCATCATGACCTCCGATCTGGGCCTGAACCCGTCCTCGGCCGGTACCGTGATTCGGGTCCCCATGCCGATGCTGACCGAGGAGCGGCGGCGTGACCTGGTCAAGGTTGTGCGACACGAAGGCGAGCAGGCCAAGGTGGCGATCCGCAACGTCCGGCGGGACGCCAACGGTGACCTCAAGTCGCTGGTCAAGGAGAAGGAAATCTCCGAGGATGACCAGCGGCGGGGTGAGGAAGAGATCCAGAGGTTGACTGACAAATACACGGCACAGGTGGATGCGGCTCTGGATACCAAGGAAAAGGATCTGATGGCGGTATGATCGACTGATCCGTTTCGTACGCTTTTCTGGGGACCGCACAAATCGAATGAAGGATCAGCAGCCGACAGGTGATCCCACACGTCTGCCGCGCCATATTGCCGTGGTGATGGATGGTAATGGTCGCTGGGCAAAAGACCGGCGCATGCCACGAACTGCGGGGCATCGTGCCGGTATCAATGCCGTGCGGACGCTGATCGAGACCTGTGGCCATCGTGGCATCCGCGCACTGACCCTGTTCGCCTTCAGCAGCGAAAACTGGAGGCGGCCGCAGCAGGAGGTCTCAACCCTGCTGGATCTGATGTTGCGGACGATGCGCAAGGAAGCCTCCCGGCTGCACGAGAACAATGTTCGTATCCGAATCATCGGTGACCGTGATCGTCTGGGGGCGACGCTTTGCCGCCAGATCGAGCGTGTCGAGGAGCTGACCGTGGACAACACCGGGCTGCATCTCGTCGTTGCGGTGAGTTACGGTGGCCGGTGGGACATGACCCAAGCCTGCCGCCGTCTCGCGGCTCGGGTCGAAGAGGGAAGTCTGCACGCCGACGAAATCGATGAGGGCATGCTTGATGATGCCCTGGAACTGTCCGATCTGCCGGGTCCGGATCTGCTGATCCGGACCGGTGGCGAGTGTCGACTCAGTAACTTTCTACTCTGGCAGCTGGCCTACGCCGAACTGTACTTTACCGATGTGCTCTGGCCGGATTTCAGGGAGCCGGATCTGGACCGGGCGCTGGTCTGGTTTGCCGGCCGGGAACGGCGCTTCGGTGGGGTGGATGTCGCGCTGAGTACCGCAGAAAGTGCTTAGCCATCGGGTTTTCACCGCACTGGCCCTGCTGCCGCCGTTTCTGGCGGCAGTTTTTCTTTTGCCGACGCCGTGGTTTGCCGCTGTCATCGGTGTCGTCGTGCTACTCGGTGCGCTGGAATGGCTACCTATGATCGGTCTGCACCGCTGGTCAGTGGCGTGGGCGGTGTTCGGCCTGCTGGCGGGTCTTATGGCCCTTGTTGCCGGCTCGGTGGAAGCAGGAGTCATCACGCCTGCGGTGCTGCTGCTTGGTGTGATGTGGTGGCTGCTGGCCCCGCTTTTTTTATGGCATTTCAGTCGCCGGGTCGGACATGTCGGATCACTCGGCACCGCAAGCGGTCTCGTCGTCGGCCTGCTCCTGCTGCTGCCGTCCTGGACCGCGTTGGTCTGGCTGCACGCTCAGGTGGGCGGCCCCTGGCTGGTCTTGTTGCTGTTCGTGATGACGTGGATGGCGGATATCGGTGCCTACTTCGCAGGTCGTCGGTTCGGCCGCCACCGGCTGGCGCCGGCGATCAGCCCGGGCAAGACTCTCGAAGGCTTTGCCGGTGGCCTGATGCTGGCGCTGCTGTCCGCCGTGTTCGTCTGGCAGATGATCCCGATTGCCGAAGTCCCGGTGGCACCGTTCCTGTTCCTGTTGTTGCTGGCAATCATCTATTCGGTGATTGGCGATCTGTTCGAAAGCATGGTTAAACGGCGTGCCGGGGTGAAGGACAGTGGTGCCCTGCTGCCCGGGCACGGTGGGGTCCTCGACCGGATCGACAGCATCACCGCGAGTGCCACGATCTTCGCTGGCGGGCTGTATCTGATATGGCTGTAGCACAGCGACGCGTCACCGTTCTCGGCTCGACCGGTTCCATCGGCGTCAGCACTCTGGATGTCATCGCGCGCCATCCGCAGCGTTTCCGGCTGCACGCGCTCACCGCGCATCGAAACCAGGACCTGCTGGTCAGACAGTGTCTGGCACATCAGCCAGCGTATGCGTTGATCGAGGATGCCTCCGCTGCCGAATCGATCTGCGGGACCCTGCTAGCGGCCGGATGCAGGACCGAGGTTCTTTCAGGGCGCCAGGCGCTTTGTGAGCTGGCGGCAAGCGAGGACAGCGATACCGTTGTTGCAGGTATTGTCGGTGCCGCCGGACTCGAGCCGACGCTGGCCGCGGTCAGGGCCGGCAAACGCGTGTTGCTTGCGAACAAGGAGGCCCTGGTCATGGCGGGTCCGGTGTTCATGCAGGCCGTACGGGACCACAAGGCCGAACTGTTGCCGCTGGATAGCGAGCACAACGCGATCTTTCAGTGCCTGCCGTCGACATTCCGGACGGGAGGATTGATTCCGCCCGGGGTCCGGCGCATTCTTCTTACCGCATCCGGCGGTCCGTTTCGGACCCTGGATGCCGCGGCTCTGGCCACGGTCACCCCGGATCAGGCCTGCGCCCATCCCAATTGGGAGATGGGTCGCAAGATATCGGTCGACTCGGCGACGATGATGAACAAGGGCCTGGAGTTGATCGAGGCCTGCTGGCTGTTCGATCTGGGCGGCAATCAGGTCGATGTGGTCGTGCATCCGCAGAGCGTGGTGCATTCCCTGGTCGATTTTGAAGATGGATCCGTACTGGCGCAGATGGGCAATCCGGACATGCGTACGCCGATCGCGCATGCCCTGGGCTTTCCGGAACGGCTCGACTCCGGCGTCGAGCCCCTGGATCTGATGGCCATCGCGAGACTGGATTTCGAGTCACCGGACATGCAGCGATTTCCCTGCCTTCGCCTGGCCTACGAGGCGCTTGCCGCTGGCGGCACCGCATGTTCTGCGCTGAACGCCGCCAACGAGATTGCCGTTGCCGCGTTCCTCGCCGGTCGCATCCGCTTCACGGACGTAGCCGGGCTGGTCGAGAGTTGTCTGGAGCAGACCCGGATTAATGAGCTGGCCACGCTGGAGGACGCGCTGGCGGCGGACATCGAGGCGCGGCGACTTGCCGACACGCTGGTGCAGGGCCTGGAGGTGCGGACGTGAGTGGATTCGGCATCAGCCTGCTGGCATTTCTGGTCGCCATCGGCATCCTGGTCGCGTTTCATGAGTTTGGTCACTACTGGGTAGCGCGTCGGCTTGGTGTCAAGGTGCTGCGTTACTCGATCGGCTTCGGCAAGCCGCTGTATACCCGCATTGCAGGACCGGACCGGATTGAATACTGCATTTCGGCGATCCCGCTGGGCGGTTACGTGAAAATGCTGGACGAGCGCGAGGGTCCGGTGCCTGAGGAGGAACGGCACCGTGCCTTCAACCGGCAGTCGCTGCGGGTCCGAAGCGCCATCGTCATTGCCGGGCCAGCTTTCAATTTTCTGTTTGCGCTTGCCGTTTACTGGCTGATCGCGGTGGTCGGGACTACCGAAGTGCGGCCTGTCGTTGGCGAGGTCGTGCCGGATTCAGCGGCAGATCGGGCCGGTCTCGACAGTGGCGATGAGTTCGTTGCCATTTCCGGACGCGACACATACAGCTGGCAGCAAGTCCTGATGGCACTGCTTGATCGCGGCGTGCGGGGCAGTGGCGAGGTGGATGTCACCGTTGTCGGGGCTGACGGACAGCAGCGCGAACTGAACATGCAACTCGATCGGCGGGCTCTGCTCGGCGAAGATCCCGACATGTTGCGTCTGATTGGCTTCGAGCCCTGGCAGCCGCGGCTCGAGAGCCGGGTCGGCGAACTGATCGGCGGTGGCGCGGCCGAGGAGGCCGGGCTTCGCAGCGGAGATCTCATCCTGGCCGTGGATGATCAACCAGTGGCGGACTGGGGCGGTCTGGTTGAAAGTCTGCGTGAGCATGCCGGAGAGACAGTCATGCTCCGCATTGATCGCGATGGCGACACGATGGAGCGGGAGGTCAGATTGCAGGCTGCCGACAGCTCCCGTGGGGTGCTCGGTATTCGGCCCGATGTGCCTGCGTGGCTGTACGAGGACATGCAACAGACCGTACGCTATGGCCCCATCGAATCCGTCGGTGAAGCGGCCAGGGATACCTGGCAGGCAAGCGTGCTGACGGTTCAGGTACTGTGGCGAATGGTGACCGGCGAGGCATCGCTCAAGAATCTGAGCGGCCCCATCAACATTGCCCAGTACGCGGGAGATACGGCGTCTTCGGGAGTGGTGCCGTTCCTGAAATTTCTGGCCATCGTGAGTATCAGTCTGGGGATCATCAATCTATTGCCCATCCCGATTCTTGATGGTGGTCATCTGATGTATTTCCTGGTGGAGGCGGTCAGGGGACGGCCGCCCTCGGAAAGGGCCCTGTTGATTGGTCAGCAGCTTGGAATCGTCATGCTGCTGATGATCATGAGTCTGGCCTTTTACAACGATTTGGCGCGACTCATCAGTTGAGTCCGACGAGAAACACAGCATCCGCAATTGCACGACGAATGATCAGGGACGTCGTCTGAACGCGGGGACAACATGACAGGCTGACGACTGCCCTTATGCGCAAATTCATTCTAGCGACCGTCTTGGGTCTGGCGGCCAGCACCATGGCCCATGCCCAGGTCTCAGAGCCCTTTGTGGCCTCCGATATCCGTGTCGAAGGTCTGCGCCGCATCGCTCCGGGTACGGTGTTCAATTACCTGCCGATCGACGTTGACGATCGTATCGACCAGCAGCAGGCGGCGGAGGCAATCCGTGCGCTTTATCAGACCGGCTTTTTCCAGGACGTCTCGCTGGAACGCGACGGCGACGTGCTGGTGGTCAACGTGGTCGAGCGGCCGGCCATCGCCCGGGTCGAGATCTTTGGTAACGACAATATTCCGAGTGATCCACTGAACGAGGCGCTGCGCGATATCGGGCTCTCCGAGGGTGAGACCTTCAATCGCTCCCTGCTGGATAATCTGGAACGCGAACTGGAACGTCAGTACTTCGGTCGCGGGCATTACAACGTCAGCATTTCAAGCACCGTGTCGCCGCTGGCCCGGAACCGGGTCGGTATCCGTATCGATATCGAGGAGGGGGATATCGCGCGGATCCGGGAAATCAATTTCGTGGGTAATGACTCGTTCAGCGATCGCGAACTGAACCGGCTGTTCGACCTCGGGCCGAAGCCCTGGTACGTCCCGTTCTCGCGTCGTGACCGCTACTCGCGGGAAAACCTTGGTGGTGATCTGGAAAACCTGCGCAGTCATTACCTGAATCGCGGTTATGCCGATTTCTCGATCAGTTCGACCCAGGTCGCACTGACGCCCGACCGCAGTGGAATCTACATCACGGTCAATATCTCGGAAGGACCCCAGTACGAGATCGGTGAGGTCAGGCTGGCAGGCGACTACATTGTTTCCGAAGCCGAGTTGCGTGAACTGATCGATATCGAGGAAGGACAGGTTTTCTCCGATGCGGACATCACCGCCGGGACGAGTGCCGTGCGGGATCGGCTTGGCGTCGAAGGTTACGCCTTTGCCAACGTCAATGCCGTTCCGGAAGTGGATCGTGAAAACCGACGGGTCAATCTGACCTACTTTGTCGATCCGGGGCAGCGCGCCTATGTCCGACGTATCAACATTTCGGGTAACTTCCGCACCGATGACGAGGTCATCCGGCGCGAAATCCGGCAGATGGAAGGTGGCTGGTACAGCAGTGAACGCGTTGAACTCTCGCGCACCCGGCTGAACCGACTCGGCTTCTTCGATCGAGTTGATGTGGAAACGCCGCAGGTGCCGGGAGAATCGGATCAGGTGGACGTCAATTTCGCCGTCGAGGAGGGGCTTTCCGGAAGTCTCCAGGCCGGTATCGGCTACGGCAGTGGACAGGGCGTGTTGCTGAACTTCTCGGTGGCCCAGGACAATGTGCTGGGTACCGGTGACCGGGCGGTGATTGCCGCCAACAACAGCCGTTTCGCCACGCTTTACCAGCTTACCTATGCCGAACGGTACTACACCGTGGACGGTGTCTCCCGCTCCTTCTCGGCCCTGTATCGAGAAACGGATTTTGCCCGTCAGAGGTTGTCGGATTTCAATTTGCGGGTCGGCGCGTTGCAGGTCGGCTTCGGCGTGCCGCTGAATGAGGAAGACGAGGTGCGGGTGGATTTCGGCATCGAGGACGTCGGGCTCCGGATCCGGGATGACGATGACACGCCGCAGCGGCTGCGCGATTTCGAGGACGAATTCGGCAACAACTTCTTCAATTACACGGTAGGCCTGAGCTGGAACCGGATCACCACGGATCGAATGATCTTCCCGACCCGGGGTGGCAGCCAGACGCTTGGCGCAGAGGCCACGGTGCCGGGCAGTGATCTGCAGTATTATAAACTGAACTACCGCAATCGACGCTTTCTGCCAATCACCGAAACCAGCTCCTTGTCACTGCTGGGTCGGGTGAGCTACGGCGAGGGCTATGGCAATACGAGTGAATTGCCGTTCTTCGAGAATTACTTCACCGGCGGTATCGGTTCGGTACGTGGTTATCGGATCAGCTCCCTGGGGCTACGTTATCCTGAGAACGACCGGCCGGCGGGTGGTAACTTTCGACTCAACGCCAGTATCGAGTACTTCTTCATGCTGCCGTTCATGGATACGCCTTCAGTGCGTTTCTCGACCTTCGTCGATGGTGGGCAGGTCTACGATCTGCGTGACGATAGCTCTGTGGATTTCAATGAGGTTCGCTATTCGGCTGGGGTCGGTTTTACCTGGAACTCGCCGCTGGGCGCGTTGACAATGAGCTGGGCCAACCCGTTAAATAACAAGAGCGGAGACGATATCGATCGCTTCCAGTTCACGCTTGGCTCCTTCTTCTAGGCTCGTTTCACGGACGCTTATGGATTCTGAACGGCGACATCGTGAAACCCGCCTCACAGTTCCTCGTCGCTTGGCGACGACGATTCGATTCGCGACCCTGGCTCTGTTAGTCCTTGGTCTGTCGACCTGGGGATTGGCTGGGGCCGAGAGTCGCATAGGTTTCGTCAATGCTGCGCGGGTGTCGGCCGAGGCACCGCAGGCCGAGGAAGCCCGGGCCAGTCTGGAACGGGAATTCTCGCCGCGGGACCGACAGATTGCCGAGGAGCAGTCGGAGATTCGGCGACTGGAAGAGCAGCTCGCCAGGGACGGTGCTCTGATGGACGAAGAGGAGCAACGGCGCCTGCAACGGGATGTTGTGGCCCGAAAGCGCGAACTTCGTCAGGCGCAGGAGGAGTTCCGTGAGGACTTCAATCTGCGCCGAAATGAAGAGCTTGGCCGCCTGCAACGACGGATCGTGGACACAATCAACGACCTGGCGGAAGAGCGGGGTTTCGACCTGATTGTCAGTGAAGGCGTCATTTTCGCCAGCGACAAGGTGGATCTCACGGACGATGTCCTGGAGAAGCTACGACAGGATCTGGGCGAAAGCGGGTCCTGATCAGCCCTGAGCACTGCGCCTCATCGATTCCAACATCACCAGTACGGACAGAACGAGGAGAACGCGTGGCCCAGACCACACTCGAAGGACTGGCGAATGCCCTCGGGCTGACATTTCGTGGCGATGGTTCGGCAACGGTGGATCATGTTGCCTCGCTGGGCGCGGCCGATCCAAACTCCCTGAGTTTTCTGGCTGATCCGAAGCACCGCAAGCATCTCGAACGGACGCGCGCCGGTATCGTCGTGCTGCATCCGGATATGGCTGATGCCAGCCCGGTGCCGGTATTGCTGTCCAAAAACCCCCACTATGCGTTTGCCCGCGCCGCGTCCATCGTTCATCCGCAGCCACGCGGTGATGGCCAGGTGCATCCGACCGCGTGGGTTCATCCGGATGCCCAACTCGGTGCCCACGTCAGTGTCGGGCCGCACGCCTCGGTCGGTGCCGACTGCCGCCTGGCGGACAATGTCATTATCGGGCCTGGCTCGGTACTGGGGGATGGTGTGCATGTGGGTCGTGGCAGTCGTCTGGTTGCCAGAGTCACGGTGTGGGACGGTTGCGTGATCGGCGAGCGTTGCCTGCTGCATCCGGGGGCCGTTATCGGTGCGGACGGTTTCGGCTATGCCAACGACGAGGGTCGCTGGAGTAAGGTGCCCCAGTTGGGTGTGGTAAGGCTCGGTAACGATGTTGACGTGGGGTGTAACACCACCATTGATCGTGGCGCCATCGGCGATACGCTGATCGGCAATGGGGTCAAATTGGATAATCTGGTACAAATCGGCCATAACGTCGAAAT
>SKGQ01000070.1 GCA_007117515.1 Ectothiorhodospiraceae bacterium | reverse complement strand
GATCTCCAGTTGCTGGGCCGGCGTCTGCTCACCGGCCAGCAAGGCTTGCTCGCCGGCCAGCAGGCGGAGCAGGGTGGTCTTGCCGGCGCCGTTGCGGCCCAGCAGACCGATTCGGTCCCCCGGCTGCAGGTTCAGATTGAGGTCGTGCAGCAGGGGTGTGTCATTGTAGCCGACCGCGCCATCGCGCAGCACCATTAACGGCCGGGGCAGCACCCTGGGTGTGCGAAAGCTAAACCGGAATGGGCTGTCGACGTGAGCGGCAGCGATGGTTTCCATGCGTTCCAGGGCTTTCAGGCGGCTTTGCGCCTGACGCGCCTTGTTCGCCTGCGCGCGAAAGCGGCGTACGTACTTTTCGATATGTGCGATTTCACGCTGCTGCTTTTCGTGGGCGGACTGCTGTTGCTGCAATTGCTCGGCGCGCTGCCGTTCAAACTCGGTGTAGTTGCCGGTGTAGTCGAACAGTTGCTGATGTTCGAGGTGCAGGATGCGGCCACATACCGCATCCAGCACGTCCCGGTCATGGGAGATCAGCAGCAGCGTCCCCGGGTAACTTCGCAGCCAGTCCTGCAACCAGAGCACCGCGTCCAGGTCCAGGTGGTTGGTGGGCTCGTCCAGTAGCAGGAGATCGGAGCGGCACATCAGTGCCTGGCCCAGGTTGAGCCGCATGCGCCAGCCGCCGGAGAAGTCCGTCACCGGGCGGAATTCGTCACCGGGCGGAAACCCCAGGCCGTGGATCAGCTGTGCGGCCCGCGAACGGGCACTGTAACCTCCGATCTGCTCCAGCCGACCGTGCAGCTCGCCGAGCCGGCTGCCTTCACCGGCGGTTTCCGCCTCCGCGATCTGCTGTTCGATGCGGCGTAGCTCGGCGTCACCGTCCAGCACGTAATCCAGGGCCGGACGTGAATCCGCAGGGGTATGCTGAGCGACGTGCGCCAGAACCAGCGACGCAGGCAGACTGCATTCGCCCTGATCCGCACTGAGTTCGCCACGGATCAGGGCAAACAGGGTGGATTTGCCGGTGCCATTGGCACCAACCAGACCTACCCGCTCGCCGGCGTGCACGGTGACCGTGGCGTCTGCAAGCAGCAGCTCGCGACCCCGGCGCAATGATAGATTGACCAGATTCAGCATGGCGCGAAGTCTACCAGTGCCGGACCGGCGGTGGGACGGCCGCCGCGCAATCGGTATCCTCTGACCTCATGAATGATCAGCACACGCCATCGCCGCCAGCTCCATCGACCCCCGAAAGCGCCCCGACCCAAGCCGCAGCGCCCGGTGGGGCCGATCCCCGGGAGGTCCTGCATCGGGTTTTCGGTTACCGAAATTTCCGGCCACTGCAGGGCGAGATTGTCGCCTGGCTGCTGCAGGGGCGCGATGCCCTGGTGATCATGCCCACCGGTGGCGGCAAGTCCCTGTGTTACCAGATTCCTGCACTGGTCCGTGACGGCACCACGATTGTGGTATCGCCACTGATCGCGCTGATGCAGGATCAGGTGGACGGTCTGGTGCAGGCGGGGGTTCGCGCCGCGGCACTGAATTCGAGTATGCCGGCAGAGGAGCAGCGTCGCATCGAGACGGCCCTGTGTGCCGGCGAACTGGATCTCCTGTACATGGCGCCGGAACGCCTGCTGACCGGGCGCACGCTGGATCTGCTGGAGCGGGTGCCGTTGTCCCTGATTGCCATCGACGAGGCCCACTGTGTCTCCCAGTGGGGGCATGATTTCCGACCGGAATACCTCAAGCTGGCCCTGCTCGCGGAGCGGTTCCCCGCGGTGCCGCGGGTCGCGCTGACCGCCACC
This sequence comes from Ectothiorhodospiraceae bacterium, assembly GCA_007117515.1. Classification (GTDB taxonomy): domain Bacteria; phylum Pseudomonadota; class Gammaproteobacteria; order Nitrococcales; family Aquisalimonadaceae; genus Methylonatrum. The sequence goes on along the minus strand of SKGQ01000070.1, from coordinate 26,698 downwards.
GCCGACCGCCGCACCCGGGACGAGATTGCTATGCGGCTGGGGCTTCGCGAGCCGGGCTGGTTTCTTGCCGGCTTCGATCGTCCGAATATCCACTATGCGGTCCAGGAAAAGAACAATCCGCGTGAGCAGCTGCTTGCTTTCATTCGCAGTCGCCACGCTGGCGATGCAGGTATTGTCTACTGCATGAGCCGACGCCGGGTCGACGACACGGCCGCGGCGCTGGAGGCGGCAGGAATACCGGCGTTGCCCTATCACGCGGGCCTGTCCAGTGAAACCCGGGAGCGGAACCAGCAGCGGTTTCTGGCCGATGAAGGCCTGGTCATGGTCGCCACCATCGCCTTCGGTATGGGCATCGACAAACCCAATGTGCGGTTCGTCGCTCACCTGGATCTGCCGCGCAGCCTCGAGGCCTACTATCAGGAAACAGGTCGCGCCGGCCGTGACGGTCTGCCCGCCGACGCGTGGATGGTTTACGGCTTTCAGGACGTGATCATGCTGCGGCAGATGCTGCAGACCTCCACTGCGGAAGAAAACCAGAAGCGCATCGAGGCCAGCAAGCTCGAGGCCATGCTCGGCTTCTGTGAGATCACCGCCTGCCGGCGACAGCATCTGCTGGGCTATTTCGGCGATACCCTGGCCGAGCCCTGCGGCAATTGTGACACCTGCCTCGACCCCCCAAAGACCTGGGACGCCACCGAGGCGGCCCGCAAGGCCCTGTCCTGTGCCTACCGCACGGGCCAGCGCTATGGCGTCAATTACCTGATCGATGTCCTCACCGGCAAGACCACCGAGCGCATTCGCGAGCAACGGCATGAGCGGCTGAGCACCTTTGGTATCGGGCGGGAACTGGACGCGCGAGGCTGGCGATCCGTGTTCCGTCAATTGGTGGCGCGCGGTCTGCTCACTGTCGATGCCGAAGGCCATGGCTCGCTGCGGCTGACGGACCAGTGCCGCGCATTGCTGCGCGGTGAAACCCGGCTGGAGCTGCGCGAGGATCGGCGTCGGGGCAGCGGTCGCCGTGGTCGGGAGCGCGGTGTCGTCGATGCCCGGAGCCAGCAGCTCTGGGATGCGCTGCGTGCCTGCCGGAAACAGCTCGCGGACGCCCAGGACGTGCCTCCGTACCTCGTTTTCCACGATGCCACCTTGATGGAAATGCTCGCCGCCAGGCCCCGGAACGAGGCCGAACTGGCCGCCATCAGCGGCGTTGGCGAGACCAAGCTGGCGCATTACGGGGCGGCCTTCCTGGCAGTGCTTGCGGCGCATGGCGAAGAGCGGGGTGCGCCCTCAGAGACCATCGAGGAGACGCGGCAGTTGTTTGCCGTCGGTATGGACGCCGGGGCCATCGCCCGCCGGCGCGGCCTCGCGGAGGCGACGGTCTATCAACACCTGGCGGCGCTTGTTCGGCGAGGGGATGTCGCGCTGGCAGAGGCCACCGGGCTGCCGGCGAAGGAGCTCGATGCAATCCGCGATGTGTTGCTAGCCGACAGCGGTGAGCCGAAGGGGCGGCTGAAGCGTGCCTTCGAGGCGCTGGAGGGGCAGATCGGCTATGGCATATTGCGCTGCGTCTCGGCCGATCTGGAGCGCCTGTCGGACTGATCCGATTCATCGATCTGCGCGTCCTCCAGTGCCGCTGCCAGGCGCTCGGAGATTCTGCGGACGGCAGATTCCAGCGCCCTGTTTGCCGCGCTCACGCCGCCTTCCGGACTGTCCGACTCGGCGGCCTCGGTGAGCGCGATTCGCTCGCTCAGCAGGATATCGCGCCCGCGGCGGTCCAGCAGTCGAAAACGCAGATCCAGATGCACCTCGCTGGGCTCCATTCGGAAATCCTGTTCCAGTCGCGCCAGTTCCACGTCCAGACGGAATCGCGTGGCGATACCGGCGGTGGCGTCGACTACATGCTCGAATGGCCCCAGCGTTTGCAGCCCGTCAATCAGAGCCGGGTGAATCATGCGTGCCGGCCGGTCGGTCCAGCGGCTGTGGGCGAAATACTCGAGTTCATGGGCTGACCGGCGGTAGGCCATGGCACTGGTGTCATAGCCGGGTTGTACCTCCAGGCGTGAGACGCTGAGCGAACCCTGGCGGTCTTCGGTCCGAGCCGCTTCCAGCTCACCCAGAACCAGTTGATAGGTGCGCTGATGCACCTCGCCACGCTGGGCCAGAGTGCAGGCACTCAGCGTCAGGGTGCAGATCAGGAGCAGGGTAATGGACAGGCTTTGATGCATGCTTATTCCTCGCCGGGCCCGGCCGGGCGTGGTGGTCGGCCGTAGAGCAGAATGCTCGGGTTCTCGGACAGTTCTTCGGTCAGTGAACCCATGCCATCGGCCAGGCTTTCCAGTTCCCGCAGCAGCGCCGCCAGTTGGGGTAGTGTGGTGGCGGTTACGTCCTGCAGGCTCTCGGAGCCCTCACGGGTTGCTACGCCGATGTCCTCACCGGCGCGGGCGATCACCTGTGCCGTTTCCTCGACGCCGGCCAGGGTGCGGTTGAATTGCTGCATGGCCTTCGGCAATTCGGTGCTGATCTCACGGCTCAGACGGCTGCCGTCTTCCATCATGGCGCCGGCGCGTTCCATCATACGGTCGATCTGTTGGCTGCTGTCGGCCATTTGTCGACTCATGCGCTCGACGTGGTTCAACGTCGCAGTCAGTTGTTCCAGATTGTCATCCTCGAGCAGTTTTTCGATCTGAACACTGATACGGTCCAGTGACCCCAGGCCTTCCTGCAACGCCGATTCGAGCTGTGCCATCAGCGACGGTGTGGTGCCAAGTACTGGATAAGGCTCGCCTTCCGGCGTCTTCGGTGGCGGTGCCTCCGGCGAGCCACCGGTAAGTTCCAGATGGGCGACCCCGGTCAGGCCCTGCGTGTTGAGGCGCGCCTTGGTGTCGGCGCGCAAGGGCGTGTCGGTTGCGATATCGACGGTGATGCGAACCCGATCCGGGCGCTCCTCGTCGAGGCCGATGGTGCGTACCTGACCGACGTTGACGCCACGGTAGCGGACGGTGGCATTGGGGCTCAGACCGGTCACTGATTCGGTGGCAAACACCGTATAACGATCGTATTCCCGACCGCTGAGATCAGCGCTCAGCCAGAGACCGGCGCCCAGCAAGGCTGCGGACAGGATGATCACAAACAAGCCAACAACGGCGTAGCCGACGCGGGTCTGCATCAGTTTGCTCTCCTGTTCTGGGTGCGGGCACTGCTGAAGTAACGCTGGATATCAGTCTGCGGAGACTTGATCAGTTCGGCAACCGGGGCCACGGCGACAACCCGTTTCTCGGCCAGGAAGGCGACCCGGTCGCTGGCCTGCCAGAGCGTATCGGGGTCATGGGTAATCATGACCACGGTCAGTCCCAGCAATTCCTTCAGTTCCAGCACCAGTTCATCGAATGCTGCGGCGCCCACCGGGTCGAGGCCGGAGGTGGGCTCATCCAGAAACACTATTTCCGGGTCCAGGGCCAGGGCCCGGGCCAGAGCTGCACGCTTGACCATGCCGCCGCTGAGTTCCCTGGGGTATTTGCCGGCGGCCGTCGATGGCAGACCAGCCATGCGGATGCGCAACATGGCCAGTTCCTGAATCGTCGCGCGGCCCAGCCGACTGTGCTCCAGCATTGGCAGCATGACGTTCTCGAGCACGGTCATGGCGGTGAACAGGGCGCCTTGCTGGAACAATACGCCCACCCGCTCGCGGACCCAGCGCAGATCCTCGGCCCGCGGCCGGGTGAAGTCCCGGCCCAGCAGTTCGATGCGGCCGACCCGGGGTGGATCGAGCAGAATCATCTGCCGTAGCAGCACGGTCTTGCCGGTGCCACTTCCGCCGACGATGGCGAGAATCTCGCCACGGTTGACGTCCAGATCCAGTTGGTCGTGCACTACCGTGTCACCGAACTGGGTTCGCAGTCCCTGGACGCGAATGATTGGTGGTTCCGACATCGGCCCTACAGTCCCACCAGGTTGAAGATGATGGAGAACGCGGCATCGGCGACGATCACCAGAAAGATGCTTTGTACCACGCTCCGGGTGGTGGCCTTGCCTACCGCCTCGGCGCTGCCCTGGACCGCGAAGCCATGGTGACAGCTCACGGCCACGATGATCGCGGCGAACACCGGCGCCTTGATGATGCCGACCCAGAAACTACTGGGCGCGATGGCCTCGGGCATGCGGTTGAGGAAATCCGTGAAGCTGACATCGAACATGGTGTGTGCGACCACCATGCCGCCCATGATGCCGAGCGCATCGGCGAACATTGTCAGCAGTGGCATCGCGATCAGCAGGGCCAGCAGCTTTGGCAGCGCCAGTATTTCCAGTGGTCCGATGCCCAGCGTGCGCAGGGCATCGGTTTCTTCGGTAATGCGCATCGTGCCGATCTGCGCCGCGTAGGACGATCCGGTTCGGCCGGCAACAATGATTGCGGTCATCAGCGGCGCCATTTCCCGCAGCATCGTGATGGTCAGCAGGTCGACAATCAGGATGTTGGCACCGTATTGTTCCAGCGGTGCGCCACCCTGATAGGCGATGACCACACCGGTCAGAAACGCGAGCAAGCCGAGAATCGGAAGGGCATGCACGCCAGCCTGCTGGATTTCACCCACTACCTGCTTCCAACGCAGGCCGAACGGCCGCAGCAGGCGGGGCAGGGCGTCGCTGGCGAACTCGCCGAGGAAGGTGAGGAAGGCAAGGCTCTGGCTCAGGACTTCCAGCGTGGCCTTGCCCAGGGAAGCCAGGGGTCCGTAACGGATCGGCGATGGCGCCGGCTCCGGATCCCGGTGTTCCTCGACCAGTTCCAGCAACGCCGCATGGCGTGGCTGGAGGCCCCTGAACGCGGGCCTGCCGGGAAGCCGTTCCTGCAACTCCAGCAGCAACATCGCACCGGCCGTATCCAGACGGCGGATCGCTGACACATCCAGGGACCACTGGCGGCGCCGGTTGCCGCGCCGCGGCTTGGTCAGCCCACGGGTCAGATGTTCCAGGCTCCAGTCTCCCTCGCAGCGCATGATTGAAGCATCGCTGTCTGTGATGATGCGGGCAGGCAGATCGGATTCGGGCACTGCTATTCTCTCGGGCTGGGACGAAACGAGATTTGCAAACTAGCATATAGCGGGTTCAGGAGGTGTATGACACAGGCCCGACCAGGAGGGATGGACGGACGCCAGTCGGTGATCGACCTGCATTGTCATTCCCGTGCCTCGGACGGGCATCTGGCACCGGCCGAGGTGGTAGCGCGGGCTGCCGGCCAGGGCGTTCGCGTGCTTGCGCTGACCGATCATGACACGCTGGCCGGCGTGGCCGAGGCCGCGGCAGAGGCGGATCGCTGCGGCATCAGCCTGATTCCGGCAGTGGAGTGCTCCTGCACCTGGCAGGGGCGCGAGTTGCACATCGTCGGTCTGGCCGTGGATCCGAATGCACCGGCGTTGCAGGCGCAATTGCGCAATGCTCGAGATGCCCGCTGGCGGCGCATGCAGCGGATTGCGCAGAAACTGGCGGCGAAGCGAATACCGGGGGTTTTCGAGGAGGTGGTTGCCGCGGTTGGTGACGGCATGCCCACCCGTGCCCATGTCGCGCGTGTGCTGTACGCATCGGGTCACGTGCACTCGCTGCAGCAGGCGTTTGACCGCTATATCGGACGCGGTAAGCCCGCCTGGTGCCGGGCCGACTGGCCGACCATGGAAGATTGTGTGGCCGCCATCCGTGAGGCCGGAGGGCAGGCCGTGCTGGCGCATCCCCTGGCTTATGGCATGACCGGCGCCTGGCTGCGTCGGACCTTGATGGCATTCGGTGATGCCGGAGGTGAGGCTGTGGAGGTTGTCTGCGGCAGCAGTGACAGGCAGGCCGTGCTGACCGCCACGGGTCAGGCCCTGCGTGCCGGCCTCAAGGGCTCGGTTGGCTCGGATTTCCACAATCCGGAGAATCCGTGGATCGAGTTGGGCCGACTGCGGCCGTTGCCGCCAGCAGTCATTCCGGTCTGGCATGACTGGTCGCTTCAGATTGATTGATACGGGCCTGGTACAACCACGCGATACGCCCAACGGGAGTTGGATCTATGCAGCAACAGGATGAGCTTGACCCGGCCGTGCGCCGGTTCATTGAAGCGGCCGTGGATAGCGGTCAGGTCTGGGGTCTGCTGGATGATGAAGGCTGGGCGCTGACCCCGGCCGCGGATGACGAGACCGTCATGGTGCTGCCGCTCTGGTCTGCAGAGGCGGGCGCCAGCGCCGCCGCTACCGATGCCTGGTCCGGTTACCGCAGTGAGCCCATTGCCCTGGACGAATTGCTGGAGCATTGGCTGCCGGGACTCGAGACCGACGGCCATCGTGTCGGGCTGGACTGGTCGCCGGATCTGGACGGGGTGGAGGTGCCACCGCTGGAACTGCAGCTGGATCTGGAAACATCGATCAGCGCGCTGGATCCGGACCCGGATTGAGCTATTCGCCGGGCCGGTAGCGTTTAAGAAACAGCACGCACGCCGCCGGCACATGGACCAGGGCGACCCCGCTGACGAAGACCAGGACAGGATTGAGCTCGGTGGCCACGCCATAAATCCGGGCCATGACCCAGCCAAAAGCGACTCCGGTGGCAAGCAGGACGATGCGTGCAATCCGCAGCTGACGTGTGTTCGGCGTGTGGAACGGAAGCCTCAGATGGGCGTAGGCCATCGCCGGCAGCGTGACGAGGCAGACCAACAGCAGCCAGAAGGTATACATGTGAAGGACTCCGTTCAGTGGGTGGATGAATGACGCTCAGGGCAGCCACGCGCGGCTATCGACTGCGATTCATTGGCCTGGCAGCGGCATTGCTGCCAGCCTTGATTGTCGCCTGGTACGTGCTGACCACGGAACCGCAGACCCGTTTTACCGCGCTCGGTACCGGTGGCGTCACCGGTGTCTATTATCCTGCCGGTGGAGCCATCTGTCGGCTGTTGAACCAGCAGCGGGAGCGTCATGGCATTCGTTGCTCGGTGGAGTCCACCGCCGGTTCGATATTCAATCTCAACGCCCTGCGCCGAGGTGATCTGGAGTTCGGTATCGTGCAATCCGACTGGCAGCATCATGCCTGGTCGGGAAGCAGTGTATTCGCCTCCCAGGGAGCGGATCGTGATCTGCGTGCGGTGTTTGCACTGCATCCGGAACCCTTCACGGCGATGGCGCGTGCCGACGCCGATGTTGCCGAGTTTCTCGACAGCCGCGGTAAACGGGTCAACATCGGCAATCCCGGTTCGGGACAACGCGGTACCGTAGAGCGCCTCATGCAGGAACTGGACTGGCGCATGGAGGATTTCGCGCTGGCCTCCGAGTCGCCGTCACGAGAGCAGGCCGCAGCCCTCTGTGACAACCGCGTCGATGTGATCCTGTTCACGGTGGGGCATCCCTCCGGTTCTATCCAGGAACCCATCGCCACCTGTGACGCCCGCCTGATTCCGGTCCGCGGCGAAGAGGTCGAGAGGCTGATACATGCCAGCCCCTACTACAGCCATGCGACATTGCCGGCCGGGCTCTATCCGGGTCAGGATCAGGACATCGACACCTTTGGCGTGCGCGCCACCCTGGTTACCCGCGCCGGGGTGCCGGACGAGGTGGTCCACGCCCTGGTGCAGGCGGTGTTCGAGAACTTCGAGACCTTTCAGCGGTTGCATCCGGCACTGCGCCTGCTGACGCCCGAGGAGATGGTGACAGCTGGTCTGACCGCGCCGCTGCATCCGGGGGCGGAAGCGTATTTCCGGGAGCAGGGGCTGCTGGATAACGGGGCAGGCGAATGACGGCGGCCGATGGCGACACCGGCGGCCAGGACTGGCGCGGTAGCCTTGCAAGCGGTCGGCTGTTGAGCCTGGTTGCCTTGTGCTGGTCGTTGTTTCAACTCTGGATCGCGAGCCCGCTGCCGTTTGCGCTGGGCTGGGGTGTGGTGTCGGAAACCGAGGCCCGCTCGGTGCATCTGGCTTTCGCTCTGCTGCTGGCCTTTGCCCTGTACCCGGCGCGCCGCGGACAATCGGGTGCCGGTCTTGCGCTGCTGCCGATGCTTTACGTGGTCGCGGCTCTGGTCATTTTACTGCTTGCCGTTCAGTCGCTCGTCAGCGGTACCCAGTGGCTGCCCTGGTTGGGTCTTTCCGGTGCCCTGGCCCTTATTGCCAGGAGCCACCTTGTTTCCAGCGCCTCGCGTCTGCCCTGGGTGGATGGCCTGCTGGCGCTGCTCGCCGCGCTGACCGCGCTGTATCTGTTCTGGCAGCATGAAGCCCTTGCCGATCGACCAGGTCGCCCATTGACCATGGATCTGCTGGTCTCCGTGGTCGGTATCGGCCTGCTGCTGGAAGCCACGCGTCGGTCTCTCGGGCCGGCTTTGAGTCTGATCGCCGGTCTGTTTCTCGCCTTCGCCTTTCTCGGACCGTGGCTGCCTGATCTGGTTGCCCATCGTGGCGCATCGCTGAGTCGCGCCGCGTCACAGTTCTGGTTGTCCGGCGAGGGTGTGTTCGGCATCGCCCTGGGGGTGTCCACCAGCTTCGTCTTCCTGTTCGTGCTGTTTGGCGCTTTGCTCGAGCGCGCCGGTGCCGGGCGTTATTTCATCCAGGTGGCCTTTGCCCTGTTGGGACATCTGCGCGGTGGCCCGGCGAAGGCGGCGGTAGTGGCCTCGGGCCTCACCGGAATGATCTCGGGATCCTCGATTGCCAATACCGTCACTACCGGGACGTTCTCGATTCCGCTGATGAAGCGGGTGGGGCTATCCGCCAACCGGGCCGGGGCGATCGAGGTCGCCAGTTCGGTGAATGGACAGTTGATGCCGCCGGTGATGGGCGCGGCGGCATTTCTGATGGTGGAATACGTCGGCATTCCCTACATCGAGGTGATCCGGCATGCCTTTCTGCCCGCGGCCATTGCCTACGTGGCCCTGCTTTACATCGTCCATCTGGAAGCGGTAAAGACCGGCCTGCGTGGCCTGCCGGCGCGGGCTGATGCCAGTTGGCGTGCACGGCTGATCGGCACGGGTCTGGTGGTCAGCAGCCTGGTGGTGCTCGCCGGCCTTCTGACGCTGCTGCTGCGCTGGCTCGAGCCCATGGCGCAGGGCCTGTCACTGCTGGTGCTCGGTGGTGGCCTCTTGATGCTCTATCTTGCGCTGCTCTGGCTCGCCGCCGCGCAGCCGGAGATCGAGTTCGACGAAACCCGGGAGTTACCTCCGTTGGGGCCCACGGTGAAGCGCGGTCTGCATTTCCTGTTGCCAATCCTGGTGCTGGTCTGGGCTCTGGTCATCGAGCGCTTGTCGCCGGCGGTATCGGCATTCTGGGCGGTGGTGTTGTTGGTGCTGATCTGTCTCAGCCAGCGACCGTTGCTGGCCTTGCTGGGTCGTCAGCGCCAGCGTTGCGGCGCAGCATCACTGGCCGGACTCCGGGATCTGCACGCGGGCCTGGTGGCTGGCGCACGCAACATGATCGGCATTGGGGTTGCTACGGCCACCGCCGGGATCATAGTCGGCACGGTTTCCATGACCGGCCTTGGCCTGGGTCTGAGTCAGGTGGTCGAAACGCTGTCCGGGGGCAATCTGCTGCTCATGCTGGCGCTGGTGGCGCTGCTGAGTCTGGTGTTGGGGCTCGGTCTGCCGACCACTGCCAACTACATCATCGTTGCCAGCCTGATGGCGCCAATCGTGGTTGAGTTGGGTGCGGACGCGGGGCTGATCGTGCCGCTTATCGCGGTGCATCTGTTCGTGTTCTACTTCGGCATCATGGCCGACCTCACCCCGCCGGTGGGTCTGGCCACGTTTGCCGCGGCCGGCATCTCGCGAGGTGATCCGGTGATGACCGGGGTGCATGCACTTCGCTACAGCCTGCGCATGGTCGTGCTGCCCTTCATTTTTATCTTCAATACCCAGTTATTGCTTATCGGCATCGACTCGGCGCTGCAACTTGCCGTCGTAGTCTTCTCGGCCACCGCCGCCATGCTGCTGTTCGCTGCGGCCTCGCAAGGCTTCTGGCTGGTGGCAAATCGCTGGTACGAGACCGCCGCGCTGTTACTGGTGGCGTTTACCTTGCTGTATCCGGGGTTCTGGATGGATCGGCTGGCAGATCCCTGGGAACGACGCCCGGTGACCGAGCTGACAAGGCAGGTGGAGCAGACGGCCGATGGCGGCCACCTGCGGCTCTGGTTTGAAGGCCTCGATGCCGAGGGGCGTGAGGTGTCACGCCCTGCCATGCTGCCATTGGAGGCTGGCGACGATGTCGCTTCCAGGCTTGAGGGGGCCGGATTGACGCTGGCGATGGAAAACGGACGGCTGGAGGTCATGGAAGTGCGACATGGCAGTGCCGCCGGGCGTGCGGGAATCGATTACGGCTGGCAGGTGGAAGCCGTGCTGGTGCCATCACCGACACGGCCGTCGGAGGTCTGGTTCCTGTTGCCGGCCGTCGGTCTGCTGTTGATTATCGGTCTGGCCCAGCTGCGGCGGCGCTCCCAAGTCGCAGACGCGTAGCCGCCCGGTGACGGGCTTGGATTCAGCGCCCGCCCACAGAAACACTGTATTGGTCGCGGCCTTCGATCTTGGCCTGGTACATGGCGTCATCGGCGGCCCGTTGCAGCGCGTCCGGCGTCTCGCCATGGTCCGGATACAGGCTGATGCCGATACTGATACCCACCCGGAAGCTCTGGCCATTGGCCTCGATCGGCGCCGCCAGGGCGTCCAGGGCTTTCCCGGCCACCGCGGTTGCCCCGTCGATACCGTCCACCTTGTTCAGCAGAATCACGAACTCGTCGCCACCATGCCGGGCGACGGTGTCGGAGTCCCGCACCACGGTCTTCAGTCGTGCCGCAATCTCCTGCAGTACCTGGTCGCCGCTATCGTGACCATGGGCATCGTTGATGGCCTTGAAGTGATCGAGATCGAGGAACAGCAAACCCATCTGGTGGCCGTTGCGTTGCGCCATGTTCAGGGCTTTCTGCATCTGTTCGACAAGGTAGGCACGGTTGGCCAGACCTGTCAGATGGTCATGCATGGCCAGATAGCGAATCTGCTCTTCGTTGATTCTTGATTGCTCCTCGGCCCGCCGGCGTTCGGTGATGTTATAGGCAAGCCAGAGTACGGCCGGCCGTTTTTCCAGATCCGCCGGCAGTGGATAAATGCGGGCCTCGAACCACTGCGTGCCGGAAGGGCCGCCGATGTCGTTCAGCAGATCGTTATCCTCGGTGCGCAGCGCGTACTCCAGTGTTACCAGGCGGCCTTCCTTTATGGCGCGACGTACGCCGCCGAGTGCATGGCGGCTGGTTTCTGCGTCCATCACGTCGTGCAACTGCATTCCCTTGAGGGCGGACCCATCGTGGTACAGGCGCCGCTCCTGGCCACCAAAACTCTCCAGGTACCGGCCCTGATCATCGATTACGAAGCCGCTGTCGGGGATTGCCGCTACCATTGCTTCCAGCCGACGAGAGACGTGTCGGATGCGTTGGCCCTGAGCAGTAAGTGCGCCGGCGGCGACACCGCCAATCAGGGCAAATGCCAGCCCCAGCACGCGGCGGGATCCGGGCGCTGCCGCATAGGCGGCCCAACCCGCGCCCGGGGCGACCGCCATTTGCCAGGACTGGTCCTCGAAGCGGACCTCCTTGAGTATCGGGTCGGCATCGAACACCGCGCCATCGCCGAAGAACAGGCCGCCATCGGCGCCCAGCCCGTCATGGCCGCGGAGGGCGACGTTCAGCCCGTCGAGTTCCGGCGATTCCAGTCCGGCTGCCGCGAGTACGCCGTTGTGGTCAACGGGAACACTTGCCGCGCCCCAGTAGCTGCCGTCATCGAGGTAAACCGGGCTGCGGAAAATCAGCGCGTAGCCACCCTGGATCAGGTCAACCGGGCCGGTGACCACCGGCCGTCCGGTATCAATCATTCGGCGCAAGCTGGCACCTTGTTGCGGATGGTCGAGGATGCGTAGCCCCAGAGCGGCCTCATTACCTTCAGGCGGGTAAATCCAGCGAATGACATTGTCCGGGGCAAGGGTAATGTTGATAATGTGGCTGCCGGGCTGAGCCATCCGTTCAGCCACGGGTCGGAAGGCTTCCCAGCCCAGATCCGGGTTGGCACCGATGAAATGCGTGAAACCGCTGCCGTGAAAATCGTGCGGTTCATCTCGCTTTCCAGGCGCGAACGCAGCGCAGCGGCCTGGTTGCTCACCTTGGCCCGGGCCTCCTGTTCCGCATAGCCCTGATTCAGCCGTTCCAGTGCGAAAGCCGATAAGGCGATCAGCAGGAAAGTCAGTAAACCCGCGATGGCGGGCAGCATTCGCCCTGGATGCGGCATGCGGAAGTTCCGTCCCGTGGAGTCAGTTGGTCGAATTCCGGCACTGGTCTGTTGTGCCAGAAGCCGGATACATTACCGTGGAACCAGGGCCGTGCGAAATCTTCGTTGGCAGCGGCCGCCTCCGCCAGCTCGGGCGTCCACCGGTGCGGCATGAATCGAATTTCTTTGACGACCTGCGACAGGGAGATTGCCTCAATGTCGCCGGGTTTCAGGGGTATCGGCGGATGGATCGGAAAATTGCGTGTTGGCTTGCGTATTCTGCCTGCGAAAACCGTAGAATGACGGCCAGCAGGCCGCCAGCACTGGTCTGCGAAGGTTGCGGCGACGCGGACCGTCACCGGATGATTTTTCACTCCTAGCGCTAGGGCAGGCCTTGACACAGTCACCGAATGAGCCGCATCGGATGTCGCCGCGTTCGCTGGCCGCGCTGCGCGAGGTGGTGGTCGGCATTCCGGTCCCGGCGATCATAACGCGTGGTGCGGAACAGAATCTGGTGTTCTCGAATGCCGCATTCAGCGAACTAACCGGCTATTCGATAGCCGAGATCCCCGCTCTCGACGTCTGGTGGCTTCGGGCCTATCCGGATCCAGGCTACCGACGACGGATCCGGGCAGAGTGGAACCGGCGTATTGCCCGGGCGATCGCCTACCGCACGCCCATCAAGCCCATGGAAGGCAGCATCCGAATCGCTGGTGGTGAGGACCGATACTGTCGCTTTCATGCGACGGCGATTGGCGACTGCAACCTGGTGATCCTCAGCGATCTGACTGCGCTGCGGCAGACCGAAGCCAGTCTGATCGAACGCGAGCAACACTTGTCCAGCCTGATTCGTTCGGTGCAGGACGTCCTGTTCGTGTTGGATGCCGATGGTCGCCTTGTCGAGTGTCATGCGCCGAACGAGGGTGATCTGGCGGCCGCCCCCGAGGCCCTGACGGGAAGGCATTTCGGCGAGTTCCTGCCCCAGGCGCTGGGCGAGGAATTGATGCAGGGTATTGAGCAGGTTCGCCGCGACGGCCTGCCGTTCCGGCACGACTATGCGCTGACGGTGCCCAACGGTGACAAGCATTTCACGGCCACGGTAAGCAGTCTGGACCCCATGCGGCCAGCACAGGCAGGTTTTCTTGCCGTGATTCAGGACATTACCGAACAGAAGGCGAAAGAGGAGGCGCTGCGCCAATCCGAGCAGCGTTTCCGGGACATCGTCGACACGGCCAACGGCATTGTCTGGGAGGCGGATGCCGACTTCCAGTTCACATTCAGCAGCCGGCAGGCGGAAACCATGCTCGGTTATCCGCGCGAGGCCTGGAAATCCAAGGACTTCTGGCTCGAACACATGCATCCAGAGGATAGACTCTGGGCGCCGGCATACTGCGCGAGCGAATCCCGGGAGTTGAGGCCGCATGACTTCGAGTATCGTTTCATCGCTGCCGACGGCAGCATTCGCTGGCTGCGCGACCTGGTGACGGTGGTTCCGGAAAACGGTGAACCCAGATGGTTGCGCGGCATCATGGTGGATATCACGGAGCAGCGTCAGGCGCAGGATATACTGGCTTACCAGCAGCGCTTTCAGGGGCTGGTGGCTCAGATTTCAACCCAGTTGATCAATGCCGGGGACGCGTGTTTCGACGCCACGATGCAGGATGTATTGCGGCAACTCGGTGAGTTCTTCTCGGTCGATCGCTGTCATGTCACGCAGTACGATGATGAGGCCGGTTTCACGTCCCTGCTATGGGATTGGTGCGTCCCCGGCGTTTCCGTGCAGGGGGGCGAGGCCCAGCAGTATCGGACCGCTGACTTTCCCTGGTGGGAAGAGCGTATCCGGGCCTTCCAGCCTATCTCGATCACCGATGTGCGTGCGCTTCCGGAGGAGGCCTACCCGGAACGCGCTGCCCTGCTGGCCCGGAACGTACGTGCCCTGGTGTCATTGCCACTGGTCTCGCGTGAGCGGGTCATCGGTTACATGAATCTCGACGTTCTGCGCTCCGATGAACCGCTGCCGGAGCATCAGATTACCCTGCTGCGCGTTGTCGCCAGTGCGATCGCTGGTGCCATCGAGCGCAACGCTGCCGAGCAGACACTGCGTATTGCGGCAACGGCATTCGAATCCCAGGAAGGGATGTTCGTGATGGATTCCGGGTTGCGCATGTTGCGGGTCAACCGTGCATTCACCAGGCTGACCGGTTATGCCGCCGACGATCTGGTCGGCAACAATGCCGAGGCCCTGAGATCACCACGGCAGTCGCAACGCTTCTACGATGCGGTCTGGTCCCAGATTCGTCGGGACGGTGCCTGGCATGGAGAGATGTGGTTTCGCCGGCATAGCGGTGAGGAATTCCTTGCCTGGGTAACGATGACGGCAGTGCACGGTGGAGACCAGCGGTACACCCACTATGTCGGCACCATGAACGACATAACCCAGCGCAAGGCGGCCGAGGAGGAAATCGAGTATCTCGCCTTTTTTGACGCGCTGACCCAGTTGCCGAACCGCAGCTTGCTGCTGGACCGGATGCGCAAGGCACTGTCGGTGAGTGCTGGCAGCGGGCGGGGTGGGGCGCTGCTGTTCATCGATCTGGACAACTTCAAGCTGTTGAACGACACCCTGGGCCACCCGATGGGCGATTTGTTCCTGCAGCATGTGGCACGCCGGCTGCGGCGCTGTATCCGGGCCAACGATACCCTGGCGCGGCTGGGTGGCGACGAGTTCGTGGTCATGCTGGAGAATCTTTCCGAGGAGTCCGAGCATGCCGTGGAAGAGGCTCTCGCCGTGGCCCGCGGTATCCGGGAAGCGCTGAGCCAGCCGTACGATCTGATCGGTCGTGAGCAGAATGCGACCTCCAGCATTGGTGTCGCCATGTTCGATCACCCGGCGGCCGGGATCGAGGAATTGATGAAACGTGCGGACCTCGCCATGTATCAGGCGAAGGCCGAAGGTCGGGACACGATCCGCTTCTTCGATCCCAAGCTGCAGGCCACGGTGATGGAGCGGGCCGATCTGGAAACCGAGATGCACCAGGCTCTGCGCGAGCAGCAGTACCTGTTGCACTACCAGCCCAAGGTGGACCATGCCGGGCGGATCACGGGTGCCGAGGCGCTCATACGCTGGCGGCACCCATCACGCGGGCTGGTCGGTCCGGGCGCCTTTATTCCGGTCGCCGAGGAGATGGGACTGATCCTGCCCATAGGAAAATGGGTAATCCGGGAGGCCTGCGCCCAACTCAGCGCCTGGCGTCGCAATCCCGAGACGGCGGCACTGGATATCTCCGTGAACATCAGCGCGCGGCAGTTCAAACAGGCCGGTTTCGTCGATGATGTGCTCGAGGCACTGCAGGCGACTGCCGCCGACCCGCGACGGCTGGTGCTGGAAATCACCGAAAGCCTCTTGCTGGAGGATCTGGGTGACATCGTCCGCAAGATGGAACGGTTGAAAAGCCATGGTGTGGGTTTTTCGCTGGACGATTTCGGCACCGGCTATTCTTCACTGGTTTACCTGAAACGCCTGCCTCTGGATCAGCTGAAAATCGATTACTCCTTCGTTCGTGATGCCCTGGAGGATCCGAACGACGCAGCGATCATCCGAACCATCATGTCGCTCGGCGAGAGCCTGGAAATCGGCGTAATTGCCGAGGGTGTTGAAACCGAGGCGCAGCGTAGCTGGCTTGCCGGGCTTGGTTGTCAGGCATTCCAGGGTTTCCTGTTCGGGCGTCCGGTACCCGCCGATAATTTGTTCCCGTCTCCCGCCGGCAAACAGATTGAATACGAATGAGCGTGAACGATCTTTCCCGTCTGCGGCAGCAGATTCGACGGCTGTCCGAGGAGGTCCTGCTACCTCGTTTCAAGCGTGTAGATCGGAGTTTCAAGGATGACGGCAGTATCGTCACCGAGGCGGATCTGTCCATGCAGAACGCATTGCAGGTCATGCTGCGGCAGTATTGGCCGGATGTCCCTTTACTCGGCGAGGAAATGGCCCCGGAACGGCAGGCAGCGCTACTGGATGACGGTGAGTCGCCAGTATGGATCCTGGACCCCCTCGATGGCACGAGCAATTTCGCCGCCGGGATTCCCTTTTTCTCGGTATCACTGGCGCTGATCCGGAGCGGCCGGCCGATTCTCGGACTGGTGTATGACCCGATACGTGACGAGTGCTTTACAGCCGCAGAGGGGCAGGGCGCCTGGCTGAACGACGCGCTCTTGAGCGCGGCGGATACGGGGCTGCCGCTGGCGCGATGCACAGCCTGTGTTGATTTCAAGCGACTTCAGCCAGGGCTGGCTCGACGCCTGGCGGCAGCGCCACCCTACAGTTCGCAGCGGAGTTTCGGCTCAGTAGCCCTGGACTGGTGCTGGACCGCTGCGGGCCGGGTCCATCTGTACCTGCATGGCGGGCAGAAGCTCTGGGACTATGCTGCAGGTTGTCTGATTCTTGCCGAGGCCGGCGGTCACAGTGCGACTCTGGCCGGGGAGCCGATGTTCCAGACGAGCCTGGAACCGCGCTCGGCGGTTGCGGCATTGTCGCCAGGCCTGTTCGATGAATGGCAGGCCTATCTGGGGAAACCCTGATTTTGCTTGGTCGACGGTCCCACCTGCGGATCGCCGAACAGCGGTTGATACCAGAGCTCTTCGCGTTCCAGCGGTGTTTCCCGGCCGAGATCCGGGTTGCCGAGTTTGATCACCCGAAGATCCTTTTCTGCCAGACGGGTTAGCGCCGGCTTGATTGCGGCGTGGTTCAGGAACAGTTCCTCGAAGCCGCCGTCGGCAATCGCGCGTTCCAACCCTGTGGAAATCCGCTGATGCAGATCCGGCCGATCCGGGGTGACGAAAAAGTAATTGGGCGCCCGGTACAGCAACAGCAGTTGCGGCCCGATCGTCAGTTCAAGGCGGTCGTAGATTACCGCTCGGCCCGGATTTCGGTGATGCTGCGCGGCACGGCGTCCACCCTTTCCCGCGCTAGCATCCGGAAAAGGCTGTGGAAATCCGAACTCGTCTGCACGCGCCGGCCGTTGGCCCTAAGAATGGCGGTATCCGGCCAGTCGTGGCCCTGATCCAGCGGATGTTGCTGCAGGTCCCTGAGGGTGTCGACCCCGGACATCTGCCCCTGCCTGTCGCGCCTGACCACAAGCACTCGCGCGCCCATCAGGCCACGCATCAGCGGGATGCGGACCGGACGCAGCACAGACTCCCGCTGCTGCGACGACATGACCCAGAGAATGTCGAGGTAGTCGCCGTCACGGGTCAGCCTTGCCGCACGTGCCTGGCTGACCCGAAACGGTGCCTGTTGCAGTCGCGCCGGGCCATGGTCGTCGACGTTTCTGTCCAGTGCCAGTTGCAGCAGCGCCAGTGCATAGGCATCGCGTTGATCAAAGCTGGTATCCGGCGGCATGTGTTGGATCGTCAGCGTCTCATCAGCCTGGCTGACGGCGCGGCAGGCAAGGGTTGCCAGCAGGCAGAGCATGGCAGGCCTCAGTCGACTTCGCAGCGCATGGAATCTGCGCTCATTCATGCTGCAGCTGCTCGCGCAGAAATGGCGCCAGATCGTCCTTGCGCATGGGGCGGGCAAGCAGGAAACCCTGCAGGTATTCACAGCCGATCAACTGCAGATGTGCCCGCTGCTCCTCGGTTTCCACGCCTTCCGCCACCACTCTCATGCCGAGCCCGTGGGCCAGCGATACAACGGCACCGACGAGTTGCAGGTCCCGGTCACGCAGGAACATGTCGTGGATGAAGGACTTGTCGATCTTCAGCAAATCAATCGGCATGCGCTTGAAATAGGACAACGCCGAGTAGCCGGTGCCGAAGTCGTCCACCGCCAGGGTAATGCCCGATGCGTGCAGTGATTCCAGTGTGTCGCGGCTGGTGCTCAGGTCCTGAAGGAAGACCTCCTCGGTGATCTCGATCTGGAGGGCCGTGGGGGCGAGTCGGTTTTCTGCCAGTGCCTGGTGAACCATTTCAGTGAATCCAGCCTGCATCACTTGCTGTGCCGAGACATTCACCGACAGTCGCAGGTCCGGTATTGCCGTCGACCGGCGCAGATCAACCAGATCGGCGAGGCCGCGCCGTAGAACCCATTCTCCGAGTGGAGCGATCAGGCCGGTTTCCTCCGCCATGGGAATGAAGGCGGCGGGAGAGACCAGCCCAAATTCCGGATGGTCCCAGCGAATCAGTGCCTCCCCCGAGACGATGGTCTGGTGCTGACTGTCAACAATCGGTTGATAGAAATTGTCGAGTTGTCCCTCGGACAAGGCCTTGCGCAGGTCGGACTCCATGGTCAGCCGACGGAAGCTGAGTTGCGATAATGCCGGTTCGAAAGTGCGCAGTCCGCCGCGGTTACCCTGCTTTGCTGCGTGCAGTGCCGCATCGGCGGCACGGAAAAGGTCTTCCGCCGACTCACCGGCCGCCGGGTGGACCGCGACCCCGGCGGAAACCGAAATGAACAGCTCACGTCCCGCGTGATGCATGGGTTCGCGTACCCGGCTGAGCAGTTCGGTGAGTTGTTCCTCGACCGTCGACTTTTCGGGGCGCAGCGGTGACCGGAGGATAGACTCGTCACCGCCGAAGTGGCCGAGTTCCCAGTTCTCCGGAAGCAAACGGACGAGTCGTCCGGCCATCGCCTTGATAACCGCATCCCCTGCTTCATGCCCCAGACTGTCGTTGATCAACTTGAAATTATCTATATCGACGAATGCTAGGGAAGCACTGATTTATTCCCGCGTCTGCGCCCGAGATCGGCCCATCGGAATGCTGGCGCAGGGCTTTGGCCAGTTTTTCGAACATCGCGAGTCGGTTGGGCAGTTCGGTCAGCGGGTTGAAATAGGTGTAGACATTCAGCTGGGCCTGGGTCTGATGCAGACGTGTCATGTCCTCGAACAGGGCTATGCACTGCGGGCCGTCGTGGACGGTTATCTGGCGCAGGGAGAGTCGCGCCTACCGGAACTGCCCATCGCTGCGGCGGAACCGTACGTCGCCATGCCATTCACCGGTCTGCAGCAAGTCGTTCCAGGGCTGGCGACTGCCATGGACGACCTGAATCCGGTTTCCCATGCTGTCGGCGCGGCCGAACAGACAGCGTCCACGCAGGGATTCAGCCGGATCGCCGGTAATCATCTCGAAGCGCGGATTGACATAGTCCATGCGTCCCCGGCCATCCATGATGACGATGCCCGAGGGGCATTGTTCGAGGGCCTCGGCCAGCAGTCTGCGCTGTTTTTCCACCTGCTCACGCAGCACCAGATCGTGCTCGATCCGCTCGCTGGCAAAATTGAGCGCCCCGGCCAGCTCATCCAGTTCGTCAGGCCGCAGCAGACCGTTGGCCGGCGACCGTTCCAGTCTTATTCGTCGGTCCAGATGATGCAGGCGTAGCTGCGACGCGAAACCGGCGAGGGTCTGCAAATGGCGGGTAACGAGGTGGAAGAACAGAATCAATAGCGCGGCGGATACCAGGAAGGTCTTCACTGCCTGCGTGCCAATGATAACCGTCAGCCGATCAATCAGACGCGTGTGGATGCCTTCCAGGCTGACCTGGACTGGAAGCTTGCCGAGTTCGTGATGAATACCGTCATGGGTTCGATGCCGTATGGGGTAGGAGTAGCTGCGCCGGTGGCTATAGCGGCTGCGTTCGCCGAGGCGCATGTCCAGGTCTCCGGACAGCTCCACCTTATCGACGTGAGGCAAGCAAAGCAGACCGCGAAGCTGCAGCCGGAGCTGTCCTTCTTCCAGGCTCCAGAGACTGGCGCCCAGTGTTCGCGCGAAGCTTTCCTCGGCGCTGTCGATGTGCTGTTCCAGCATGTCTACATCCCGACGATAATCGAGCAGCAGTTGCCAGGCGGAAATGCTCACGGTGATAACGGAACTCACAAGCAGGGATGGCGAGTAGGAGACGAATGGTCAGACGCCGGGAGCGCAGTCCATCACCCAGAGCATGACGCGGCATTTGTTGCTCCGTTTGCTGATCCCCTCGCCAGGACTGATGGCCTCGGCGTCAAGGAGCCCCCTTCGTGCGGGCGTCTGTCATACATCCCAGGCACCGGAAAAGGGAAATCAGACTAACAGACGCGACATGCGGTCGTGTGTGACGAAGTCCGCGCAAGGGAGTAATGTGATACTCCTTCAGGCATGTTGCCGGGGACTCAGACCTCCATCGGGCCGCTGCGGGACATGGCCTGGCATCGGGTTGCCGGTCAGATAGCGAACGTCGCCGAGAAAGGCGAACAGGTCATTGAGCACCGAGAAGGCCTGCCTGCATGTGGTTTCCGAAAGCGGTCCGGCGAAAGGCCGCCAACGGTGATCCTCCAGAGCATAGGTGCGGTGATCAGTGGTTATCCAGCGCTCCGCAGGCATGGGTTGCCGGAGAAAAACCAGAAACTCGGCCAGTTCATCCGCGCTCAGATCACTCAGTGCCATCTGTTTCTCGACAGTGCCCCAGAGTAACAGCCGTCGCACATGGCGTTGGTAAACATCGCGGGATGTGCTGGGCTGGCGCCCCTTGTCGTTGAGCCACGCGACTAATGCGTCCCGGTCACTTTCTGCGACGATTCGCTGCGCCTTCTGCGTCCTCATGCGGCCGCATCGCCCGTCCGGAATCAATGGCCAGTGTGTGGGGTGGCCCCAGGGTATGGGGTAGGTGCCGCCGACCAGCGGCGAGAAACGCTTCAGGGCGCGATCGGCAGCCTTTTCGGATTGCTTTGCATTCACATCACCTCCCGCCTCCCCAGGCACCCGTTTTGTCAATGTCTGGCAGCAAAAGGTTCCGTCTGGCTGCCTTGATGCCAACGCTTCGACAAGCATCGATCCCGCGCAAAATGTAAGGTGAGCAGCTGCGAAAAGCTTTGTATCCTGAAGCGGAAACAGGCAAATGGGGGTCTGCTGGTGATTGGGGAGCGTTCGGTAGCGGTTTTTTACGATGAACGTGTGCTGGAGCATCGTCCCGACCTGGAGTCCCCGTTTCTTCCCGGGCGCCTGGACCGCCGGGTGCGCGAGATTCTTTCGGGGCTTGGCATCAAATGGGCCTACCCGGAACACCCGGGCCGGATAACCGCCATCCGGGACAAGCTCGAGCAGCAACCCATCGCCGGGCTGGAATTCCGTGGCGGCGCAGTGGCGACGCCGGAACAGTTGGCTCGCGTGCATGGCACCAGCTATCTGAACCGGATCGATCGCCTGCGCGGCCAAGCCGCCTGGCTGGACACCGACACCACTGCCGTATCGCCGGGCAGTGTGCTGGCAGCCGAGGTTGCCGCCGGTTCCGGAATCGCCGCGGTGGATGCTGTCTGTACCGGCGAGGCGCAGAGCGCCTTTGTCCTGACAAGGCCTCCCGGGCATCATGCCGAGCCGGTGCGCGCCCGGGGTTTCTGTCTGTTCAACAATGTCGCCGTTGCCGCGACCCATGCGCAGGCGGTGCACGGTCTGGAGCGAGTGCTGATCATCGACTGGGATGCGCATCACGGCAATGGTACGCAGGACATCTTCTGGACCGACCCCAGTGTGCTGTTCTTCGATATTCACCGCGGTGCTCCGTTCTATCCCGGATCCGGAGCACTGGAGGAGGTGGGGGCCGGGCCCGGAGAAGGCTACACGGTGAACGTGCCGTTACCAGCTGGCAGCGGCAACCTCGCCTACATCAAGGCGTTCGAGGAGATCCTTGCACCGGCCGCGGAGGCTTTCCGCCCGGACTTGATCCTGGTTTCCGCCGGCTTCGATGCGCATCGACTCGACCTGGCACTGAACGTCAGTTACGAAGGTTTCGCCGCCATGACAGGGATCGTGCAGCGACTCGCCGACCAGCATTGCCCGGGCCGCCTGGCCTTCATTCTGGAAGGCGGCTATCACCTGGAGTCGTTGGCCAATGGTGTGCACGCGGTGCTGGAGATTCTTGCTGGCGGGGTGCCGCCGGAGCCCGGCGTTACCGGTATCCAAGAGGTCGAAGAGGCCGCCGAATTCCATCGCAGCGCCTTCGAGGAAAACCGTTAAGGAACCACTGATTTATTCGCACGCCCTGTGTTGGCGTCCGCATTTTTTCCGAGACGAGGCGCGCTGTGCCGCGCCGCAGTCATTCTGCGGTCAAGCAGCGCAACACCACCAGGGTCCAAAACCGGTCTCGGGCGCAGTCGCGGAATAAATCAGTGTTTCCTTAAGGTCGGCGGGGCGCCGGCTCGCTTGTCATGAAACTGTCATCAAGTCGCAAGGCGAATAGGTTACCGTTCGGGATTGTTACAGGCGGATGACGGAGCCGGCCATGCGGATCCTGGCGTTCTACAGTTTCAAGGGAGGCGTCGGCAAGACCGGAGCTGCGGTCAACGTAGCCGCTGAGGCCGCAGCCGATGGTCTGCCGACCCTGCTGTGGGACATGGACCCCCAGGCAGCGAGTAGCTGGATACTCGGCCACGACGGAGGTCTGGAGGCCGGGGCGCGAAAACTCTTCACCGGGCGGACCCCCATTGGCCGGGAGATCATGCGCACCCCATGGGAGTCTCTTGATCTTCTGCCGGCTGCGCGTGGCTACCGTCACCTGGATGCCTTGCTCGCAGAGCAGACCGAGAAGCCGGAAAAGGTCCTTGGCGACCTTTTGCGGCCGCTTTCGGAGCGCTACGCCCTGGTCATCATCGATTGTCCACCGAGCTACTCGCGTCTGGCCGAGGCCCTTTTTCGGGTGACGGATCTGTTCGCCGTGCCGCTGGTACCTTCACCCCTGTCGGCCCGGGTCTGGCACGAGTTGCAGGAACATTTCCGCAAGAAGGAATTGCCGCGCAAGCGCCTGTTGCCGTTTCTGTCACTTGTTGATCGTCGGCGCCGTATGCACCGTGACCTTCTGGCATCGAAGCCGCCGGCCTTTCAGCGTCAACTGGACGCGTGGATCCCTTCGGCCAGCGTTGCCGAGCGGATGGCGGAGACGCGAGCGCCGGTGCGTGCCTATGCGCCCCGTTCGCCGGTGGCCGGCGCCTACAAGCGGTTGTGGCGGGAACTGGAGCAGCGGCTGACAGAGGTGTCGCAGCGCAACCGCCTCTCCTGATCAGCGTTTCCCGGGTATTACGCCATCAGTCTTCTGACAGGAAGCGGATTTCGCCGTACCAGGCCTCGGCGGTCTGGCCGGTATCATCGCAGTCGGTCATGATAGCAACTGCGTTGATCCGCTCCGGACTGCGGCCATGAAAGCGTTGGAAATCCTCGCGCACATTGCGGCGCTCGGTACGCCAGCCCTCGCCAGTATCCTCGGGACCGCGAATGGCGATCATCCGGGCCTGTGAAGCGTAGGCGTTTTCCCAGTGGTTGCCTGCCGCCTGCATGCTGCTCCAGACGTAGTTCACGGCGCGCGTCCGCCAGCGCAGGACGCGGTGCTCTTCAACCACATAGATTCGTGCTGGATAGTCGTCGCCGGCGCGCGTCGTTTCGTCGATGTCACGGAAGGTGTCATCGACCCGCCAGCGCCATTCCATGACCGGTGTCTCCCGCAAGTCGATTTCCTCGCGGTAGAACAGTCCGGATGCCGTCGCATCGTTGCAAACCGCATGCAGGGCAGCCTGCCCATCCACCTCGACCCGCTGATAGCGAGTATCACCCTGGAAGGAATGTCGGTCCCACTGGCTCAGGATGTCCCCGGGGGTGAATTCCAGCGCCATGGCGGCCAGTGATGTGGTGGATAACAGCAAGCCGGTCAGCAGACGCATGGGCCAGGGCCTCGAATCAGGGCTATACGGCAATGACCATGGATCGGTTGCCGCGTTCCCGGAGTCGACGGGTGACACGGGAGATGAGTTTGCTCAAGGCGCAATTGCTTTGACTTGCGTCAATATCGCGGAGCGGCACCGGCGTATCGTTTGTCTTCATCACACGGCACTGGACTTTACTGATGGCCGCAACGACGCCCTTCGACGCCGCGCTGTATCGCAAGTACGACATGCCCGGACCGCGGTATACCTCGTACCCGACGGCGCCGCACTTTACCCCCGATTTCGATGAGGCGGCCTACCGTGCCGAAGCCCAGGCCAGTAACGAGCGACTGATTCCCCGGTCGCTGTCCCTGTATGCGCATATCCCGTTCTGCGAGAGCCTTTGCTACTACTGCGCCTGCAGCAAGATCATTACTCGTCGTTCGGACAAGGCCGCGGTTTATCTGGATTACCTGGAGCGGGAACTGGCGCTACAGGGTGCGCTATTCGATCCTGATCGGCTGGTAACCCAGCTGCACCTGGGCGGTGGTACGCCCACCTATCTGAGCGATGCGCAGTTGCGACGGCTGATGCATGCGATCAGCCGCCACTTTCCGGTGGCACCGGAAAGGGCCCGTGAGTTCTCGGTGGAGGTCGACCCCCGGGCCCTGGGTCCGGAAACACTCAGTGTGCTGCGGGAACTGGGCATGAACCGAGTCAGCCTTGGTGTTCAGGATGTTGACCCGCTGGTGCAACGAGCCATCAACCGAATCCAGCCCGCGGAGCAGGTGGAAGAAACCGTCCGCCAGTCCCGTGAGGCGGGATTCCACTCCATCAATCTGGATCTCATCTACGGCTTGCCACATCAGACCCTGGCGGGCTTTGACGCCACTCTGGATGCGGTTCTACGCTGGCGACCGGAGCGACTGTCGATCTACAACTACGCGCATCTGCCGTCGCGGGTGAAGGCGCAGAAACTGATTCGTGCCGAGGATCTGCCGCCCCCGGCGGAAAAGCTGGAAATCCTGCAGCATACCGTGGAACGTTTAACCGAGGCCGGTTACCGGTTCATTGGCATGGATCACTTTGCATTGCCCCATGACGGCCTGAGCCAGGCCATGGAAAATGGGTCGCTGCAACGGAATTTTCAGGGTTATTCCACGCATTCCGAGTGCGATCTGGTGGCCCTGGGGGTCACTGGTATCGGTATGGTCGGCGACTCCTACAGTCAGAATTGCGTCCATCTGAACTCCTACTACCGCGCTCTGGATGCAGGCCGCCTGCCCGTTGTGCGCGGCTACCGGCTGAATGCGGATGATCAGCTTCGCCGTGCCGTGATCGAGGCCATCATGTGTCGCAGTTCCATCGCCTATGAGCCCATCGAGGTGGACTTCGATATCGATTTCCGCCGGTACTTCCATCGTGAGTTGGTGATGCTCGGGCCCATGGAAGCCGATGGACTGCTGCGACGGTACCCGGACCGCATCGAAATCCTGCCGGTAGGGAGGCTTCTGCTGCGAAACATTGCCATGATCTTTGATGCCTATCTCGGTCGGGAGCAGGCAGTGGTGCAATATTCCAGAACGGTCTGACGAGGCTCGGTGTCGGTTGGTGGGCGTCGCCGATGGAGCGGTCGAAGGGGAGCGCCAGGCCGTCGCCTTCATGCTGATGGAGACACCTCAGGGGTCCCGCCGGAGCGGCATCTCCCGGTTGTTGGTCAGTGCCTTCAGCGCAGCGACATCCTCCAGGCGCACTTCGCGGCGGTTTACTGTAATCCAGCCACCGTCCTGAAACCGCTTGAACAGGCGGCTCATGGTCTCGGGGGCCAGTCCAAGATAATTACTCACGTCCTGGCGCGACATGGGCAGCAGAAAACGGGTGGGAGACATGCCACGACGGCCGAAGCGATCGCCGAGACTGAGCAGCAGAATCGCCAGACGTTGCTCGGCAGTGCGGCGCGCCAGGGCCTGAAGCATTTCCTGCTCGTGGAAGATTTCCTTGCTCATCACCCGCAGGAGTTGGCGCTGTAATCCAGGAACCTGCTCGGCCAGCCCCTCCAGTTCCGCGAACGGGATCTCGCAGATACTGGAGGTTTCAAGGGCCATCGCCGTCGACGGATGGGTACCGAAACTGATCGCATCCAGGCCAAGCATTTCACCTGGGAGGTGGAATGCGGTGATCTGTTCCTCTCCATCCTCCGACAGAACGGAGCTTTTCAGGGCACCAGTGCGTACTGCGTACACCGCGGCGAACCTGGTGCCCGCCCGATAAAGAGCAGAACCCTTTTCCAGCGGCCGCCGCCGCTGGACAATTCCGTCCAGCGCGTCCACGTCTTCTCGGTCCAGGCCGACGGGCAGGCACAGTTCGATCAGGCTGCAGGTCTTGCACACAGCCTTGATTTCCTGCAAGCGAAGAGGCTGTGAGCTGTCTGCGTCCGCCATAAATAAATGCCGTCCCTTTCAAGTGCCGGAAACCAAGGATCCTTGGCGTTAAGGAAAAACTGATTTATTCCCGCGTCTGCGCCCGAGACCGGTTTTTGTCATCTGGCAAGGCGCGTTGCCGGTTCGGTAGCCGTAGCTACCGGGCCGGTGGCGTAACGCAGCCAGAGGCCAAAACCGGCCGGGGTCTTCGACTTGGGCCGCATTTTTCCCGATTGCTGCGTTGCGCTGCTTGAACGCAGAATGACTGCGGGGCTGCGCAGTGCGCCTTGCCTCGGAAAAAATGCGGACTCCAACGCAGGGGCGCTAATAAATCAGTGTTTCCTTAAGGGTACTACGGCATTCAAATCGCTTCAGGCAGGATTTTCGCTATCG
>SKGQ01000037.1 GCA_007117515.1 Ectothiorhodospiraceae bacterium | reverse complement strand
CTTAGGGAAACATTGCTCTATTCGCACGCCTGCGTTGGAGTTCGCCTTTCTCGGGCGCAGGCGCGGGAATAAATCAATGTCTCCCTAGATTGAACAGCCTCCAGCAACGACGCAAGCGGCACTGCCGCATGCAAGGCTGGATCATGGAAGGCAGAGACAGCAGAATGCCTCTCCTGCGCGCGGACGCGTGTGTACGGATCAGCGTTTCCCCAGGAGTGTCGACGCGCATGCTGCATGTGTTGCTGTATCAACCGGAGATTCCGCCCAACACTGGTAATGTGATCCGGCTTTGCGCCAATAGCGGGGCAAATCTGCATCTGATAGAGCCGCTGGGCTTCTCGATGGAGGACAGGCAGTTGCGACGTGCGGGGCTGGACTACCATGAGTGGGCCAGGGTGCAGCGGCATGCGCAACTGCAGTCGGCGCTGGACGCGGTACGCCCGGGGCGGGTCTTTGCGCTGTCCACGCGCGGCAGGCGCAGCGTTTATGCGAGTCGTTTCATGGCGGGTGATGGGTTGCTGTTTGGTCCCGAGACCAGGGGACTTCCGGACGCGGTACTTGATGCCCTGCCTCCGTCTCAGGTTCTGCGGCTGCCGATGCGGCCGGGGAATCGGAGCCTGAATCTGTCCAATGCCGTGGCGGTTTGCGTCTACGAGGCCTGGCGCCAACTCGGCTTCGAGGGTGCTGGCTGACGTGCTGCCGACTCAGCCGTCGGTCAACGGACTCTCGCCCCGCGGCGCGCGCTGCATCAGGGCTCGCACTGCATCCGACGGAGGCAGACCCTGGGCCATGATCCGATAGACCTGATCGCAGATCGGCATCTCCACGTCATGTCGCTGGGCAAGCTTGCGGACCTCGCGGGCGGTGTACATGCCTTCGACCGTCTGCCCGATCTCGGCGACCGCGCGCTCCAGCGACTGGCCGCGACCCAGGGCCAGGCCCAATCGGCGGTTGCGGGACTGATTGTCGGTGCAGGTCAGGATCAGGTCGCCCATGCCGGACAGCCCCATGAAGGTCATCGGATCCGCGTTCAGGCTGTCGCCCAGCCGAGCCAGCTCGGCAAGACCCCGGGTAATCAGGCCGGCCCGGGTGTTTGCACCCAGCTCCATGCCGTCGGCAATGCCGGTGGCAATCGCCAGCACGTTCTTTACCGCACCGCCGAGCTCGACGCCAATCACATCGCTGCTGGAATAGGGACGGAAATCCTCGCTGTAGAAACGCTCCACCATGTCCTCGGCGAAGCCCTGGTCGGTGGATGCAATGGTTACGGCCGTCGGCTTGCGGGCAGCCACCTCGGCGGCGAAGCTCGGCCCCGACAGCACGGCCATCGGATGGCCGGGAGCATGTTCGGCCACCACCTCGTGCAGCAAGCCACCGCTGTCCGCATCCAGACCCTTGGTTGCCCAGATGATTCGCGCATCCGAAGGCAGACGCGGCTGAAGCTGCTGCAGGATGTCCCGAAATGCCAGGCTGGGAACCGCGATCAGGATATCGCGCACGCCATCGCTAGCCTGACGCAGGTCCGCGGTGGGTTCCAGCGTATCGGGGAAGCGGACGCCAGGCAGATAACGCCGGTTTTCGCGACCCCGGGCCAGACTCTCCATATGGCTTGGCACATGGCCCCAGAGGCGCACGCTATGGCCGTTGCGTGCCAGCACCAGGGCGAGCGCCGTGCCCCAGGAGCCAGCACCCAGCACCGCCATTGGCTGCTGCGTGGCAGTCATGCTCTGACGCCGATCAGGACGGCTTGGCCGCGCTGTTTTCGGCGGGCTGTTCGGCCTGCTGCTGTTCGCGCTTCTTCTGCATGTACAGAGCCTCGAAGTTCACCGGCCCCAGCAGCATCTGCGGGAAGCCACCCTTGGCTACCAGGTCGGAAATGGCCTCGCGGGCGAACGGGAACAGATTGGTCGGGCAGTAGCTCGCCAGCACCGCTTCCAGGGTCTTTTCGTCGAAACCGGAAACTCCGAAAATGCCGGCCTGGTGTACTTCGCAGAGATACGCTGTCTTGTCTTCGATCTTCGCGGTCACCGTGACCCGCAGCACGCATTCGTACGTGTCATCGGCGAGCTTCTTGGCTTCGGTGCCGAGGTCGACGTTGACTTGCGGTTTCCATTCCCCGCGGAAGATATCGGGTGCATTGGGTGCTTCCAGTGAGGCGTCCCGCAGATAGATCTTGTGGATCGCGAACTGTTGTTTGTTCTCTTCCTGGGCGCCGGCTCCGGCCCCATTCGTTTGATTTTCAGCCATGCTTACTCCTTGGTCGCGGTTCGTCCCCGGCCCTCGCCGACAGGACGCCCCAGTCTATTTGTTCTCGGTGGGCAGGCCGGCTCCGGTCCAGCCGTCATAGCCGCCCTTGAGCTGCATCACCTGCTCGAACCCGTTCTGTTTCAGTGCTCTTCCGGCCTTTCCGGCTGTCATGCCGTTACTGCAGTAGACGACAACCGGCTTTTGCTTTTGCTTTTGCAAACGTTTGTGGCGCGGTTCGAGTTTGCCTTCGGGTACGCTCACTGCACCCGGCAAATGGCCCTTGTTGAATTCAGCCTCTGGCCGAACGTCAACGAAAAGTCCGTCCTGCTTGTTGTAGAGTCGGGTAGCCTCGGTGGCATCCACCTGTTGTACACCCAGGGCCACGCGCCCCAACTCGCTCATTAGAATCCAGCCGATGACGGCGGCTAGCGCGGCGAACAGGATCCAGTTATCGGTAATGAATTCCATCAGGCGATCCAAGTGGTCTATAGAAAATGCGCGGATGTCGTTTGGCGCGTCGTCGACGCCTGCAAGGGCAGAATGATGACCAGTGGGAGAGGCAGCATTTCCGGGAACGCCAATGCAAGCGAACTCCTCATTATACAGGGCGGTCTCAATGAGTGAATGCCTGCAAGCCATGGTTTCGTGTCTCGCGGCCCGATTGCACGCCCGCCGGGCGTTCGCCGGCGGCGCCCCCTGTGGCCTTGGCCTGGTTTTCTGCCTCCTGCTTCTGGCCCCGGCGGGCATCTGGGCGGATGCCGATGACATCGCCGAGCGGGAGCAGCAGCTGTCGGAGTTACGTGCGGAAATCGAGCGAATCGAGCGTGGGCTCGACGCCCAGCGTGCCCAACGTGATGCCGTTGCAGAGGAACAGAGGCAACTTGAGCAGTCTGTCAGCCGTTCGGCACGACGCGCCCGCGAACTGGAGGCTGAGGCCCGTGGGGTTGGCGACCTGATCGCGGACCTGGAGCAACAGCAGGCGGAGCACGAAGCCGATGCGGAGGCCCAGCGTCAGCAACTCGCGGAAGAAATCCGGGCAGTCCACCGGATCGGCGCTCAGCCGGCGCTGAAGTTGCTCCTCAACCAGGAAGATCCGGCGGAGTTGGGCCGCATGCTGGTGTATCTGGAGCGGCTGGGTGCCCAGCGTGAACTGCGGCTGCAGGAAGCTGCCGCCGCAGTCGCCGAATTGCGTGCCAACCAGGAGGAACTTGCTGCCCAGCGCCAACGTCTGGATCAGCTGCGGCGGGAACAGGACGAGGAAGCCAGGCGTCTGGCTCAGAGGCGGGATGAGCGAGCTGAATTGCAGGCCCGTCTGGACGCCGAGATCGCCAGCGAGGATGCTCGCCTGGCACGCATGGCCGAGGACGAGGAGGAACTGCAGACCCTGCTTGATGAGTTGCAGCAGGCGTTGGCCGAAATCCCGCAGCAGGATCGGGCCATGCAGCCCTTCCCCGAACAGCGTGGCGGGCTGCGCTGGCCGCTGGAGGGAAAGATCATGGCGCGCTACGGCAGCAGTCGCGGCCGCAGTGGTGATCGTTGGCGCGGGATGATGCTGGCGGCCGATCGCGGTACGCCGGTGGCGGCCGTCGCCAACGGTCAGGTGGTGTTCGCCAACTGGTTGCGTGGTCAGGGGTTATTGATGATCATCGACCATGGCGACGGCCACATGACGTTGTACGGCAACAATGACAGTCTGTACCGGGATGTCGGCGACTGGGTCGAGGCTGGGGATGTGATTGCCAGCTCCGGCGACACCGGTACCGGTGGTCGTTCTGCCCTGTATTTCGAATTGCGCGTCGGTGGTGAGCCGCGTGACCCGATGACCTGGCTGCGTGCGCCAGAAGGTTAAGGCAACGTTTCCCTGTTTCCCTGACCGATTGGTGTGCCGGCAGCGTGGGCCGTCCTGGTGGAGAAAGACATGCGAAATCGAGTAAATGCCGGCCCGCTTATGGTGGCTCTCTGCATTGCCGCGGGGATGCTGCTGATGGCGCCGCTGTCCATCGCGGATGAGGAGCAGCCTGCGGCCCGTGATCTACCGTTGGAGGAGTTGCGCACGCTGAGCGAGGTGTTCTCCCGGATCAAGGGCGACTACGTCGAGGATGTGTCCGATGAAGAACTGCTGGAAAATGCGATTCGCGGCATGTTGCAGGGACTTGATCCGCACTCCGCCTATCTCAGTGCCGATGACTTCTCGGATCTCCAGGAAGGCACCAGCGGCGAGTTCGGTGGCCTTGGTCTG
This sequence comes from Ectothiorhodospiraceae bacterium, assembly GCA_007117515.1. GTDB lineage: Bacteria > Pseudomonadota > Gammaproteobacteria > Nitrococcales > Aquisalimonadaceae > Methylonatrum. Next base: position 110,768 of record SKGQ01000037.1, on the reverse strand, counting down.
GAGGTGGATACCGACAACGGGTTCATTCGGGTGGTCGCGCCGATCGACGATACCCCGGCGGCACGGGCCGGTATCCGCCCCGGCGATCTGATCATCCGGCTCGACGATCGCAGCACTCGCGGGATGGATCTGAACGAAGCGGTTTCGCTGATGCGTGGCCAACCAGGCACGGACGTAACCCTGACCATCACCCGTGAGGGCCGCGATGAACCGCTGGAGGTGACCCTGACCCGTGACGTGATCCAGGTGGTCAGTGTCCGCAGCCGCATGCTGGAGGACGGCTACGGTTATATCCGTATCAGCCAGTTTCAGAACCGGACCGGCGCCAATCTGCGGGACGCACTGGGCGCGCTGCATGATGCCGCCGACGGACCTCTGGATGGCCTTGTGCTGGATCTGCGGAACAATCCCGGCGGCGTGCTGCAGGCGGCGGTGGCGGTGGCTGATGCCTTCCTTGAAGAGGGGCGAATCGTCTATACCGAAGGGCGTCTGGACCAGGCGCAGATGCAGTTCGAGGCATCGGGCGAGGATCTGGCCAGGGGTGCGCCGATCGTGGTGCTGATCAACGAAGGCTCCGCCTCGGCCTCGGAAATCGTTGCCGGCGCGCTGCAGGATCATCGACGGGCCGTGGTCATGGGAAGCCGGAGCTTTGGCAAGGGGTCGGTGCAGAGTGTGCTTCCCTTGAACAGCGGTGCGGCGATCAAACTGACCACGGCGCGGTACTACACTCCGGATGGCCGTTCGATTCAGGCCGAGGGAATAGAACCGGACGTGATTCTGGACCGGGTACAGGTCAGTCTGCGCGATGATGCCGAGCCAAGACGCCTGACCGAACGCGATTTGCAGCGTCACCTGGACGGGGATCAGTTACCGCGACTCAATGACGGCGAGGAACGCCGTGCCCGTGCCACCGATGACTATGCGGTATTCGAGGCCCTGAACCTGCTCAAGGGCCTGCGTATTCTTGGCCGGGGGCGCTGATGCATTGTTCCGTGTTCAAGGGCTCACGCACGCCTGAGACCTATCTGTTTCTGCCTGCCCGGGAGCCTTCCGATGCAGTGCCCCAGCTGGTCCTGCAACGCTTCGGGCGACTCGAGCATGTCATGGATCTGGTGCTGACGCCGGATCGCAACCTGGCCCGTATCGAGGCGCCAACGCTGCTGCGGGCGCTGCTGATCCAGGGCTGTTATATCCAGTTGCCGCCGCAGGAAGAGGAACGGGCCGCCCGGGCCTGAGCCGCGAGCCACCTCCTCAAGCGGCATCCATTGGCCGCATCAAACCTTCCTGAGCAACCGAGGCCACGTGCCGGCCGCGGCCGTCGAACAGGCTGCCACGGCAGAAACCGCGTGCCTCGGCCGTGCTTGGCGTATCCACGTGGTACAGCAGCCAGTCGTCGATGCGGAACGGCCGGTGAAACCACATGGCATGGTCCAGGCTCGCCAGCTGCGTGCGACCCTGAAAGATCGTGCGGCCATGCGGTAGCAGTGCCGTGCTCAGCAAGTGGTAGTCAGAAGCGTAGGCCAGCAACGCCCGATGCATCAGCGGATCATCCGGCAAATCCGCTGGAGCGCGCAGCCAGAGGTTGCGATGGCAGTTCCGGTTTTCCGGCTGCAGCGGATGTTGGGGCTGTACCGGTCGCACTTCGATGGGCCGGGGCCGGTCAGCCAGTCGACGATAAGGCTCTGTCAGCAATTCGCGGTGCTGGCGGAGCAGTGTCCATTCGCTGTCAAGGCCGTCGGCTGGCGGAACCTCGGGGGCCGGCAGTTGATGCTCATGGCCTTTTTCGGGTACGTGGAACGAGGCCGACAGGTTGAATATCGGGCGCCCGTGCTGGATCGCCACGACCCGTCGCGAGCTGAAACTGCCGCCGTCGCGGGCACGTTCGACCTGAAAAATGATCGGTGCCATGGCGTCGCCGGGGCGCAGGAAGTAGGCGTGCAGCGAGTGCACCGGTCGTTCCTGATCAACGGTGCGGCCGGCCGCCATCAGTGCCTGTCCCAGCACCTGACCGCCGAAAACCCGGCGACCCACGATGTTACGGCTCTCGCCCCGGAACAGATTATCCTCCAGCCGCTCCACGTCCAGAAGGGCGCAGAGCTGCCGCAGCAGGCTGCTTGCCTGGTCCTTGTCATCGGTCATAAACGAATCCTATTTGGAGTCCGCATTTTTTCCGAGGCGAGGCGCGCTGCGCACGAGGCGTAGGGTGCATTAAGCGCAGTGAATGCACGCGGTGTGATCCGTTACCATGGTGCCAACCCGCGCTCGGTCACCGCCGCCGCCAATACCCGTCCCGGCCCTGGTTTGTCCGAACACATTCCTTGTCCGAAAATCTTTGTTGTCCCCTACCCGATCACACTGCGTGCGTCCGCTTCGCTTGACCCACCCTACGCCTCTACCGAACCCGCACCGCGCCTTGCCAGATGACCCAAGCCGGTCTCGGCCGCAGGCGTGGGAATTATTCAGCGTTTCCTTAACGACGAAACAGCGTCACCACCAGGCCGATGCCGGCCAGGCCGAGAAGGGACAGGCTCCAGACTGCCGCGTCGCCCGGCAGCAGGGCGCTGGCGCGGGTGTCCAGCAGGCTGATCACAAGCGCCGCGAGGACCAGCAGACCGGTGGTGTAGAGCCCCATGCGCAGGCGGTTGCCGCGGTGCTGGGCATCCCGCAACGCCTGCACGGCGGTCGCCTGGCGCCGGACATCGTCGCGCAACTGATCCAGGTCATCCACGGCCTTCATCACCTTGCCCGGCAGGTTCGGCAACTGTTCACCCCAGGCGGGCAGTTGCTGGCGGACGCGGCGCAGCAGGGAACGGCCGCCCAACTGCTCGCGCATCCAGCGCTGCATGTAGGGTCTCGCGGTCTGCCAGAGGTCCAGGTCCGGGTAGAGGTCGCGGCCCAGGCCCTCGATATTGAGCAGGGTCTTCTGCAACAGGACCAGCTGCGGTTGCACGACCATGTCGAAGCGCCGTCCGGTCTCGAACAGGCGCAGCAGCACGGCGCCGAAGGAGATGTCGCGCAGCGGTCGTTCAAAGATCGGCTCGCAGACGGTTCGGATTGCCCCCTCGAACTCCTCCACTCGGGTATCCGCCGGCACCCAGCCGGATTCCACATGCAGTTCGGCCACCCGACGGTAATCCCGATCAAAGAAGGCCAGGAAATTCTCGGCCAGATAGCGATGGTCGGTGGGGTTCAGTGTACCGACGATGCCGAAATCCACCGCGATATAGCGGGGATCCGCCGGGTCCGTCGTGTCGACAAAGATGTTGCCGGGGTGCATGTCGGCATGAAAGAAACTGTCGCGGAACACCTGGGTGAAGAAGATCTCCACGCCTTTCTCCGCCAGCACCTTCAGGTCCACGTTGCGAGCCCGCAGGGCTTCGATATGACCGATCGGCGTGCCGCTGATCCGCTCCATGACCATCACGGTGCGCCGGGTGTGCTCGAACATCACGTCCGGGACATAGAGTTTGTCGGAGCCTTTGAAGTTGCGTCGCAGCTGCGAGGCATTGGCTGCCTCCCGCAGCAGATCCAGCTCGTCTATCAGGTTGCGCTCGAATTCTTCCACCACCTCTCGTGGCCGCAGTCGGCGGCCGAGATCCGAATAGCGTTGCAGCACGTCGGCGAAGCTGTGCATCAGTTCCAGATCCCGCCGAATGACCCGCGCGATCCCTGGCCGTACCACCTTGACCACGACCTCCCGGCCATCCAGCAGGCGGGCGGAATGTACCTGGGCGATGGACGCCGAGGCCAGGGGGACATCGTCGAAGCGTGCGAACACCATGTCGAGCTCGCAGCCGTAAGCCTGGATTATGATGTCGCGGGCGGCCGCCGCCGGAAATGGCGGCACCCGATCCTGCAGAAAGGACAGCTGATCGGCGATGTCCTGGGGCAGCAGATCACGCCGCGTCGACAGGATCTGGCCGAACTTGACGAAGATCGGCCCCAGATCCTCCAAGGCCTGCCGGATGCGTTCGCCGCGGCTGTCCGGGTTGTTGCGCAGCCAGGTCCAGGGCAGCAGCCAGCTCAGCCAGCGGACCGGGCGAAACAGGCGCGTGGCCAATACCACCTCGTCGAGACCGTGACGGATCAGCACCAGATTGATGCGCACCAGATGAAGCAGTTGCCGTGGACCGATCATTGCGGTCTCCGGTTGCGTTCCAGGCGGCGCAGGCGCGCTTCCAGGCGGTCCGCATCGGCCCGCAGCCGGTCAACGTCTCTGAGGAAGTCGTCAACCTCCCACTGGCCGGGCAGAAACCGTTGTTCCTCGGTCAGATAATCAGTCAGGGCGCCAGCGTACTGGGAGCGCGTCTGCTGCAGCCAGCGGCGAGTGGCGCGACCGGTCTCCCCCAGACGATGCGCCGGCAGGTCACCCAGCAGCCGGGCCAGTGGTTCCTCCCAGTCGATTTCGGTTTCGGCAAGCAGGCTGCGAAGATCTCGGACTACGCCCAGATCGCCGCTGAAGCGCACCGCCGCGCCGCCTGCCTCGGGGTTCCGGGCAAGCGACAGCAACGCCAGCGCGCTGCCGCTGATCACCGCATCGGGCACGCGTGAGTCATCTTCGACTGCGCCGGCCGCGAGTTGCACCGCCCCGTCATTCACGGTCAGGTGCAGGCTCAGGGCCGGCGCGCTCAGATGGATCGCAATCCAGCGCTGGTTCAGTCGCTGCAGCCGCTGTTGGTTGTCGGAATCGATGGCCAGCAGTCGGTTCAGGCTGCCGGCCAGGGTCTGGAGTGGGCGATCGAGCCAATGCATGTGCAGGCCCGCCCTCAGTAGACCCGGCCACGATGAACGGCGACGATGCCGCCGCTCATGTTGGTGTAGTCGCAGTCCTCGAGCCCGGCTGCCTGCATCATGTCCCGCAGGCTGTCCTGATCCGGGTGCATGCGGATCGACTCCGCCAGGTAGCGATAGCTATCGGCATCATCGGCTATCCACTGCCCCAGACGCGGCAGGATACGGAAGGAATAGGCATCATAAAGCGGCTCCAGCGCTGGCAGCCGCAGCCGCGAGAATTCCAGGATCAGCACCATGCCGCCGGGTTTCAGCACCCGCCGCATTTCTGCCAGCGCTGCTTCCTTGCGGGTCACATTGCGCAGGCCGAATGCCATGGTGATGCGGTCCATACTGGCGTTGGCGAAGGGCAGATGCTCGGCATCGGCAAGCACGAAGTCCATATCCGTCGCCAGGCCGCAGTCGAGCATGCGATCACGGCCGCGAGCGAGCATGGCCTCGTTGATATCGGACATGGTCACCCTTCCGGTGGAGCCCACCCGCGGCGCCATCAGGCGCGCCAGGTCGCCGGTACCCGAGGCCAGGTCCAGCACCTGGAAGCCCGGTCGCAGGCCGGCCATGGCAACGGTCTGACGTTTCCACAGTCGGTGCAGGCCGGCCGACATCAGGTCGTTCATCAGGTCATAACGGTCGGCCACGGAACTGAAAACGGCCCCGACCCGGCGGGCTTTCTCCTCGGCCGGCACGCGGCGGAAGCCGAAATCCGCGTCCCCGCCGCTCACTGACGGCCACCGGCAGCGTTCTCGCGACGCTGGTAGCCGGCGGCCTGCAGCCGCTCCAGGTACCGTTCCCAGTAGCTGGCATAGTTGCTGCCCAGCTCGTGCAGATAGTCCCAGCTGTACAGCCCGGTATGGTGGCCGTCGTCGAAATGCAGTCGCACTGCATACTGGCCGACCGGTTCTATCTGGCTGATGTTGACGTCTTCCTTGTTGACCTGCAGCACTTCCTGACCGGGGCCGTGACCCTTGACGTCCGCCGACGGCGAATGCACCCGCAGATATTCGCAGCTCATGCTGAAGGTCTGACCATCATCGAAGGTCACGTCGAGGATTCGCGACTCCTGATGCAATTTGATTTCGGTCGGTATGGGCATGGCTGGAAAGACTCCAAGTGGTATGAGGGCCGGTGACCTGAATGCGCCCATGATAAGGAAGGACGGGCACCTGGTGCCACGTCGTCGGCGACGTGGCACCCATCCGGCTTCAGAAAACGCCAATAAACCAGCGTTTCCTTAGAGAATATAGCGGCTGAGGTCCTGGTTCTGCGCCAGATCGGCCAGGTGCTCGTCAACGTAGGCAGCGTCAATGGTCAGTGCCTGACCGCCCTGGTCCGAGGCCTCATAGGAGATCGTCTCCAGCAGCCGTTCCATCACGGTATGCAGCCGGCGGGCGCCGATGTTCTCCGTACTTTCGTTGACCTCCCAGGCCACCTGGGCGATGCGCGAAATGCCATCCTCGGTGAAGCTCAGTTCACAGCCTTCGGTGCCGATCAGGGCCGTGTACTGCTCGGTGAGAGAGGCGCTGGGCTCGGTCAGGATGCGGACGAAGTCGTCCACCGACAGGGCGTCGAGTTCGACCCGGATCGGCAGCCGGCCCTGCAGTTCCGGGATCAGGTCCGACGGCTTCGACAGGTGGAAGGCGCCGGAGGCGATGAACAGGATGTGGTCGGTACGGACCGAGCCGTGGCGGGTCGATACGGTGCTGCCCTCCACCAGCGGCAGCAGATCCCGCTGCACCCCCTCGCGGGAGACATCGGCGCCACCGCTGCTATTGCTGTCGCTGCGGCGCGTGACCTTGTCGATCTCGTCGAGAAAGACGATGCCGTGCTGCTCGACACGCTCCACTGCCGCCAACCGGATTTCCTCTTCGTTGACCAGCTTCGCCGCCTCTTCCTCGCGCAGGACCTTGCGCGCGTCACGGATTTTCATGCGACGCTTGCGGGTGCGCTGACCCCCCAGGTTCTGGAACATGTTCTGCAACTGGCTGGTCATTTCTTCCATGCCGGGCGGCGCCATGATTTCCACCCCCGGCTGCGAGGCGGACACTTCCACCTCCACCTCGCGATCATCCAGATCGCCGAAGCGCAGCTTGTTGCGGAATTTGGTGCGGGTCCCGGAATCCGCGGCCTCCTGTTCGCCGTGATCCCACTGCGTGTTGCTGGGGCGCGGCAGCAGGATATCCAGCAGGCGTTCCTCCGCCGCCTCCTCTGCACGGTAGCGGACCTGATCCATGGCTTCTTCGCGGGTCAGCTTGATTGCCGAGTCCACCAGATCACGCACGATGGATTCCACGTCGCGGCCGACATAGCCCACCTCGGTGAACTTGGTGGCTTCGATCTTGATGAACGGGGCTCGCGCCAGGCGCGCCAGTCGGCGGGCGATTTCGGTCTTGCCGACGCCGGTGGGGCCGATCATCAGGATGTTCTTCGGCGTTATTTCCCGCCGTAGATCCTCGTCCAGCTGGCTCCGCCGCCAGCGATTACGCAGGGCGATGGCCACGGCCCGCTTGGCGTTGCCCTGACCGATGATGTAGCGGTCCAGTTCCTGGACGATTTCGCGCGGTGTCATTTCCGACATGAATGCGATTCCTCAGGCCTCGGGGCCCAGCTCTTCGATGGTGAGGTTGTGGTTGGTATAGATGCAGATGCCAGCGGCGATGTTCAGGCCGCTTTCGACAATCTCTCGTGCCGACATGGTGGTGTGATCCATCAACGCCGTGGCGGCGGCCTGGGCGAACGGGCCGCCGGAGCCGATGGCCATCAGGTCGCGCTCGGGTTCTATCACGTCACCATTGCCGGAGATCATTAGGGTGGCGCTCTGGTCCGCTACCAGCAACAGCGCCTCCAGTCGGCGCAGGGCGCGGTCCGAGCGCCAGTCCTTGGCCAGTTCCACCGCGGCCCGCTGCAGATTGCCACGGTGCTTCTCCAGCTGGCCCTCGAAGCGCTCGAACAGCGTGAACGCGTCGGCGGTGCCGCCGGCGAAGCCGGCCAGAACCCTCTCATGGAACAGCCGTCGCACCTTGCGCGCATTGCCCTTCATGACCGTGTCGCCAAGCGAGACCTGGCCGTCGCCGCCGATCACGACCTGGCCGCCCCGCCGCGCGGAAAGAATGGTGGTGCCTCTGAACTGATCCATGGACGCTCCGTCGGGAAGGTTTTATCGAGAACCCTCGGGTATGGGGGGTATGAGTACAGCCTTCAAGGATGGCGGTCGGATTCCGTCTTTGACAAGGACCGGTTGAGGGCGGACGGATCCCTATTTCCTGCGTGCCCTCGGATGGGCCTGATCATAAACCTCCGCCAGGTGCTGGAAGTCCAGGTGCGTGTAGATCTGGGTGGTGCCGATATCCGCGTGACCCAGCAAATCCTGGATCGCCCGCAGATCGCCGCTGGATTCCAGCAGGTGGCTGGCGAAGGCATGCCGCAGCATATGCGGATGCACGTGCCGATCCAGTCCGGTGAGCGCGGCCAGGCGCTGCAGGCGGCTCTGGATGCTGCGATGGGACAGCCGTTCCCCCCGGCAACTGACAAACAGCGCCGCCTGTTCCGGACCCGCGAACCGCGGGCGCAGATTCAGCCATGCAGCGAGGCGGCGACGCGCCATACGGCCCACAGGCAGAAGCCGGGCACGCGCGCCCTTGCCGGTGACCTGCAGCATGTCGCTGTCGGCGTCGACATCGCCCCGGTTCAGGGCCGCCACCTCCGCCAGTCGCAGGCCGCAGGAGTAGACCAGTTCGAAGATCGCCACGTCCCGGTGTTGCAGTGGATCGTCGGTTTCCGCGCCCTGATCCAGCAGGCGCGCTGTCTGATCCGGATCCAGCGTGGCCGGCAGGCGGCCCGGGCTTTTCGGGGCGCGAACATCCTGCGCCGGGTTGTTACGGCAGAGTCCTTCCCGGATCAGGAAGCGGTAGAAACCTCGGATTGCCGACAACCGTCGCTGCAGCGAGCGGCCACCGAGTCCGCGGCGGTGCTCACCGGCGATGAAGGCCCTGACGTGATGGCCGTCAAGGTCTTCCCAGAGCTTCAGGCCCTGGCTTGCGCACCAGAGCCGCAGGCGTTCCAGATCGCGGCGGTAATGTTCGCGGCTCAGTGGGGACAGGCGTCGTTCGCTGGTCAGGTGGCGATCATGACGATCGAGCCAGGCCAGAGCCTCATCCTGCACGGCCGGCCTAGCGATCCAGGTGCGGCCGCAGCGCGCGACCTGCCAGCTGTCCGAGCTGGCGCAGGAATACCGTGCCCTGGCTGGGATGGAAGCGGTCTGCCTGATAGCTGCCGATGGCGAGCAGCCCCATGACCTTGCGATCACAGACCGGAATCAGCGCAGCCGAGGCAACCTTGGCCGCACTGTCACCGAACAGGAATGTGATCTGCTCTGTTGCCAGCGTGCCACAGACCGGCTTCTCTTCCTGCAGAAAGCGTCGGAAGTGCGCCAGGCTGCTGTCTTCAGGGATAACGAAGTCCTGATGTTCGGCCTGCAGCTTGTTACTGTCGAACAGGCGGACGGCCACCAGGTCGGCGGCGAAGTGTTCGCGCAGACCGTCTTTCAATGCTCCCAGCACCGCATCCAGGTCACTGCTGTCGAGCAGGTCCAGGGTCAGCCGATGCAGACGCTCCGACAGCCGGTCGTTGTCCCGCGCGACCCGCACCAGCTCGTCCAGGCGCCGGGCGTATTTTCGGTTCTGCTCCCGCAGCACCTGCACCTGGTGGGTGATCAGGGATACCGCCTCACCACATTCGTGGGGAATGCGAAGCTGGGTCACCAGCTCCGGATGCCGCGCGAAAAAATCGGGATGCTGCTCCAGATAACTGGCGACGCCTTCCTCCGGCGTGTCCTGTTCAAGTTCGGCTTCGTGCTGGGTGCTCATCCGCTTCTCCGGTCACGCATCCGGCTCGGCACCGGATTTTCTTCAGTCTATCCGTCATTTGCATTGCCGTCATCGGGCAGAAGCACGCTGCCCTCGAACACCGTCTGCCCCGGGCCCGTCATCCACACCGCTGTGTCACCACCCTGCCATTCAATGCGTAGCCGGCCACCCGGCAGATCGACCAGCACCAAAGGGTCCAGCAAACCCTGGAGCTGTCCGACCACTGCCGCTGCGCAGGCGCCGGTGCCGCAGGCCAGTGTCTCGCCGACGCCGCGTTCAAAAACCCGCAACCTTATGTGGCCGCGATCGACTACCTGCATGAAGCCGGCATTCACCCGGTGGGGAAAGCGCGGATGGGCCTCGATCATCGGCCCCAGACGTTGTACCGGCGCCGTTTCGATGTCATCGACCAGAAGCACCGCGTGGGGGTTGCCCATGGACACCGCGCCGATACGTAACGTGTGGCCGTCCACCTCCAGCGTGTACTGACTGTCCTGATGTTCCGCCTGCAATGGGATCATGGACGGTGCCAGCCGTGGTGGACCCATGTTGACCCGGATCTGGTTATCCGCCAGCCGTTGGATCCGGGTCGGGCCACCCAGCGTCTGGATCACAAGCTCGTCGGCCGTACTCAGACCCTGCTCGGCAAGAAACACGGCCAGGCAGCGAACGCCATTACCGCACTGTTCCACTTCGCTGCCATCGGCGTTGAAGATGCGATAGCGGAAATCTGCGCCAGCTTCGGTGGCCGGCGCGGCAAGCAGGATCTGGTCGCAGCCGACACCGAAGTGGCGGTCGGCGAGAAAGCGAAGCTGTGCGGGACTCAGCGTCACTGGCTGGCGGATGGCATCGATCACGACGAAATCGTTGCCAATGCCATGCATCTTGCTGAACTGCAGTCGCACCGGCGTGCTCACGGGGTGGTTCCGGCGTCGTCGGGGAGCAGTCGCTCGCCGGCCAGCAACTCGTCGACGGTCTCGCGCCGGCGCACAAGATGCACCGTGTCACCGTCCACCAGCAGTTCCGGAGGCCGCGGTCGCGTGTTGTAGTTGGAGGCCATGACAAAACCGTAGGCGCCGGCGCTCATCACCGCCAGCAGATCGCCGGGCTCCAGGGAAAGGGGCCGCTCCTTGCCCAGAAAGTCGCCGGTTTCGCAGACCGGGCCGACCACGTCGTAGTCGCGCGGCGCTCCGTCGCGGGGCTGCAACGGTACGATGTCCTGCCAGGCGGCATACAGCGCCGGTCGAAGCAGATCATTCATGGCCGCATCCACCACTGCGAAATTGCGATGCTCGGCATGTTTCAGTACCTGCACCCGGGTCAGCAGTACGCCAGCATTGGCAACGATGCTGCGGCCGGGCTCGAGCAGCACCGTGAGGTCCCGATCGCGCAGCAGAGGCAGCACGGCCTCGGCATAGGCCGCAGGGCTTGGCGGCTGCTCGTCGCGGTAGCGCACGCCGAGACCGCCGCCAATGTCGATATGGCGCAAACGAAGATCGTCCGCGGCCAGGCGGTCGATCATCGCAAGCACCCGGTCCAGCGCATCATGAAACGGTGCTACCTGGGTCAGCTGCGAACCGATATGGAAATCAACGCCGATGAAGTCGAGGTTTGGATAACCGGCCCGGTCCTGGTACAGCTTCTCCGCCTCGGGCAGGGAGATGCCGAACTTGTTCTCCTTCAGGCCGGTGGCGATATACGGATGGGTCTGGGCGTCCACGTCCGGATTCACCCGCAATGATACCGGGGCCACGGTGTCCAGATGAGCGGCCACCGTCTGCAGCTGGGCCAACTCCGCCGATGACTCGACGTTGAAGCAGCCGATGCCGGCCTGCAGCGCCCGCGCCATCTCGTGACGGGTCTTGCCCACCCCGGAGAACACCACCCGGGAGGCGTCGCCTCCGGCGCGCAGAACGCGTTCCAGCTCGCCGCCGGAGACAATGTCGAAGCCGGAGCCAAGGCGCGCCAGCAGCCCCAGTACTGCCAGGTTGGAATTGGCCTTGACCGCATAACAGATCTGATGATCAACGCTGGCAAAGGCCGCTGTGAACTCCTGCCACGCCGTGGTGATCGCGGCGCGGGAATAGACATAGGCCGGCGTGCCGTGTTCTTCGGCAATGGCGCTCAGGGGAACCTGTTCGGCAAAAAGCCGCCCGTCCCGGTAGGCAAAGGGCTGCATGAAAACTCCGTAGGCTGAGGTGGCGTCAGGCGAAGGACTGGGCCCGCTCGGCCGGGGCGACGCTCTGCTCGTCGTCCTCGTCGGGCAGGAACAGCGGGCCCTTCTGGCCGCAGGCCGCGATCAGCAGGCAGCTCAGCAACAGCAGCAGCAGACAATGACGCATGGTGGCCTCCGATCCGGGAAAGCAGGCAGTATACCGCCCGTGTCCACTCGGCGCAGACGTGGGGATAGATCAGCGTTTCCCGACCAGGAGGATGATGCATGACTGAGAAACTGCTTGATGCCGTGGAGATCGGTGAGGAGACGGCCCGGGCATCGGTAATCTGGCTGCATGGCCTGGGCGCCGATGGCAACGACTTCCGGCCCATCGTGCCGGAATTGCGGTTGCCGGACTCTGCCAATGTGCGTTTCATCTTTCCCCATGCACCAGAGCAGCCGGTGACGTTGAACGGCGGCATGGTCATGCGTGCCTGGTTTGACCTGGTCTCGCTGGATTGGGGCGGACGCCAGGACGCGGCGGGAATTCGCGCCGCCGCCGGGCAGATCCAGGCATTGATGGCGCGGGAAAACGAACGAGGTGTGCCGGATGAGCGAATCATCCTGGCCGGATTTTCCCAGGGCGGGGCGGTGGCCCTGCATCTGGGGCTGCGCCATCCACGCCGGATTGCCGGCATCCTGGCCTTGTCCACGTATCTGCCGCTGCAGGACACGGTTGCCGAGGAACGCAGCGCCGCCAATGCGGAGACGCCGATATTCATGGCCCACGGCACCATGGACCCGGTGCTGGACCTGCGCCTCGGCGAACAGTCCCGGGAGGAACTGGAAGCTCTGGGCTATAAGGTGGAATGGCATACCTACCCGATGGCCCACGCCGTTTGCATGGAAGAAATCGTTGCCGTCGGGAAATGGATTTCCTCGACGTTTAAGGTTTAAAGTGTAACGTTTTACGTTTAAAATCAGTAACCTAAAACCTAAAACCTAAAACCTAAAACCTAAAACCTAAAACCTAAAACGTCTAACGTTAAACCGCGCCTTTCAGGCGCTCTCGCGCCTCGGCAATTTGTTGGCGAACCTGATTCGGCGCCGTGCCGCCGAGATGGTCGCGGGCGGCGACCGAACCTTCCAGGGTCAATATCTGGTAGACGTCGTCATCGATGGTGTCGGAGAACCCGCGCAGCGTTGCCAGGTCCATTTCGGCCAGATCGAGGCCCTGTTCGACCCCGTGACGGACGGCGGCGCCGACAATGGCATGAGCGTCGCGGAACGGCACGCCCTTGCGAACCAGGTAGTCGGCCAGGTCGGTGGCGGTGGCAAATCCTTTCTTCGCTGCCGCGTACATGTTGCCCTTCTTGACCTGCATGGCCGGCACCATGTCGGCGAAGGCGCGCAGGCTGTCGAGAACCGTGTCGACGGTATCGAACAGCGGTTCCTTGTCTTCCTGGTTGTCCCGGTTGTAGGCCAGGGGCTGGGATTTCATCAGCGTCAGCAGGGCCATCAGATGCCCGTTCACCCGCGCCGTCTTGCCGCGGACGATTTCGGCCACGTCCGGGTTCTTTTTCTGCGGCATGATGCTGGAGCCGGTGCAGTAGCGATCCGGCAGGTCAATGAAATCAACCAGTGGCGACGCCCAGATGATCATTTCCTCGGCCATGCGTGAGGTGTGGGTCAGCAGGATTGCGGCTGCGGCGGTGAATTCCAGCGCAAAATCCCGATCCGACACCGCATCCAGCGAGTTGCGGCTGGGGCGGTCGAAGCCGAGTTCGGCGCAGGTCATGTCGCGGTCGATGGGAAAGCTTGTGCCGGCCAGGGCCGCCGAGCCCAGCGGCATCACGTTCATCCGCTGCCGGCAGTCCTCGAAGCGTTCCTGGTCCCGCACCAGCATTTCGTACCAGGCCAGCATGTGGTGACCGAAACTCACCGGCTGCGCCACCTGCAGATGGGTGAAGCCCGGCAGGATGGTGTCCGTTTCACGCTCTGCCAGGTCCACCAGGCCCTGCTGGAAGCGCAGCAGCTGCGCGCGGATCGCGTCGATGGCATCACGCAGGTACAGGCGGATATCGGTGGCCACCTGATCGTTGCGCGAGCGGGCGGTATGCAGCTTCTTGCCGGCCTCGCCAATGCGGTCGGTCAACCGCTTCTCGATGTTCATGTGCACGTCCTCGAGCGCAGGCGACCAGTCGAAGTCGCCCTGCTCGATGTCCACACGCAAGCCTTCCAGACCGGCGATGATGGCGTCGCGCTCCGTCTCGCTGAGCACGCCCGCCTTGGCCAGCATGCGGGCATGGGCAATCGAGCCGCGAATGTCCTGCGCATAAAGCCGTCGATCAAAATGCTCGGAGGCGGTAAAGGCCTCGACGAAGGCATCAGTGGCTTCGGTGAAACGGCCGGTCCAGAGCTGGCTGGAAGTACGCTTGGTCATGGGGCTGCTGCCTGCGGTGATATGGAAACGGCGGCACAGTATAGCAATCCGCCGGGCGCGGACAGTGGGCGCTTGTTCGCCTGGCCCCAAACGGCTCATGCTGAAGGCAGGCACAGGCACAGGCACAGGCACAGGCACAGGCACAGGCACAGGCACAGGCACAGGCACAGGCACAGGGAGAGGGAAGGTGATGGCAGGGCCTGAACGGGAGCGGGGAACGAACTGTTTCCTGCCGGAATTCTGTCGGCTGCAGACCCTTTTCGCGGTGGTTGTCATCGCCCAGTTACTGGTCTTTGTCATGGTGCTGGTGCAACCGTTGAGCGTTGATCGCTGGACCGCGCTCAGTCTCTACAGCCTGTTCGTGCAATGGGTGGCCCTGGCGAGCACGTTGGTGCTGTGTCTGAGCCGACCGCTGCTGTGTCGCCTGCCGATGGCCCAGGCCGGCGTCGCTGCCTGGCTGTTGGTGCTGCTGGTGACCTTCCTGGTCGGTGAGATCGCGCGGCAGGTCCTGCCCGAGATGACCATGCAGACCGCCTGGGAAATTCATGGCCGAAACCTGACCATCAGCGGTATCGCGGCGGCGGTGAGTCTGCGCTATCTGCATCAGCAGTTCGCCTGGCGGCGGCGCCTGGAGACCCTCACCCGCAGTCGCATCGAGGCCCTGCAGGCGCGCATACGGCCGCATTTCCTGTTCAATTGCCTGAACACCATTCTTGCCCTGATCCGGCAGCGACCCGAGGCCGCCGAGGTGGCGGTTGAAGACCTCTCCGGGCTGTTTCGCGCAAGCCTTGCCGAGGTCGACCGGCTGGTTCCACTGGCTCGGGAGCTGGAACTGGCGCGCAATTATCTGCGGTTGGAGGAACTGCGCCTGGGCGAAAGATTGCAGCTCGACTGGCAGGTGGAGCCGGCGCCGGACGACGCCCTGTTACCGCCGATGAGTCTGCAGCCACTGTTGGAAAACGCGGTCAGGCATGGCATCGAGCCGCGTCGCGCCGGCGGCCTTATCAGGGTCGAGGGCCGCCTGCGTGGTGATCGGGTGCAGATCGATATCCGCAACCCGCTGGCCGATGTGGCCTGGTCGTCGGACGGCAGCGGTACCGCGCAGCGCAATGTTGCCGAGCGCCTGCAGTTGGCCTTCGGTAACGCGGCCTCGTTCACGGCTTCGGATGACGGTGAAACATATGCTGTGCATATGGCCTTTCCTTACCGCACGGAGTCGGAATGAGGGTATTGATCGTCGATGACGAGGGTCCGGCGCGGGAGCGTCTGGCGCAGCTGGTCAGTGATCTAGGCGACCATCAGGTGGTGGGGGCGGCCCGGGATGGCGAGGAGGCGCTGGAGCAGGTGGCGGAGCTTGCTCCTGACGTCGTCCTGATGGATATCCGCATGCCGGGTATGGGTGGATTGGAAGCTGCCGCGGAGTTGAAAGACGGCACCCCCGAGGCGCCGCGGGTGATCTTCGTCACCGCCTATGGCGACCATGCGCTGGAAGCGTTTGATCTGCAGGCCGCCGATTATCTGCTGAAACCGGTGAACCGCGAGCGACTGGCTGCCGCCCTGGAGCGCGCGGCCCGGGATAAGGCGGCACAGCAGTTGGACGTGAGGGCGCAGCCGGCGGCCCATGTGCTTTGTCGTCGACGCGGCGATCTGTACCTGATTCCGCTGCAGCGCAGCCGCTACTTCGAGGCCGAGCAGAAGTACGTGACCGCTGTGCACGACGATGGCGAGGATCTGATCGACGATTCCCTTCGCCAACTCGAAGAGCGGTTCCCGACCCGGTTGCTGCGTATCCACCGCAAGGCACTGGTCTGCCGCGACCGCATCGAGGGCCTGGAGAAGGAGATCACCGGGCGGCACGTTCTGGTGTTGCGGGATACCGGCGAGCGGCTGGAAGTCAGCCGCCGGCATCTGCCGGAGGTGCGCCGGGTGCTGCGTGAGCTGGGGTCGTAGATCCATTCACGCGGCAGGGTTTCAAGCAGCCCAAGTCGCCGCCCGTTCGGCAGTTCAACCCAGCCATGGCATCATGACGACCTGATCGACAGGGTGACGATGCGTGCCCGGGTCGAGGCCGGCACGTACCAGCCGCATGCCGTTGCTACTGAATTGAAGGGGGCCCGATGAAGGATCTTTTGCGCATTGCCACGCGCAAGTCGCCACTCGCCGTCTGGCAGGCGGAACACGTTGCCTCGCTGCTGAAACAGCGGCATCCGGGACTGAACGTCGAGTTGGTGCGGATGAGCACCCGCGGTGACCGGATTCTTGACGCGCCCCTGGCGCGCATTGGTGGCAAGGGTCTGTTTCTCAAGGAGCTGGAGCAGGGCCTGCTGGAAGAGACGGCAGATATCGCGGTGCATTCGATGAAGGATGTGCCTGCCGAAATCACGCCGGAGCTGCAGCTGCCGGTGATCCCCGAGCGCGGCGATCCCTGCGATGCTTTCGTCTCCAATCATCACGCCAGTCTGCTTGATCTGCCGCACGGCGCCTGCCTGGGTACCGCGAGCCTGCGACGCCAGTGTCAGATTCTTGCGCTGCGCCCGGATCTCGTGATCGAGACCCTGCGCGGCAGCGTCAACACGCGTCTGCAGAAACTCGATGATGGCAAATTCGACGCGATAATCCTCGCCGCCGCTGGCTTGCGGCGGCTGCAGCTGACCGAACGTATTCGTTACCTGGTGCCGCCGGAAGAGGTGTTGCCGGCGGTGGGCCAGGGGGCCTTGGGTATCCAGTGCCGTCATGGTGACAGCGAGGTGGAGCGGCTGATCGGGCCGCTGGACCACACCGAGAGTCATATTCGGGTCGAGGCAGAGCGTGGTCTCAATCGTCAGCTCCAGGGCAGTTGCCAGATCCCGATTGCCGCCTACGCCACGCTGGATGGTGACGAGTTGCATCTTCGCGGGCTGGTCGGCTCCACCGACGGGCGGCAGATCGTTTCCGGCGAAATCCGGGGTACGGCCGTGGATGCCGATGATTTGGGGATGCAGCTAGGTCAGGATCTGCTGTCCCGCGGTGCAGATCGAATCCTGCGCGATGTGCTGGCCGCGGCCAATGCCGAACCACCGCACTCCTGATCGGCGTCGGATTCTGGTCACACGGCCGGCACACCAGGCCGGGCCGCTGTGCCAGTGCCTGCAGGATCGGGGGTATCGGATTCTGCGCTTCCCGGCAATCGATATCGCCTGGCGAAGCCTGAACCAGACCGAGGAGTTCCGGTTGCGAGCCGCCGCCGCGCAGGATCTCCTGTTGTTCACCAGCGTCAATGCGGTGGCAGGTTTTCGTCGGCTGATGGCCCATCGGAACCTGCCGCTGCCCTGTCGGGTTGCCGCTGCGGCGATCGGCACCAGCACTGCAGCAGCGCTCGAGGCAATTGGTTTCGATCAGGTGCTGGCGGCGCCCCCACCGTTCACCAGTGAGGCACTGCTGGACCTGCCGGAATTGCGGGCACTGGCCGAGCGGCCGGTTATGCTGGTGACGGGCGAGGGGGGGCGCGGTTTGATTGCCGAGCGTCTGCGCCAGGACGGGGTGCTCCTGTCCATACTGCCAGTCTACCGTCGGGTGCTGCCCGACATCTCGCCGGAGCCGCTGTTGCGGGCGTTGGAGGAGGATGACGTCCAGCTGTCAATCGTTACCAGCGGTGAAGCGTTGACAAACCTGAAAGAGCTGCTCGGACCCAAGGGTTGGTCGCGGCTGCAAGCAGTGCCGCTACTGACGGTCAGCCAGCGGCTGGCGGAAAAGGCGAGACAGGCCGGTTTCTCAGCTAACATCCTGGTCAGCCCGGCGGGCGATGCTGCTTTGGTCCGGGCCGTAGTAGGCTGGGGTGAACAGATCACGAGAGGCGGACATGCCCATGAGCGATGACAAGCAGCGTGAATCGGATGCAAAAGACGAGATCACTGAGCACGAGGAGCCGGTAACCGAGGCCGGTGACGATTCGCAGCAGGCCTCGTCGCCTCGGGACCCTGGCAGTAGCAACGAGGCGGAGCAGCTGGAAGTGGTCACGCAGCGCCCTGGCTCCGCGATAGCCATTCTTGCGCTTTTGATCAGTCTCCTGCTGGCTCTCGCGCTGGCGGTTGGTGGTTGGATGCTATGGCAGCGCCAGCAGACGCTGTTGGGGGCTCAGGACAATGTCGCCGACGCTGATGAAGTGGCGGCGCTGCGCGATGATCTTGAAACGGGTCTGGATGAAATCCGCGAGTCGGCGGTGGCACGGGCGGATCGGCTCGAGGGTCGGGTCGATAATCTGGCATCCGAACATCAGGCTCATGTGCAGACGCTGGCCCGGGCCGAGGAACTGATGGAGGGGGTGCGGGAACGGCAGTCCCGCGTCGATGAACGGCTGGAACGCTTGCAGGAACTGACCGACGACCGGCGTGAGGAGTGGGCGCACAGCGAAGCCGAGTACCTGCTTGGTCTGGCCGTACACCGGCTGCGCCTGAATCGGGATCCGGACAGCGCGCTGGCAGCCTTGCGCGAGGCGGATGCGATCCTGCGGCCACTCGACGCCGATACCGTTGACGAACGCCGGGCAATCCGGGACGCCATCGAGGTATTGCTCGAGGTGCGTTTGCCGGACCGCGGTGCGGCGTCGGCCGAGCTGCGCGAGTTGATGCAAGCGCTGGATGACTTCGCCGTGCATCAGCCCGACACCCGACTGGATCCGCAGGCCATGGGCCGGCAGCCTGATGCCGAACTCGATTCCATGGAGGGCTGGCGCAACGCCGGTGCCCGCGCCTGGCTGCAGTTCCGCCAGAGTCTCGCCAGCCTGGTCGTCGTGCACCGCGGCGAGCCGGCGCCGCCGCTGATGGGCGCGGATGAGGAGTGGTACCTGCGGGAGAACCTGCGTCTGACACTGCAGACGGCACGGGTTGCCTTGCTGGAGGGTGAGCAGCGTGCCTGGGAGGACAGTCTCGGCGAGGCCGATGACTGGCTGCAACGCTATTTCCAGCAGGACGATGGCGTGCAGGCCGCGCTGGAACGTCTGCAGGGGCTGCAGGCCCTTGAGCTGCAGCCTGAGCTGCCAGACCTGACACGGTTGCTGCCGGAGCTGGAGCGGTTCCATGAGGCTGAGGAGGACGACTCATGATCCGTCTGTTCCTGCTGCTCGCCGCGCTGCTGCTGAGCGTGATCGCAGCACTCTGGTTCCACCACCAGGGTGGCTACGTGATGGTCAACGTGGGTCAGACGACCCTCGAGACCAGTCTGTTTCTGGCGGTGGCGGTCACGCTAATCGCGGCCCTGCTCGGCTACCTCCTGCTGCGGACGTTGATTCGCCTGGTGCGCACGCCAGACAGTGTCCGCCAATGGTGGCAGCGGCGGCGTCTCGGTGGCGCCCGTGACCGCCTGGTGCGTGGACTGCTGCGCATCATGGAGGGGCGTTATGCTGATGCCGAGCGTTCCCTGGCCCGCTCCGCACCAAAGGCCGATGTGCCCCTGCTGCACTATCTGTGCGCGGCGTTCGCCGCCCATGGCCTGGGTGCCACGGCCCGACGGGATGACTATCTGGCAAAGGCGGATCGCAGCGATTCACAGGCACGCCTCGCGGTGGGTCTGGTGCAGGCCCGATTCAGTCTCGATGACGAGCAATGGGAGACGGCATTCGCCAGTCTGACCTACCTGAACGAGAAATGGCCGCGGCAGGCACGGGTGCGTGAGCTCCTGGCGCGCGTCTGTGAGCCGCTGGGCGAGTGGGATCGGCTGTTGGCCCTGTTGCCGGGGCTGCGACGGGAAGGGCGCATGGATGAGGCCACCCTGGCCCGGCTGGAGCGGACCGCCGCGATTGGCAGCCTGCGCAAGGCGGCCCGGCAGGACGAATCGGCCCTGACCAAGGCCTGGAATAGCCTGCCCCGCTCTGCCAACAATGATCCCGAGGTGGCGCTCTGCTACGTTGATTGCCGGATTCAGTTTTCCACCGCCGATGCCGAGGCGGAACGGATACTGCGCCACGGCTTGCACCGGGAATGGCGGAGCGAGTGGGTCGAGCGTTACGGTCGGTTGGAACTGCCGGACGCCAGCGCTCCGTTGCGGCAGGTTGAGTCGTGGCTCAAGCAGCGGCCGGAGGATGTCTCACTGTTGCTCGCGGCGGGCCGTCTGGCGATCACTAACGGCCTCTGGGGCCGGGCGCGTTCCTATCTCGAGGCGGCGGTGTCCCGGGAGCCCAGTGGCGAGGCCTGTTATCTGCTTGGCAGCATGCAGGAACGCCTGGGTGAGACCGACAAGGCACTCGCTTCCTACCGTCGGGCGTCGGAGCTGGGAGCAGCCTTCCACCCGCCGGCCGGCCTGCGACAGCTGCGCAAGCCCCTGCCGAACATGGCAGAGGGTTAACAGGGGTTGACGCGGCACCAGGGCTGGTCGGTGCCTGGACCGGCGTCGCCCTAGTCGTCGCTGTTCTGCAGCATGCTGGCCTCGACCGCGGCCAGTGCCGTGATGTTCATGATGCCGCGGGTCGTGGTGGACGGTGTCAGGATGTGTGCCGGCTTGTTGGTGCCCAGCAGAATCGGGCCCACCGAGACACCGTCACCCATGATTTTCAGCAGATTGAAGGCGATATTCGCTGCGTCCAGGGTTGGCAGGATCAAAAGATTGGCCTTGCCCTTCAGGCGTGAGCTCGGGAAGATCCGCTGACGCACGGTTTCCGATAGCGCCGCGTCGCCATGCATCTCACCCTCGACTTCCAGAGACGGATCCCGCGCCTCGATCAACTGCAGTGCTTCGCGCATCTTGGTGGCAGATTCCGCGTCGGAGGAACCAAAACTGGAGTGTGACAGCAATGCCACCTTGGGCGTGACGCCGAAGCGGCGGACCTCGTCGGCGGCGAGAATGGTCATCTCCGCGACCTGGGCCGCGGTCGGGTCGGTGGTCACATAGGTATCACAGAGGAAGAAGGTGCCCTTGGGCAGAATCAGTGCACTCATGGCTGCCAGATTGCGCACGCCGGGTCGCCGCCCGAGCACCGATTCGATGTAATTCAGCTGACGGTGATAACGGCCGACGGTGCCGCAAATCAGGGCGTCTGCCTCACCGCGATAGACCATCAGCGAGGCGATCACGGTATTGCGCGTACGCACGATGTTGCGTGCCTGGTCCGGAGTGACGCCGCGGCGCTCCATCAGGCTGTGATACAGCATCCAGTATTCGCGGTAACGGGGATCGTCTTCCGGGTCGGCCAGCTCGAAGTTTTCGCCCGCGACCAGGCGCAGCCCCATGCGCCGAATGCGCATCTCTACCACCTTGCGGCGGCCAATCAGGATCGGTGCGGCAATGCCATCATCCACCACCACCTGGACGGCGCGCAGCACCCGTTCCTGTTCGCCCTCGGCGTAGACCACGCGTTTCTTGCTGCGGCGGGCCTGCTCGAACAAAGGCTTCATGACCAGACCGGACTGGAACACGAACTGGTTCAGACGCAGCCGATAGGCCATGAAATCCTCGATTGGCCGGGTCGCGACGCCGCTATCCATGGCCGCTTTCGCCACTGCCGGTGCAATGCGTGAGATCAGGCGCGGGTCGAACGGTTTCGGGATCAGGTAATCCGGACCGAAGCGCAGCGGCTTGCCGCCGTAGGCGGCGACCACCACGTCCGAGGATTCCTGCATTGCCAGATCGGCAATGGCCTCGACACAGGCGAGTTTCATTTCCTCGTTGATCGTGGTCGCACCGACATCCAGTGCGCCACGGAAGATAAACGGGAAACACAGGACGTTGTTCACCTGGTTCGGATAATCCGAGCGCCCCGTGGCAATGACGCAATCGGGCCGCACCTCCTGGGCAATCTCCGGCAGAATCTCGGGAACCGGGTTGGCCAGCGCCAGGATCAACGGCTTCTCGGCCATGGTCTGCACCATTTCGGCCGTCAACACGGCCGGGGCAGACAGACCGAGAAAGACATCGGCGCCGGCGATGACGTCGCCCAGGCTGCGGGCATCGGTCTCGCGTGCGTATACCGCCTTGCGTGGATCGAGATCGTCGCGACCACTATGCACCACGCCGTCGCGATCGGTGACGAAGATGTTTTCCGGCTTCATGCCCAGGCCCACCAGCAGGTCGAGACAGGCGATGGCGGCTGCGCCGGCACCGGAGCACACCAGGCGGACCTCATCCAGCTTCTTTTCCACCACTCGCAGCCCATTCCGGATCGCAGCGGCAGTGATGATCGCGGTGCCATGCTGATCGTCATGGAAGACCGGAATGTTCATGCGCTCCTTGAGTCTGGCCTCGATCTCGAAGCACTCCGGCGACTTGATATCCTCTAGGTTGATGCCGCCGAAAGTGGGCTCCAGGCTGGCGATGATTTCCACCAGCTTGTCCGGGTCGCGTTCGTCGATCTCGATGTCAAAGACGTCGATGCCGGAGAATTTCTTGAACAGGACCGCCTTGCCTTCCATCACCGGCTTCGAGGCCAGTGGCCCGATGGCGCCGAGGCCGAGCACGGCCGTGCCGTTGGTGATTACGCCGACCAGGTTGCCGCGTGCCGTGAGATTTGCCGCCTCCTGGGGATCCTGCACGATCAGATCACAGGCGGCTGCAACTCCGGGGGAATAGGCCAGGGCAAGATCGCGCTGGTTGGCCAGCGGTTTGGTTGGGCTGATGGCCAGTTTCCCAGGACTCGGGTAGCGGTGGTATTCGAGGGCGGCATCACGCAGGTCGTCGGCCATGACGGGTTGGTCTCCAGTCAGCAAGGCAAATTAGGAGCGCAGTATAAGGAGTCCGACGCAGCGTCCGCCAGCCCGTGTCTTGTCATCCGGGCGCTGTTTCACATTGCGGAATTATTGGTATCGTCGAGAAACTGCATGACTTCTTCGCTGAAAGCCGCGGGGTCTTCCGCATGCAGCCAGTGACCACGGTTTTCCAGACAGCGAATATGCGCTTTGGGGAACAGCCTCTGGATCACTGCGTGGTCCGGCGAACTAAGATAGTCCGAGCGCCCGCCGTGCAGGAACAGGGCGGGACCGTTGAATCTGCCCTCGACCGTCGGCCAATCCATGATGACGGGTAACTGGTCGCTCAGGATGTCCAGCGGCAGCCGCCAGCACCAGTGCTCCTGCCGGCGCTGCAGATTGGTCAGCAGGAACTGGCGCACGCCCTGCACCGGAATTGCTGCAGCGAGCGCCTGATCCGCCGCACGGCGCGAATCCAGTGCCGTCAGGTCCAGCTCCCGCATGGCATCGATGATGGCTTGATGTTCGCCGTCGGCGTAGGCGCGGGGTGCCATGTCAGCGACTATCAGGGAGTGCAGCCGCTGCGGCGATTGCAAGGCGCACAGCATTGCCACCTTGCCGCCCATGCTGTGGCCGAGAATGTGGGCCTTTTCGATGTCCAGGCTGTCGAGCAGCGCAAGTACGTCGGCGGCCATCGCCGGATAGCGCATATCCACATGCTGCGGACTGCCACCGTGGTTCCGCAGGTCCGGGGAAAGCACCCGATAATCTTGCGCCAGGGTCGAAACGATCCGCGCCCAGTTACTGGCCGAACCGTACAAACCATGCAGCAGGACCAGTGTCGGCTGGGCGGAATCGCCATGCTGTCTGTAGTCCAAGGCGACGGTGTCAGGCATCGGCATGGCCCTGGGTCGTAAGTGCCGCCAGATCCTGCAAATCCTGCACCGTGACGCTAAGCATCGCCGCGGTCGGCGTGCCGGCAGCGCGAAGATCCTGCACTGTCTGCTGCAGGCGCAGCAGGGCCTTGGTCTGCTGCAACCGCCAGTCATCCATCAGAGCCGCGGCCTCACCGTCCTGGTCCCGCTCCCGCAGCAACGCCGTTGCCAGCAGCCGTCTGGCCCCACCGAGACTGTCCTGCAGACCGCTGCGGAAGCGTTCCTGCCACGGATCATCGCCGGGCAGCGCCTGGATGTTGGCCGACAGCCAGCGCAGGTCCAGTTCCGCCGCCAGGCGGAAGTAGAGTTCGGCAGCCAGGGTCAGGGAGGCCTGGGTGTCTTCAGCCATCAGCGCGATATCCAGCGCCGAGGACAGCGGCTCAAGCCGAACGATTCGCTGCGCCAGGACCTCGGGAACGCCGGCATCCAGCCAGCTATTGGTGCAGTCGGCGAGATAGGCGTGATCTTCGGCCGGCAGCAGGTCCGGCAGCGCCTCGTCCAGGTTCTGAACCGGCTGCTGCAGGCGTTCCACCGCCTGGGCAATGCCCTGCTGACCGTCGAAATGCCGCACCAGCCAGAGCATGACGGCCTCGACCACATCGAGTACTGCCAGCCGCAGGGCGGATTGGGTCTGCCCGGAGACCTGATGATTAAGCCGGTCGATATCCGACCACAGCACTTCGAGCCGGAATACCTGGCGACTGACGAAATAGGCGCGCGCAATGGCTTCGGCGGTGGCCCCGGTTTTCTCATTGAGACGGAACAGCACGCTGGCGCCGAGCCGGTTGAACAATTCGTTGCAGACCTGGGTGGCAATGATCTCGCGCCGCAGCCGATGACCGGGAAGATGTTGGCCATAGCGTTCGCAGAGTGCGCCTGGAAAGTAGCTGTGCAGCGTGTCCTGCAGGTCCGGATCATCCGGCAACTTGCTATTGATCAGGGACTCGTAGCCAGCCAGCTTGGCGTGGGCAAGAAGGACGGCCATCTCGGGCCGGGTGAGGCCTTCGCCAAGCGCCAGACGTTCGTCGATCTGGCGCTCGCCCGGCAGGGCTTCCAGCTCCCGGTTCAGACGGCCGGAGGCTTCCATGTCGCGGATCAGGCGGGCCTGCTCTGCCAGCAGTCGTGGTG
Source organism: Ectothiorhodospiraceae bacterium (assembly GCA_007117515.1). Taxonomy (GTDB): domain Bacteria; phylum Pseudomonadota; class Gammaproteobacteria; order Nitrococcales; family Aquisalimonadaceae; genus Methylonatrum. The sequence continues at coordinate 85,803 of SKGQ01000037.1, read as the reverse complement.
CCCTGGCCTGCATGATGCTCAGGGATTCGGTCTGCCGGTCATTGTCCAGCAGAACCAGCGCGGCCACTTCGTCGCTCATATCGGCCAGCAGCTGGTTGCGCTGGGGCTCGGTGAGTTCGCCGGCCTCCACCAGGCCGTTCAACAGGATCTTGATATTGACCTCGTGGTCGGAGCAGTCGACGCCGCCAACGTTATCGATGGCATCGGTATTGATGCGGCCGCCGGCCTGCGCAAACTCGATGCGCGCCCGCTGCGTAACGCCAAGATTGCCGCCTTCGCCGACCACCTGGCAACGCAGCTCGCTGGCGTCCACGCGGACCGCATCGTTGCTGCGGTCACCCACATTGGCATGGGTTTCACTGCTGGCCTTCACATAGGTGCCAATGCCGCCGTTCCAGAACAGATCCACCGGCGCCCGCAGGATTGCCTGCATCAGTTCGGCCGGGGTACGCGCTCCCGGTTCGATGCCAAGGGCCTGGCAGGCTCTGGCCGACGGCTCCACGGATTTGGCGCTGCGCGAAAACACGTCGCCACCGGCTGACAGTCGGCCTCGGTCGTAGTCATCCCAGGACGAGCGGGGAAGGCCAAATAACCGTTGCCGTTCCTGGAAGCTGACCTCCGGATCGGGATCCGGATCCAGAAAGATGTGCCGGTGGTCGAAGGCGGCAAGCAGCCGGATCTGGCGTGACAGCAACATGCCATTGCCGAATACATCGCCGGACATGTCGCCAACGCCGACAACGCTGAACGGCGTGCTCTGGATATCATGGTCCATTTCGCGGAAATGGCGCTGGACCGCCACCCAGGCGCCGCGCGCGGTAATCCCCATTTTCTTGTGGTCGTAGCCATTGCTGCCGCCTGACGCGAAGGCGTCGCCAAGCCAGAAGCCATATTCGGCAGCGATGGCGTTGGCCGTATCCGAGAATGTTGCCGTGCCCTTGTCGGCGGCGACAACCAGATAGGTATCATCCCCGTCCTGACGAACCACCTCTGGAGGCGGGGCAATCTCGCCACCGGGGTAATTGTCTGTGATATTCAGCAAGGCACGGATGAACAGACGATAGCAGGCACGTACTTCTTCCTGCTGGGCCTCGCGTTCCTCGGGCAACTGTCGGGCGACGAACCCGCCCTTCGCCCCAAGCGGGACGATGACCGCGTTCTTCACCATCTGCGCCTTCATCAGACCCAGCACCTCGGTGCGGAAATCCTCCTTGCGTTCCGACCAGCGCAGGCCGCCACGGGCAACCTTGCCGCCCCTTAGATGTACCCCCTCGACCCGCGGCGAATAGACGTAGATCTCGAACGCCGGATGCGGCTCGGGCATGTCCGGAATAGCCGCCGGCGCGAGTTTCAGGCTCAGCGCCTCCTCTTCGCCGGTGTCCTGATAGAAGCTGGTGCGCAGGGTCGCCTGCATTGCCGCCAGCAGGCGTCGCAGGATTCGATCCTCGTCCAGGCTCGGTACATCGGCCAGCGCCAACTCGATCTGCTCCGCCACCCGCGCGGCCCGCTTGTTGTCGGTCCGATCCGGATCCAGGCGGTAGTGGAACAGCCGCACCAGTAGCCGGGTGATCCGCGGGTTCGCGACCAGCGTGTCCTCGATGTAGGCCTGACTGAACGTCGTGCCGGTTTGCCGCAGGTAACGTGCATAGGCCCGCAGTATGATGATCTCCGCCCAGCTCAGTCGTGCCCCCAGCAGCAGGCGATTGAAACCATCGTTCTCCACCCGGCCATGCCAGATCGCATCAAAGCCGCTTTCGAACAGCTCCCGGACCTGGTCAAGTTCGGGTGCGGTCTGGCTTACGTCTTCGAGTCCGAAGTCATGGATCCAGTGGGTTTCGGCGCCCAGGTGGATCGCATACGGGCGTTCATCCACCACCCGCAGACCCATGTTCTCCAACAGTGGCAGCGCATCGGATAGCGGAATGGCATTGCCGAAGCGGTAAAGCCGGAGGCGGATCAGGTTGTCCGGCGCCTCCAGCGGTCGGTAAGGCATGATTTGCAGATCCTGGTCGGGATCCAGTGACTCCAGACGGGCAACGTCCTGAGCGCCGGTACGCGCGCTGGTGTCCTCCCGGTATGCGGCGCTGAAGGCTTGACCATAAAGCTCGAACAGGTGGTTGCCGTCGGCTTCCCCGTAGTAATCGAGCAGCGCTTCGTGCAGTTCGTCGCACCAGTCCCTGGCGGCATGCGCCAGCCGATGTTCCAGCGCCTGCAGATCAACCTCGGGTATGCGGTGGTCGGGGACATGCAGGAGAAAATGAATGCGGGCCAGTACCGCCTCGGACAGGTTCACCGAAAACTCGCTGCGTGTGGACGCGAAGGCCTGCTCCAGCTCCTTCTGCATACGCCGGCGCACGCTACTGTCATAACGGTCCCGCGGGGCATAGACGAGGCAGGAGACGAAACGGCGGTAGGTGTCCTCGCGGACGAAAAGCCTCACCCGCTGCCGCTCCTGCAGGTGCAGGATTCCCATGCCGATGCGATAGAGGGTGTCGACATCACTCTGGAAGAGTTCGTCCCTGGGGTAGGTTTCCAGAAGGTGGCTGAGTGCCTTGGCGGAATGACTGTTGCGCGGAAGCGCCGCCTTCCGCATCACCGCATCCAGCCTGCGCCGGAGCAGCGGAATATCCCGCGGGTTGCGGCTATAGGCGGCCGACGTGTAAAGGCCGAGGAAGCGGTGCTCGCCGACAACCCGGCCTTTGTCGTCGAGTTCCTTGATGCCCACATGATCCATGTATCCCGGCCGGTGGACCGGTGAATGATTCGCCGATTTGGTCAGCACTAGGCGATCGGGTTGCATGGCGCGGGCACGGACATCTTTCGGCAACTTGCTGAGTCGGGTGCTGCGGTCCCCGTCGCTATCCCGAAGCAACCCCAGGGCCGAATCCGGATCGCCGTTCAGCTGATACTCCCGACCCTGTTTCTGCAACCTGTAGTGACGGTAACCCAGGAAGGTAAAATGATCCTTGATCAGCCACTGCAGGAAGGCATGACACTCCTGCTCCTCCTGGTCGCCGGGCTTGCCTAGCGCCTCTAGGACGGCCTGCATGCGCTGCCGCATCGGCAGCCAGTCGTTGACCACGATGCGGCACTGCTCGATGACGGTCTTGACATCGTTCTGCAAGGCCTTTCGTTCGTCTTCGCCGGCGATCCGGTCGACTTCGAAGTGCATCCAGGCCTCGGCCTGGGCGTCGTCGTTGCTGTCGTCGGCAAACAGCTCGCAGATCTCGTCATCCGCGTCCCGTTTTACCCGGACGATGGGATGGACCGTCAGATGAATGGTCAGACCGCGCCGGTTCAGCGCCATGGCAATCGAATCGATCAGGAACGGCTGGTCCTCCATTACCACCTGCAGGATGGTGTGGCTGGATTCCCAGCCATGCCGGTCCGGCGTCGGGTTGAGCACCTGAGTGCGAACCAGCCCGGAACGGCGTTGCCGACCCAGCGTCCAGTGCGCCGCGGTCATTCCGTAAAGATTGTCGGGCTTGCGCTGCTGCAGATCATCCGCCGGAACGCGACGGAAGTATTGAGCAACCAGGGTTTCCAGCAGCGGCGCCGTGTCCTCTGGCCACTTCTGGTGAATACGCTCAACGACCGCGTTGATGCTGCGGCGCTTGTACTCCTCGGCGCTGTGCTGCATGTTGCTCACCCGCGCTGCCGGCACGAATCCATCAGGAAAGGGCCGGCGGTTCTTTTCATGGTAGGGAAGTGCCGGGTTCCTGCCGTGTCCGCGCCAGAGGTCGGACTCGAGTCATCTGGCAGTCACGGCTGCTTCCTTCACTCGAGTTTGGCTGTCAGGCCGGTCGGTAGCAAACTGGCAGGACAGGGCAAAGCCGGGGGGCGCCATGGCCATCATCGATACGGCAACACGGGAGCGGATCGAGGCGCGCTTCGCGCGCGGCAGCGTACATCCCGACGACCAGACCCGGATTACGCTGTTCGTGCAGTCCGTGAAGGCCATCAACAGCGCGGTGTTGGCTCGCGCCGATCTGCAGCATGCCGATGTGCCCTCCCACAAGGCCCTGCGGCAGCAGTATTTCAAGGAAGTCGAGTTGGCGACGCTGCTCGGCAAGGCGACCGCCTGGTCGGCCAATCCACTGCTCTACATGGAAGCGACCAACCTCAACCTGGAACTGTGGAACCGGACCGGGGCGGCCCTGTATCTGCAGGGGCTGCTGGCAGACCCGGAGTTGTTCTATCGCTATCTGGCCCTGAGTCATGCCCTGCTGGACGTGGTTCGTCTATGGCCGTTCCTGCCGGACGATCAGAGTCCGGATACGCCATTCCTGCGCGCACTGCACCAGGTGGAGACGGACAGTGCGCGCGAATCCGCGGTGCAGTCGGGTATGCTTGCGACGCTGGAAGAGTCCATCGGCCAGGAGCAGGCCGCGGCCATTCGGAAGCATGAAAGAACCCAGGTCGAAACCTGTTTCAAGGCGCTGCTCGATCGTCTCGGCGCCTGATCCGGTGCGCGAGTAAACACGCCCCAGGCGCAGACGCGGGCCAGGCCCCATTTCCTCAAAGGCGCAGCGCCACCGCGGCCTGGTTGTAGCCGACCCCGGAACCGATCATGACCACCAGATCACCGGTCCGCATGCGCCCATTGGCCATGCCATCGGAGAGTGCCATCGGGATGCAGGCGGATCCTGTATAACCCCAGCGGTCCATGATCAGTGGTGCCTTGTCCCGGGGCAGACCGATGCGGTCGGCAACCAGCTCGATGGTATTGCGACGGACCTGGGTAAAGATCAGGTGATCGATCTGATCGACGTTGATGCCGGTGTTGGCGCACAGCTGATCAAAAAGCCGGGGCCAGCCATCGTCATTGATCTCGGGTGGATAACGCTCAACCAGTCGCACCTGTGTCCGACCCGCGGCCACGGCCTCCGCCGAGGCCGGTTCCGCTGTGCCACCGGCGAACAGACCCCAGCTCTTCGCGTAGGCACCATCGGCACGAAACGCGGCTCCGATATAGCCGGGCGCATCGCCCAGTTCCATTACCGCGGCACCGGCGCCGTCGCCATAGAAAAAGATCATCGGGTCATCCGGATCGGCCAGTTTGCGCATCAGGTATGCGCCCACCACCAGCACGGTGCGCAGGCCGGTGCCTCCTTGCAACAGCCCGGCCGCAGTGGCGATCCCCGTGGGGAACGAGGCGCAGGCGCAACCGACATCGAAGGTGCCGGCGTTGCGCGCCCCCAGCTTGTGTTGCAGTACCGTCGAGGTAGCGGGGGTGATGTAGTCCGGTGAATCGGTGCCGACGATAATCAGATCGACGTCTTCAGGTCGTCGCCCGGCGCGTTCCAGGGCCTGCCGCGCCGCCGGCAGGGCCAGGTCCGATGTGGCCCAGTCTTCCGCAGCGTACCAGCGCTGGAGAATGCCGCTACTGGCCTCGAACTTGCCGATCACTTCCGGCTTGCCCAGTGCCGTGAAATGCGCGTTCAGCTCGGCGTTGCTGACCAGGCGTTCTGGAACGTAATGGGCAGTCGTTATGATTCGTGCGTAGCTCATGCGGCGAAATCGTCCAGTGTTCAACATGACGCGACTGAATCAACAGTTGCGCAGTGGTGGAGTCCGGGCGCGCTTGCGCCACGTTGAACCTGCAGTATCGAACCTTCAACGTTTTTTCGGCATGTACAGGTCGGTGATCGTCCCTTCCGCTGCCTCGGCCGCCATGCCCACGGTCTCGATCAGAGTCGGATGCGGGTGGATGGTGAGGCCGATGTCGGCCGCTTCTGCGCCCATTTCAATGCCAAGACAGATTTCACCAATCACATCCCCGGCATTGGGGCCGAGCACGGCGCCGCCGACCAGCCTCCCGGTTTCCTTGCTGAACAGCAGCTTGGTGAGGCCCTCGTCGCGGCCCATGGCCAGGGCGCGACCGCTGGCGGCCCAGGGGAACAGACCTTTCTCCACCTCGATGCCTTGCTCCCTGGCCTGTTCTTCGGTCAGTCCGACCCAGGCCACCTCCGGATCGGTATACGCCACCGACGGAATCACCCGGGCATCGAATGCGCTTTTCTCGCCGGCGATGACCTCCGCTGCCACCTTGCCTTCATGCGACGCCTTGTGGGCGAGCATCGGCTGACCGATGATGTCGCCGATGGCGAAAATGTGCGGCACGCTGCTGCGCATTTGATCGTCGACGCTGATGAAACCGCCATCATGCTCCAGCCCGGCGGCCTCCAGATTGAGCTGATCACCATTCGGCCGCCGCCCCACCGATACCAGCACCCGGTCGAAAGTGTCGGTGTCCGGCACGCCCTCGCCCTCGAAGGACACCTTGATGCCTTTTTTCTGCGCTTCCATGCCGGTGACCTTGGCCTTGAGGAAGATGTTCTCGTAGCGGCCGCGGATACGTTTTTCGTAGGGTCGGATCAGGTCCTTGTCGGCGCCAACCATGATCCGGTCCAGCATTTCGACCACGGTGATCTTCGAGCCCAGGGCCGCGTAGACGGTGGCCATCTCCAGGCCAATGATCCCACCGCCGATGACCAGCAGCCGTTTCGGGATGTCTTCCAGCTTCAGTGCGTCGGTGGAATCCATGACCCGCGGGTCATCCAGGTCCATGCCGGGCGGCATGACCGGCCGCGAACCGGCGGCCACAATGGCGTGCTTGAAGCGGATCTCGCGCTCGTCGTCCTCGCCCTTGACGCTGAGCGAATGGCTGCCGGTGAAGCGGGCGACACCGGTCACGGTTTCCACCTTGCGTTTCTTCGCCATGCCGGCGAGCCCGCCGGTGAGCTTGCCGATCACGGAGTCTTTCCAGGAGCGGAGCTTGTCCAGCTCGATCTTCGGTTTGTTGAAGATGATGCCGTGGTCCTTGAAGGCCGCCGCGGTGTCCATGATGTGGCCCACATGCAGCAGGGCCTTGGACGGAATGCAGCCCACATTCAGGCAGACGCCGCCGAGGCTCGGATAGCGCTCGATCAGGATCACCTTCAGCCCCAGATCGGCGGCGCGGAAGGCGGCGGTATAACCACCAGGTCCGGCGCCGACCACGACCAGGTCGCAGTCGGTGTCAGAAGGAGCATCGCCGGGCGCCGGCGTGGCCTGGTCCTGCCTGGGCTTTGCAGCAGTCTTTTCCGGCGCCGCCGGCTTGTCCTCGGAAGACTGTTCACCGGACTTGGGCTTGTCGGCCTCTCCGGCATCGGAGGCGGCCTCGAGCTCCAGGATCGGCGTCCCCTCGGCGACCTTGTCGCCGACCTTGATCAGCATCTTGCTGACCTTTCCGGCCCGGTCCGCCGGCACTTCCATGGTCGCCTTGTCGGATTCCAGGGTGATCAGCGACTGTTCCGCGGCGACCTCGTCGCCTTCCGCAACCAGCACTTCAATGACATCGACTTCATCGAAATCGCCGATGTCCGGGACTTTGATCGTTTCGTTCGCCATGTCCGATTCCTTGATTCGTTGTCATCTCGTGCTGGCAGTTATCGGGCTTGCCGCAGCCGAGGCTTCGAGACCTTCCGCACCTGCCGCCGCCGTTGTTGGTCATTCCAACGCCAGGACTTCGATCAATGCAGGGGCGCACCACATCCAGGCTGTGGCTGCGCCCGGTCAACCCCCAAAGCGTTCGGCAGCAGGGGAGGAGGCTGCCGGCTCGGGCGTCGGCGGCATGGACGCCGCCGTCGAGCTTACAGGACGTTTTCACACCGTCCCGCGACGGCAGCCTGCTCCCCTCCTGCCCGGTACGGCAGCCCAGCCTCCAGCTAAAGCACCAGCCGCCGCAGATCCCCCAGCAGGCCGCTCAGATGGGTGGTGAAGCGGGCCGCGGCGGCGCCGTCGATGACCCGATGGTCATAGGACAGCGACAGCGGCAGCATCAGCCGCGGCTCGAATTCCTGACCGTTCCACTTCGGTTGCATGTCCGAGCGGGAGACACCGAGGATCGCCACCTCCGGCGCATTGACGATGGGCGTGAAGGCCGTGCCGCCGATGCCGCCGAGGCTGGAGATGCTGAAGGTGCCACCCTGCATGTCGCCGGGGCCCAGCTTGCCGTCGCGGGCCTTGACGCTGATCTCGCCGAGATCGCGGGCGATGTCGAAGATGCCCTTCCTGTCGGCATCCTTGATCACCGGCACCACCAGGCCATTGGGTGTATCCACCGCAACGCCGACGTTGATGTAGTGCTTGACGATCAGGGCCGAGCCATCCGGCTTCAGGCTGCTGTTGAAGTTCGGAAAGGCCCGGAGGGCGGCGGCCGCAGCCTTGACCAGAAAGGCCAGCGGCGTGAGCTTGACGCCCGCTTTCTCGGCGGCGGCTTTCTCGGCCTTGCGGAAGGCCTCAAGCTCGGTGATGTCGGCCTCGTCGAACTGGGTGACATGCGGCACGTTGAGCCAGGAGCGGTGCAGATGCGGCCCGGACTTCTGCTTGATCCGGGACAGTGGCTGTTCCTCGACCTCGCCGAACTTGCTGAAGTCCACCTCCGGGATCGGCGGGATGCCCATGCCCCCTGCCGCCGGTGCGGCCGTCGTGCCGCCACCGGCCGTCTGGCTCACCGCCTGTTTGACGAACTGCTGCACGTCTTCGCGCATGATCCGTCCCTTGCGACCAGACCCGGACAGCCCGGACAGGTCGATGCCCAACTCGCGGGCGTAGCGCCGGACCGCCGGAGAGGCATGGGCGAGACGGTGCCCTTCGCTATCGATGCTCTGGACCGGCACCGGCTCGGCATCGGCCTCCAGCTGGTAGAGCTGGTGATCGGTCGCCTTGGTGACCGCAGGCTCGGCCGCTTTGGGCGTATCGGTTTCCGGGGTGTCGGCCGCCGGATCCTTCTTTTCTTCCTTTTCTTCGGCGGGTTCCGATGCGGCCGGCGTATCCTCGGTCTTGTCCGATGCATCCGTGCCGTCGGTTTCCAGCTCGAGAATGGCCGTGCCTTCAGCCACCTTGTCGCCGACCTTGATCAGCACCTTGCTGACCTTGCCGGCGCTCTCCGCCGGCACCTCCATGGTCGCCTTGTCGGATTCCAGGGTGATGAGGCTTTGTTCCGCCTCCACGGTGTCACCTTCCGCTACCAGCACTTCGATGACATCGACCTCGTCGAAGTCGCCGATGTCGGGCACCTTGATGGTTGTCGTCGCCATGACGCCTGTTCCTTGCAGTTATCGCGGCACCGCGGTGTCACTGCACCCGAAGCCGCGCGAAATCGGGATCGAGTCCTTCAGACCGTGGTCGGCAGCGGCTTTTCCGGGTCGATGCCGTACTTCTTTATTGCCGCGGACACGGTTTTCGCTTCGATCTCGCCATCGTCGGCCAGTGCCTTGAGCGCGGCCACGGTGACGTAGTAGCGGTCCACCTCGAAGAACCTGCGCAGCTGCTCCCGGGTATCCGAACGACCGAAGCCGTCGGTACCCAGGGTCATGAAGCGGCGCTCGCCCAGGTACGGCCGGATCTGGTCCGGATAGGCCTGCATGTAATCCGTGGCTGCCACCGCCGGGCCCTTGCGGTCCTTGAGCTGATCCTGCACCCAGCAGGTCTTCGGCTTCCTGTCCGGATGCAGCATGTTCCAGCGCTCCGTGGCCATGCCGTCGCGCCGCAGTTCGTTGAACGAGGGGCAGCCCCACAGATCGGCGTCCACCTTCCAGTCCTTCTTCAGCAACTCGGCGGCGGCGATCACCTCGCGGAAAATCGTGCCCGCGCCCAGAAGCTGGACGCGGGTCTTGCCGCGTCCGCCGGCCCTGAACAGGTACATGCCACGGCGGATGCCTTCCTCGGCGCCCTTGGGCATGGCCGGCTGACCGTAGTTCTCGTTCATCATCGTGATGTAGTAGTAGACGTTTTCCTGTTCCTGATACATCCGGCGCAGGCCGTCCTGGATCACTACTGCCATCTCGTAGGGGAAGGTGGGATCGTAGGCGATGCAGTTGGGGATCATGGCTGCCTGCAGCATGCTGTGACCATCCTGGTGCTGCAGCCCTTCGCCGTTCAGCGTCGTGCGCCCGGCGGTGCCGCCCATGAGGAAGCCGCGGGCCCGCATGTCGCCGGCGGCCCAGGCCAGATCACCGATCCGCTGGAAGCCGAACATCGAATAGAAGGCGTAGAACGGGATGATGTTCACGCCATGGTTCGAATAGGCGGTGCCGGCGGCGATCCAGGAACTCATGGCACCGGCCTCGTTGATGCCCTCCTGCAGGATCTGCCCGTTCTTGCTCTCCTTGTAGAGCATCAACTGGTCGGCGTCCTCCGGGGTGTAGAGCTGGCCCACCGAGGAATAGATGCCGAGCTGCCGAAACAGGCCTTCCATGCCGAAGGTGCGGGCCTCGTCGGGGACGATGGGCACGATGTGCTTGGCCAGGTTCTTGTCCCGCGCCAGGATCGACAGGATCCGGACATAGGCCATCGTGGTCGACATCTCGCGCTCGCCGGTGTCCTTCAGCAGCAGATCTAAGGCCGACAGCTCGGGGATCTTGAGCGGCTCCGCCTCGCGCCGCCGCTGCGGCAGGTAACCGCCCAGGGCCTTGCGCCGCTCGCGCAGGTATTGCATCTCCGGGCTGTCTTCGGCGGGCTTGTAGAACGGGGTCTTCTCCAGATCCTCGTCGGCCACCGGGATGTCGAAGCGGTCGCGGAACTCCTTCAGTGCCTCCAGCCCCATCTTTTTCTGCTGGTGGGTGATATTCTGGCCCTCGCCCGAGGAACCCATGCCATAACCCTTGACGGTCTTGGCCAGGATTACCGTGGGCTGGCCGGTGTGATTCACCGCCGCGTGATAGGCGGCATAGACCTTGTGCGGATCATGGCCGCCGCGGGACAGGCGGTAGATCTCGTCGTCGGACATGTTGGAAACCAGATCCTTCAACTCCGGGTACTTGCCGAAAAAGTGCTCCCGCGTGTAGGCGCCACCCTTGGCCTTGAAGTTCTGGTACTCGCCATCGACGCATTCCTCCATGCGCTTCTGCAGCAGGCCGGTGCGGTCCTTGGCTAGCAGGTTGTCCCAGCCCGAGCCCCAGATCACCTTGAGCACGTTCCAGCCGGCGCCGCGGAAGTCGCCTTCGAGTTCCTGGATGATCTTGCTATTGCCACGTACCGGGCCGTCCAGTCGCTGCAGATTGCAGTTGACCACGAACACCAGGTTGTCCAGCCCTTCGCGAGCGGCCACGTCAATGGCACCGAGGGATTCCGGTTCATCCATCTCGCCGTCGCCCATGAAGGCCCAGACCTTGCGACCCGAGGTGTCGACGATGCCGCGGTCATGCAGGTACTTCATGAAACGGGCCTGGTAGATCGCAGTGATCGGCCCCAGCCCCATGGACACTGTGGGGTATTGCCAGTAATCAGGCATCAGCCAGGGATGCGGATAGGAGGTGACACCGGTGCCACCGACATCCTGACGGAAGCCACGAATGTCCTCGTCGGTCAGGCGGCCCTCCAGATAGGAGCGGGCGTAGATGCCAGGCGCTGAATGCCCCTGGATGAACACCATGTCACCACCATGCTCATCGCTGGGCGCATGCCAGAAATGGTTGAAGCCGATGTCGTAGAGCGTGGCGCTGGAGGCAAAGCTGGCGATATGACCGCCGATGCCCTCGCGTTCCTTGTTCGCCTGCAACACCATAGCCATCGCGTTCCAGCGGATGAACGAGCGCAGCCGCCATTCCAGGGCATGATCACCCGGCGAGCGCTTCTCCATGTGCGGTGGGATGGTATTCAGGTAGGCCGTGGTGGCCTTGAAGGGAATGTGGCCGCCGCGGCGGCGAGCCTTGTCAACGAGGGATTCCAGCAGGTAATGGGCGCGTTCCGCGCCTTCGTTGGCAATGACGGCCTCCAGGGCCTCCAACCATTCCTGCGTTTCCTGCGGATCGATATCCTCCGGTACTGCAGCCATCGCATCACCTCTTGGGTTGTCTGCGACACCGGAGAATCATGACTCACCAAGGTCTTTGGATGAGTCAGGGCAGGCAGCCTTGTGGGCCGGTTCCTGGATTGTCTGGGTGCCGCAGTTGGCTTCAAGGCTGGCGCGGGATCAGCGCCACGTGCCAGCCATTCGTCTTGTTATTGGTCACTGCCGTCGGCAAGGTCGGGACGGTGTCCCCTCTACTTCCGTTGATTTCATGGTAGGTGCGGTGCCACGGCATTACCAGATAATGACCGCCCCTGGGCGGGACTTAGCCTTGTTCCGCAGGGGAATCAATCGGTCCGCGGCCGGCCGAGGTCACCGACATGCCTGCGGTCACGGCGTAGCGCATGGCCTGATCGATACTCATGTCCACCGGCGTAACCTTGTCCCGTGGCAGGACCACGGTATAACCGCCGATCTGGTAGCTCATCGGCAGGTAGACGGCGATGTGGTCCGGCAGGCCCAGGCCGTCCGGCAGGCCTTCGAAGTCCTCCCGCGTGACCACGCCAATGATGCGGGCCGGTACGCCGGCGATTTCCACATGCACCATGACCACCTGGCTGGCCTGTGTGTCGCCACTACGGGAGAAGAATCCCATCAGGTCCTGCACCGCGCCGTATACCGTCTTCACCAGGGGAATGCGGTGCAGGATGCGTTCGCCCAATTCGAAGACAGCCCGCACCAGCCAGGCATTGAGCAGGATGCCGACGACGAAGATGCCGCCAATGGCGAGCAACAGTCCGAGACCGGGAAAGTAGAATGGAAGCAGCCAGGACACCATGCCGCCGATCACCGATTCCAGCAGCGTGGCCAGCCAGATGATCAGGTAGATCGTGACGATTATGGGCAGGACGGCAACCAGTCCTTTCAGAAAGGTGGTGCCGACGAAACGCATTGCAGTCTTGTCCATGGGTCTTGTCCCGAGGCGGTTTTACCTGAAATGGAGTCTACACGGATCGCGTCGCGCGACGGCGCCCGCTTGTCGCTACCTCAGACCGTATCCCCCGCAAGCCAGTCCCGTGGCTGCAGGAAGCGCTGGTACAGGCGTTCTTCCTCGCTGCCGGGCTCCGGGGTCCAGCCATACTCCCAGCGGGCCAGCGGCGGCAGCGACATCAGGATCGACTCGGTGCGGCCACCGGACTGGATGCCGAATTTGGTACCCCGGTCCCAGAGCAGATTGAATTCCACGTAGCGGCCGCGGCGGTAAAGCTGGAAGTTCCTCTCCCGCTCGCCGTAGGGCGTGCCATGCCGCCGCTGCAGGATCGGCCGGTAGGCCGGCAGAAAGTGATCACCCACCGAGCGCATGAAGGCAAAGCTGCGCTCGAAACCCCAGTCATTCAGATCGTCGAAGAACAGCCCGCCGATGCCGCGCTGCTCGTCCCGGTGCGGCATGTGGAAATACTCGTCGCACCAGTGCTTGTAGCGCGGATAAACCTGGTCACCGAACGGATCGCAGGCGGCCCTGGCCTCGCGATGCCAGTGCACAGCATCTTCGTCGAAGCCATAGTACGGGGTCAGATCAAAACCGCCGCCGAACCACCAGACGGCCGGCTCGCCCTGCTTCTCGGCGAGGAAGAAACGGATATTGGCATGCGAGGTGGGGGCGTAGGGGTTGCGCGGGTGGATCACCAGCGAAACGCCCATGGCCTGCCAGCCGCGGCCCGCAAGCTCCGGACGCTGCGCGGTGGCCGCCGGTGGCAGTGTCTCGCCGAAGACATGGGAGAAGCCGACGCCGCCCTGTTCCAGCACCGGCCCGTCGCGTAGGATCCGCGATCGCCCGCCACCACCTTGCTCGCGATCCCAGAGTTCCTCCTGGAAACGCGCCTCGCCATCGTCCTCTTCCAGTTCGGCACAGATACGGTCCTGCAGCTCGAGCAAATACTGGCGAACGGCGGATGGATCCGGATGACTCATGGAACGATTCCCTCGGCAATGAATTCAGCTGTTGGGGTTGGGGCAGGCGGAGGCCTCGACTCCGGAAACGCCATAAACCCGTCCCTGGGGGCTCGACGGCCGCATCCCTGCGGCCGTCGTTCCTCCGTAGAGGCCTCCGCCTGCCCGCGCAATGCAGTGCCTGCATCCCGCCCAACGCCAGGCGCCGAGTATGCCCGAGGGCAGTCGCTGGAATAAATCGCCAAGGCTTCAACCGGCGTTGACCGAGGGCCGGGATGATTCCGACGGGTGGCGTCCGCGGCTTTGCTAGCCAGCGCGCAGTACTTCGCCGGTGCGGCCATCGCGGATTTCGGTCGGGTTCGGGCTGTCGCCGACCTGGCCGGCAAGTATTGCGTCGACGTCGGTGCCAAGCCTGAGACGGGCCTGTAGCGCCGTGCGCGCCGGGCGGTTTCCACTGCGGTTGGCGCTGGTGGAGACCAGCGGCCCGCAAGCCTCACATAGGGCGGCAGCAAGGGGATGGGCGGTAACGCGGACGGCAAGGGTACTGCGGCCACCGGTAAGCAGCAGCGGGGTTCGCTCATGCACCGGCAGGACCCAGGTCACCGGGCCAGGCCAGCTATCGAGAATGGTGGATTCCATGGCCGCCGGCAGCGGGGCCAGCAAGGGGTCGAGTTGCTCGAAATGACTGGCGAGGATGATCAGCCCCTTGGCCACCGGGCGTCGCTTGACCTGGAGCAGACGCGCAACGGCGGAGGCGTTATAGGGATTGCAGCCGAGGCCGAACACCGACTCGGTGGGGTATGCGACGAGGCCGCCGCGATTGACTGCGCGGCAGGCCCTTGCCAGACGATGTGAGGCCGTTGCAGCCATTGTCAGCTTTTTGCGGTCTTGCGTTTGGCAGGTGCCTTGCGCCCGCCGCGGCCCTTGCGTTCCGGCGCCTTTGCCAGCAACTCCTCGCAGGTGGCCAGGTCCAGCTTTTCGGGCTCCTGGTCCTTCGGAATCTTGGCGTTCTTCTTGCCGTTGGTAATATAGGGTCCATAGCGCCCCTTGAGCACCTGGATATCGGTGCCCTCGAAGGTCTTGATGGTGCGCTCGGCATCCGCCTGCTTCTTCTCTGCGATCAGTTCCAGCGCCCGCTCGCGACTGATGGTGTACGGATCATCGTCGCCCTTGATCGAGACGAACTTCTTGCCGAAACGCACGTAGGGGCCGAAGCGGCCGATATTGGCCTGGATGTCTTCGCCATCATCCGTCTCCCCCAGATCCCGCGGCAAATCGAACAGGGCCAGGGCTTCGTCGAGGCTGATGTGGTCCATGCTCTGGCCGGCGCGCAGTCCGGCGAACTTCGGTTTTTCCTCGTCATCCTTGGTGCCGATCTGCACGAAGGGTCCGTAACGGCCGACCCGGACCTGCACCGGTTTGCCGCTTTTCGGATCTGTCCCCAGTTCCCGGGCCTGCACCACCTCCTCGCGGGAGATGTCCTTTTTCTCTTCTACCTGGGCCTTGAACGGGTCCCAGAACTCCTTCAGCAGCGGCACCCAGTCCTTCTCACCCAGGGACACCTGATCCAGTTCGTCCTCCAGCCGGGCGGTGAAGTCGTAGTCCACATAGCGGGTGAAGTGATCGGTCAGGAACTTGTTCACTACCCGGCCGATGGAGGTCGGGATGAAACGGCGGCTGTCGAGTTCCACATACTCGCGATTGAGCAGGGTCGAGATGATGCTGGCGTAAGTGGAGGGCCGGCCGATGCCGTAGTCTTCCAGCGTCCGCACCAGACTCGCTTCGCTGTAGCGGGGCGGCGGTTCGGTGAAGTGCTGCTCCGGCCGGATTTTCAGCAGCTTGACCGTCTCGCCTTCTTCCATCGGCGGCAGGATGCGGTCGTTGTTGTCGGCCTTGGCGTCGTCGACACCTTCCTGGTAGACGGCCATGAAACCCGGGTCGGCAATGGTCGAACCGGTGGCCCGAAACACATTGCCTTCGCCGCAACCGAGATCGACACCGACGGTGTTGATGGTCGCGTGCAGCATCTGGCTCGCTACCGCGCGCTTCCAGATCAATTCGTACAGGCGGCGCTGGTCATCGGACAGGCGCTTGCCCATCTCCTCGGGATGGCGGCCGGCCGAGGTGGGGCGGATAGCCTCATGGGCCTCCTGCGCGTTCTTCGCCTTGGTCCGGTAGACGTTCGGGCTGTCCGGCAGCTTGTCCTTGCCGAAGCGCTCGTCGATCACCTGGCGCAGCTCGTCCACCGCTTCACGCGCCAGACTCACCGAGTCGGTACGCATGTAGCTGATCAGGCCAACCGTCTCGCCGCCGATGTCGATCCCTTCATACAGCTGCTGGGCGACCCGCATGGTGCGCTGGGCGCCAAAACCAAGCTTGCGCGAGGCCTCCTGTTGCAGGGTCGAGGTGGTGAACGGCGCTGCCGGGTTACGCCGGCGCTGCTTGCGTTCGACCTTGAGGACCTTCAGGCCATCCTGGCCGGCGGTGGTCAGGGCCTGCTCGATTTCCTCGGCGCGTTCGGCGTTATTGACGGTGAACTGCTCGACCTTTTCGTCGGCAAAGCGGGTGAGCTTTGCCTGGAATGGCTGTTCCCGCTTTTCCAGGTCGGACTCGATGGTCCAGTATTCCTGCGGTTCGAACGCCTCGATTTCGGCTTCCCGCTCGCAGATCATGCGCAGCGCCGGAGACTGCACGCGGCCGGCGGACAGGCCGCTATGGATCTTGCGCCAGAGCAGCGGTGACAGATTGAAACCCACCAGATAGTCCAGTGCCCGTCGTGCCTGCTGCGCGTTGACCAGGTCCATGGACAGGTCACGGGCCTTGTCTATTGCTTCCCGGATTGCCCGCTCGGTGATCTCGTGAAAGACCACGCGCTTGACCTCCTTATCCTTGAGCTGCCCTTTCTCTGCCAGCAGCTCGTAGAGATGCCAGGAGATGGCCTCGCCTTCGCGATCGGGGTCAGTGGCGAGCATCAGGGTGTCGGCATCTTTCAGGGCCTTGCTGATGGTATCCACGTGTTTCTTGTTGCGCTCGATGATCGAGTAGCGCATCGCGAAGTCGTTTTCCGTATCCACGGCGCCTTCCTTCGGCACCAGGTCACGCACATGGCCGTACGAGGCCAGGACCTTGAAGTCCTTGCCCAGGTACTTGTTGATAGTCTTGGCCTTGGCCGGTGACTCGACGATGACGAGGTTTTTGCTCATAACTCCATCGGCTCTGGGAGCAGGTCGGCGGAATGGCGCGATGCGGTCTGGGCATACCCAATCGCAGGCGCTTGGCCCATCGCGACGATGCGATGGGCGGCGGTGACCGGAATAGCCGCGAGCCGCATTCCAGCGGTCGCGAAGTAGACAGCGAGGGTCCGGGCCGGGTTCAGTGGACCAGATGAACGGGATTTTCGAACAGCAGACTCTCCATCCAGGCGAAAGCCTCTTCCTGACCAGGCTGATTGTAGAGCACCATCAAGGTGACCCACTTCACCAGATCAATATCGGTTTCCTCGTCCTCAAGCGCCATCAGCCGGTCAATGATGACTTCGCGACTGGTCACGGTGAGAACACCGATCTGTTCAAGAAACATGAGAAACCCGCGGCTCTCCGTATCCAGGCGAGCCGTTTCCGCATCGGTGTAGAGGCGGATCGCGCGACACTCGTCCACGGCACCGGCGGGAAGATCACGACAGGCCGCCAGACCGTCCAGCCAGTCAAAGGCCTTGCGGACTTCCATTTGCTGAAAACCGGCCTCGAACAGTTCGGATTCCAGCGATTCCCGATCGGGCTGTGGTTCGTCGTCGTAGAGGTAGTTCTCGAACAGATACATCAGGACGTCGAACACGTTCTCATTCATTTCAGGCCCTCGTGCCAGACCCGTGCATATCGCCCACCCGGCATGGAAGTCACACGGCCCTGCAGTTCAAGTATCAGCAGGATGGAGGAAAGCTCTGCAGCCGTCAATCCGGTGCGCTGCAACAAAATGTCCATCGGAACAGGGTCATGGCCGAGCGCATCAAGCACCTTCGCGTGCTCGGGATCGGCGCCCGTGGCAGCTGTTCCCGCGCTCTCGCTGGTGGCCGTGTCTGCCTTTTCGGTCAGGCCCATCCCCAGCAGTGCCGGCAACTCATCCATGATGTCCGCCGCCGTTTCCACCAGTTTCGCGGCGCCGTCGCGAATCAGGGAATGACAGCCGCGAGCCAGAGGGTTGTGAATCGAACCGGGAATCGCGAACACCTCGCGACCCTGTTCCAGCGCCAGCCGTGCGGTGATCAGTGAGCCACTGCGAATTCCTGCCTCGACCACCAGGGTGCCGGCGGACAACCCGCTGATCAGGCGATTGCGCCGCGGAAAGTGACCAGGTCGGGCCGGCGTTCCGGGGGGGAACTCGGTGACGATGGCGCCGCCCGACTCGAGAATGTCCCCGGCCAGCTGTCGATTGCTCGCCGGGTAAACCCGATCCGGACCAGTGCCGGTGACCGCCACCGTGCGCCCGGAAACCGCCAGTGCCCCGGCGTGGGCAGCGCTGTCGACGCCAAGCGCCAGTCCGCTGGTTACGGTCAGCCCACCGGCCGCCAGATGGCGCGCGAACTGCCCGGCATTATGCAACCCGCCGCTGGTCGGGTTGCGGCTGCCGATAATGGCGATTTGCGGTGTCTGCAGGGCGATCGGATCGCCCCGGACATAGAGCAGGAATGGAGCATCCGGGAGGTCATGCAGCAGTGCCGGATAGTCCTCATCCGCCGGTGTCAGGAGATGGCGCTGCTCACCGTCTGCCCAGCTCAGAACCCCTTCGATGGCCTTCTGGTCGACCGCCCTGAGGCCGTCGATGGCGCGCGTCGACAGACCGGCATCGCACAGTGTCGCGTGGTCCGCCTCGACAACGGCCTTTGCCGAACCCAGCCGCGCCAGGAGGTCGGCGTAGCGTTGCGGACCGAGGCCATTGCTCAGGCTCAGTGCAATATGTGCTTCCTGTTCATTCATGGATCACCGTCCCTGGTGGGCCATGGTGCGGAGTTGCCGGTCGGTGTTGTCGTCGCCAGCGAGGCACGCAGGGAAATCCGCGTTTTCCTATGGGTTGCGGACCACGTCGAGAACTTCCATGTGACGTGAGGCGCGCATGACCAGACCGAAGCTCAGCTTGTCGAAGGTGCGGAACACGATCAGCTCCCCGGCCCGCTCCTCGGGCAGTCTCACCCGTTCCCTGCTAACCGGATCGGAGATCTCGCGGCCTGCCCGGAACATCGCCAGCACGTCACCGTCCTGCAATCCCTGTTCCTTGCCCAGGTTCAGCACCACGACGTCGAACTGGCCGATCTGGCTGACGCCGTCCATGACGTCGATGATGCGGCCTTCGACTTCCTCGTCCGGGGCCCGCGGGACGAACTGCATGCGTGCGGCCTCCGGGGGCGTTTCCAGCAGCATGTCGCCGGGCAGCACCTCGCGGTTGCTGGAGCGGACCACGCCGGTGGCCGGGTCGCCGTCGCGCCGCAGACGCGCGTCACCGACGTAGGTCGCTGCGATCCCCAGCAACTCTCCGGTGTCCGGGTCGATATACGGGTTGCCGCGACGCACCACCGCGTAATCCACCGGTGCATCCTCGGCCAGGCGGCGGATGTAGATGCGGTCGCCGGCGCTGGCCATTACCCGCTCATCCTCGCCTGCAATGATGTAGGGCGCCTCATCAAAGAAGGCGTCATCGACCACGTGACTGCGGTTGAGGAAAGGCCGGATCGCGCTCAGCGGGATGGTGCTTATCGCTTCATCCAGCTGTTCCTCGCGTATGCCGGGTGATAAACGGACTTCGCGTTCGCCGCGATCGAGCCGCAACCGGGGCTCGCCGTCGACGTAGACCAGGCTGATCACGTCACCGGGATATATGAGGTGCGGATTGCGAATCTCGGGATTGACCTGCCAGATTTCGGGCCAGAGCCAGGGCCGGGTCAGGAACCGTCCTGCTATATCCCACAGCGTGTCGCCTCTCTGCACCGTGTATTCCTGAGGGTGATCGCTGCGTACTCCGTCCGTTGCCCCAAGTTGTGTCCCGCCGAACACGAACATGGCGAGCAGCAGACTGATGGTCCAAACATGCGTTTTGCTGGCTGGCATGAGATGCGTCCTGTTCTTCGCCCTGGGTTCCGCAGAGGCGCATCATTGAAGGCGTGCCCGGGAATCCGCTGGTTTTCCGTTGTTTTGTCTAAGGGAACACCGAGTCACTGCTGCGTCTGAGTAAGAGTCCGCATTTTGCCGAAACCATTGGTGTTTATCTAATGTAGCCGGCCTGACCGCGTTATACTGTGAACCGCGCCCTGATTGACTAGTCCGATCAGACACACTCGACAGCTGAAAGATACCATGGCGATACGAGACATCCTGAGCTACCCCGACCCGCGCCTGCGCACGGTGGCAAAACCGGTGAACACTGTGGACGACGTGATCCGCGGACTGGTCGACGACATGTTTGACACCATGTACGAGGCCCCCGGAATCGGGCTCGCCGCGACCCAGATCGACGTGCATCAGCGGGTGGTGGTGATGGACCTGACCGAGGATCGTTCGGAGCCGCAGGTCTTCATCAATCCGGAAATCCTCGACAGCGGTGGCAGTTGCAAGGGCCAGGAAGGTTGCCTTTCCATTCCTGGCTATTACGATGACGTGCCTCGCGCCGAGTGGGTGCACGTTCGTGCCGTGGATCAGCACGGCCGGACCTTCGAACTGGAAACCGATGGCCTGCTGGCAGTCTGCATCCAGCACGAAATCGATCACCTGGATGGCAAGCTGTTCATCGACTATCTGTCGGAGCTGAAGCGCAAGCGGGTGCGGAAGAAATTGGAAAAGCAGGCACGGCACGCGAGTACCGCCTGAGCTGCTCCTCGCAGCCGCGGTGCGCGACATACCACCCTCCTGACCTCCGGGGCCGCTCATGCCACATCCCCCGCGTATCGTGTTTGCGGGCACCCCTGATTTTTCGGTGCCGCCGCTGCAGGCGCTGATCGACGCCGGCCACCCGCCCTGTGCGGTTTACACCCAGCCGGACCGGCCGGCCGGACGTGGTCGACGGCTGCGACCTTCCCCGGTGAAGCAATGTGCCCTGGATCACGACCTGCCGGTACAGCAGCCGGAGACGCTGCGTGACAGCGCCGCCCGCGATGCCCTGGCGGCCTTGCAGCCGGAGCTGATGATTGTGGTTGCCTACGGTTTGATCCTGCCGCAGGCCGCCCTCGACATCCCGCGGCTAGGCTGTGTCAACATCCATGCGTCTCTGCTGCCACGCTGGCGCGGCGCGGCCCCGATCCAGCGCGCGATTCTCGCTGGTGATGCGGAAACCGGCGTCTGTCTCATGCAGATGCAGCGAGGGCTGGACACCGGCCCGGTGCTGGCCCGGGCGGTTACTCCGATTCATGCCGACGACACCGGTGGCACACTGCATGATCGCCTGTCGCTGATCGGCGCATCGCTTTTGGCCGAGTCGCTGGATGATCTGTTGGCCGGGCGTCTCGTTGCCGAGCCCCAGGACGACTCGCAGGCCAGCTATGCAGACAAGCTGCAGAAAGCCGAAGCCCGGATCGACTGGTCCGAGTCGGCGGCCGCGATCCAGCGCCGTATTGCCGCGTTCAACCCCTGGCCGGTGGCCGAGACCGGGCGTGACGGGAGACGCCTGCGACTCTGGCGGGCTGCTGTCGCGTCCAGCGGCCAGGTAAACGCGGGGCCGCCCGGGACCGTGGTTGAGGTTTCCGCCGACGGTATTTTGGTCGCCTGTGGTGACGGCGTTCTGCGATTGCTTGAACTGCAGGCGGAAGGCGGGCGCGCCATGCCGGTGGCCGACTTTCTCAACGGCCATGCCTTGCAGCCCGGCGAGCAGCTCGGCTGATCCATGGCACAGACAGCCGCCGTGAAAAACTCACCACGCACCGCCGCCGCCCTGGCGCTGGATGATGTCATCCGTCGCCAGCGGTCGCTGACCGATGCGCTGCCGCCGCGCCTGGCGGCACTGGATGCAGAGGATCGCCCGCTGGTGCAGGAATATGTATTCGGAACACTGCGCTGGTATCACCAGCTGGATGACATCCTGCAGCAACTTCTGAGCAAGCCGTTGCGGCGCAAGGAGGGCGCGGTTCACGCGCTGCTGCTTTGCGGTCTCTACCAATGCCTGCATGCGCGCACACCGGCCCATGCGGCGGTGTCGGAAACTGTCGCTGCGGCCCGCACCCTCGGGCGGCCCTGGGCGCCCGGCCTGGTCAATGCAGTGCTGCGGCGGGCGCTGCGAGAGGCGGGAAAGTTGCTGGACAGCCCGACGGACGCCGTTGCCCGCTGGTCGCATCCCGGCTGGATGCTGGACCGGCTGCAGGCGGACTGGCCGGATCACTGGCAGGATATCGCCGCCGCAAACAACACGCGTCCGCCGATGACGTTGCGGGTCAATCGCCGGCTCGGCTCGAGAGATACCTATCTTGGAAGTCTGGCTGCGGCGGGCATTGGCGCCGCCCCGCATCCCCACGCGGCCGACGCCGTCCTGCTTGAGCGACCGCTGCCGGTGGAGCGTCTGCCGGGTTTCGCCGAGGGGCTGGTCTCCGTGCAGGATGCCGCGGGCCAGCTCGCAGCCGGACTGCTGGCGCCGCAGTCCGGCGATCGTGTGTTGGATCTGTGTGCGGCACCGGGCAGCAAGACCTGCCACATACTGGAACGCTTCCCCGAGATTGCCGGCCTGACCGCCGTGGATGTCGACGGCGGTCGGCTGGATCGCCTGCGCGAAAACCTGCAGCGACTCGGCCTGGATGCCAGGCTGTGCGTTGGCGATGGCAGCAAGCCGGATAGCTGGTGGGATGGCGAGCCTTACCAGCGCATCCTGCTCGATGCACCGTGTTCCGCCAGCGGTGTCATTCGCAGGCATCCGGATATCAAGCTCCTGCGGCAGGCGGGTGATATCGATGCCCTTGCCGCACTGCAATATCGATTGCTCTCCGCTGCCTGGCCGCTGCTGGCATCGGGCGGTATGCTGCTCTACGCCACCTGTTCCGCCTTTCGGGCGGAGAACGAGTTGGTTGTCGAGCGCTTCATGCAGGAGCATGAGGCGGTCAAGCCGGTCCGCATTGATGCCCACTGGGGGTTCGAGCGACCGGTCGGACGCCAGATTCCGGCCGGCGAGGCGGACATGGACGGTTTCTACTACGCGTGCCTGCGCAAGGAATAAGGGTTGTGAGCTGGCAATTCCCGGTGGCGCTCCGACGATGGCTGTTCCTGCCGCTGACCCTGGTGCTGGTCAGTCTGGGTGGCTCGGCCTGGGCCGACACGCCGGGTTTCAGTCTGGTTAACGGCAACATCCGCACGGGTACCGATCTGCTCTATCTGGACGCACGCTTTGACGTTGAGTTGGGTGCCGATGCCCGCGATGCGTTGGAAAACGGCGTGCCGCTGACCATGGAACTGCAGGTTCGCGTGCTCCGGCCCCGCCGCTGGTGGTGGGATGCCGAGGTGGCGGAGTTCAGCCAGCGGCAGGAACTGCGCTATCACGCCCTGAGTCGCCGCTATGTCATTCACAATCGTGCCACTGGCGATCGCCGAACTTTTTTCCGGCGTGATGTGGCGCTGGCTGCCTGGACAACGCTTGATACCGTGCCGCTGGTCCGGCGCAGTCAACTGGAGGCAAGCCAGACCTATTCGGTGGAAGCCAGGGTGCGGCTGGATCTGGACGCCCTGCCGCACCCGCTGCGTACCGTGGCATACGTCAATCCCAACTGGCGCCTGGTCAGTGAGTGGTACACATGGCAACTGGAAGGCTGATGCGTCTGCCCCGGGAGGGCGCAGTGCGCCTGGCCCTTTGCGCCCTGCTGCTGGTTTCGCTCTACTTGCTGAGTGCCGCGACCCAGAATACCGAGGTGTTCGGTCGGCTGCATCCCTGGCTACTGTTCTTCAACAGTATCTGTCTGGCCGGATTGCTCGGCCTGATCGCCTGGAATCTGACCCGGCTGGTGCTGCAGCGCCGCCGCGATCAGCCTGGCAGCCGCATCACCGTGCGCCTGGTGACCATGTTCGTGGTGCTCGCTCTCGTTCCTGTGAGCGTGGTCTATTACTTCTCCGTTCAGTTTCTGCATCAGGGCATCGACTCCTGGTTCGATACCCGGATGGAGCAGCGTGTTCTGGAGGATGCGCTGAATCTGTCCCAGGCGTCGTTTGACGTTCGCATGCGCGAGTTGCTGCGGCGTACCGAGCGCGCCGCGGTCAATGTGCACGGCATGAGTGATGCCGTGGCGCCAATCCGGCTTGGCGAAATGCGTGAACAGCTGGGTGCCACGGAGCTGACCCTGATGGCATCCAGTGGCCGGATCATCGCCACCAGCGCCCAGGAGCCCTCGGCGATGCTGCCGCACCGCCCGGAAGAGGACATCCTGCTGCAGCTGCGTCAGGGACGGCCCTACGTGGGTCTGGATCCGGTGGGCGACGCCGGCCTGCAGATTCGCGTGCTGGTGCTGGCACCGGGCAGCGATGGCATGCCGGACCAGCGCCTGCTTCAGGGCCTGTTCCCGGTGTCGCCGCGGGTCAACGCACTCGCCGACGAGGTGCAGCAGGCGTATGCCAGGCATCAGGAAGTCGGGTATCTGGCGCGGCCGCTGCAGGAAACCTTCACCCTGACCCTGTCCCTGGTGCTGTTGCTGAGCGTGCTGTTTGCCGTCTGGTCGGCATTCTTCGCCGCGCGCAAGCTGGTCGAGCCGATCCGACAGCTGGCGGAAGGCACGCGCGCGGTGGCCGCCGGCGAATACGGCACCCAGCTGCCGCCGGCCGGGCGCGATGAACTGGGCTTTCTGGTCCGGTCCTTCAATGACATGAGCCTCCGGGTTGCCCAGGCGCGGGACGCTGCAAGCAGCAGTCAGGCCCAGGTCGAGAACCAGCGGGCCTACCTGGAAACCGTGCTCGGCCGGCTTTCATCGGGCGTCGTGGCGCTTGACCGCGGTGGTCGACTGCGGACCTGGAACCGCGCCGCGGACCAGATCCTGGGTCTGTCGCTGACCGAATTCACCGGGGAGAGCCTGAGTGCCCTGGGCCGGCGGCAAACAGGGCTGCTGGCGTTTTCGGAACTGGTCCAGCGGCGGCTGAACGAGAATGTCGGCGAATGGCGCGAGCAGGTCACGGTGACGGTGCCCGGGGGCCGTCTCGTGCTGATGTGCAGTGGCGCCAGCCTGCCCGGTGCCATCGGCACCGGCGGTCATGTCATCGTGTTCGATGACGTCACAACGCTGATCCAGGCCCAGCGGGATGCCGCCTGGGCCGAAGTGGCGCGCCGCCTGGCGCACGAGATCAAGAATCCCCTGACGCCGATTCAGCTCTCCGCCGAGCGCATGCGGCACAAGTGCCTGCCGGTGCTGGAGGGGCGCGAGCGTGATCTGCTGGATCGAGGCACCCATACGATTATCGAGCAGGTGGAGGCGATGAAGACCATGGTCAACGCCTTCAGCGAATACGCTCAACCACCGCATCTGCAACTGGTACCGGTGGACCTGAACGCATTGGTGCGGCAGGTGGCCGAGCTTTACCGCAGCGATGACATGAGCGTTTCTCTGAAACTGGCCGAGGGCCTGCCCAAACTGCGTGGCGATCCGGGACGGCTGCGCCAGTTGCTGCACAATCTGCTGAAGAATGCGCTGGAGGCGGCCGCCGGCGGCGATGGCCGACTTGAGTTGATCACCAGCACTGTCGACGATGGGCACTTCCGCGGTGTCCAGCTTCAGGTTCGGGACTACGGTCCCGGCTTCAGCGAGGAGGTGCTGGCACACTTGTTCGAGCCCTACGTTACGACCAAGTCACGTGGTACGGGCCTGGGCATGGCCATCGTCAAGAAGATCGTCGAGGAACATAGCGGCCAGATCGGCGCCGAGAATCTTGCCGACGGCGCTCTGGTGAAGCTGCGGTTTCCGCTGCCGGTCAACGGCTCGTCACCGTCGGTACCCCTTTCAGCACAAGGAGCCCGCCTGGGCGGGAATGGCACATGACTGCATCGCATATTCTTGTTGTCGATGATGAACCGGATATCCGGAGCCTGGTGCAGGAGATCCTCGAGGATGAGGATTATCATGTCCAGATAGCGGAGAACGCAGCGGCGGCGCGAGCGGCCCTGCGGCTGCGGCGTCCGGACCTGATTCTGCTCGACATCTGGATGCCGGATCAGGACGGCGTTTCATTGCTCAAGGAGTGGGCGGAAGGCGCCGGCCTGCCCTGTCCGGTGGTGATGATGTCCGGTCACGGCACCGTCGAGACCGCGGTTGAGGCGACCCGTCTGGGTGCCTATGACTTCATTGAAAAACCCCTGTCGATGGCCAAGCTGTTGCTGGTGGTGGAGCGGGCGCTGGACGCTGATCGTCTGCGGCGCGAGAACGTCGGCCTGCGCCGCCAGGCCGGCACCATCGTCGAGCCTGTCGGGCGCAGTGCCGCCACTGAAACCCTGCGCAATCAGGTCAAGCGGCTTGCCAGTCATGATACCTGGGTACTGATCATGGGAGAGGCCGGTAGCGGCAAGCGCACCTATGGTCATTACCTGCATCAGTGCAGCAACCGGCGCAACGGTCCGTTCATAGAGGTGGCGGCCGGTTCCATCGCCGGCACCGGGGCAGCCCAGGAGTTGTTCGGCAGCGAGGAAGGCGGCCGCTTGCTTTATGGCCGACTGGAGCAGGCCAATAACGGCACGCTCTTCATCGATGAAGTGGCCGACCTGGACCTGCAGGCCCAGGTGCGGCTGCTCAGCGCCCTCAACAGTCGTTCGTTTCATCGCGTCGGCGGGGCCGGGCCAGTGGAGGTGGACGTTCGCGTACTTGCCGCGACCCGGGTCGATCTCGAGCAGGAAGTCCAGGAAGGCCGTTTCCGCGAGGACCTGTACTACCACCTCAATGTGGTGCCCTTGCAGATTCCGCCGCTGCGGGAACGGCCGGAGGATGTGGACGCGCTGCTGGCGTTCTTCCTCGAGTCCTATCCCAGCCAGGAAGGGCTGCCCAGTCGTCGACTCAGCACGCCGGCACGCAACCGGCTGCTGCAGTATTCCTGGCCGGGCAACGTGCGCGAACTGAAGAACCTGGTGCAGCGACTGTTGATTCTCGGTGAGGGACAGGAGATCGAGCTGGCCGAGGTCGAGGCTGCCCTTGGCGGCTCGGTGGCACGGGCCGCTGGCGCCAGCACCGGCGGTCTGGGCATGCCCTTTGATCGACCGCTGCGCGACGCCCGCGAGGAATTCGAACGATTGTATCTGCAGCACCAACTGCGTGAGGCCGGTGGCAGCGTTGGCGAACTGGCCAAGCTGGCGGGCATGGAGCGGACTCACCTGTATCGCAAACTCAAGGCGCTGGGTATTGATCCAAATGATTTCTGAAGGTAACCGCCGCACATGAAGATCATCATCCTCGGTGCCGGACAGGTGGGCAGCTCGCTGGCGCAGAATCTTGCCAGTGAGGCTAATGATGTGACCATCGTCGACATCAATCGCCGCCTGCTGGGTGACCTTCAGGACAAGCTGGATCTGCGCACGGTACACGGCAACGCCACGCATCCGGCGGTGTTGAACCAGGCCGGTGCCGACGATGCCGACATGATCATCGCCGTGACCAACAGCGACGAGGCCAATATGGTGGCCTGTCAGGTGGCTGCGACGCTGTTCAATACGCCGACCAAGATTGCCCGCGTGCGCGCTGTCGAGTACCTGAACTATCCGCAGCTGTTTTCCGACAAGGCCCTGCCGATCGATGTCCTGATCAGTCCTGAGCAACTGGTGACCCAGTACATCAAGCGCCTGGTGGAGCATCCTGGCGCGCTGCAGGTGCTGGATTTCGCCGGCGGCAAGGTGCGTCTGGTGGGCGTGCGGGCCTATTACGGGGGGTTGCTGGTGGGGCACGAACTGAAGACCCTGCGCGAGCACATCTCCGGCGATCATGCGCGGGTTGCCGCGATATTCCGCCGTGGCAAGGCGATGATTCCCCAGGGCGACACGATTATCGAGGCCGGCGACGAGGTGTTCTTCGTCGCCGCGCGCAAGAACATCCGGGCGGTGATGAGCGAACTGCGACGACTGGACAAGCCGATCAAACGCATTGTTCTGGCCGGCGGCGGCAATATCGGTAAGCGTCTGGCCCAGGCGCTGGAGACGCGTTACCAGGTCAAGCTCATCGAACGTTCCGAGGAGCGCTCCAGGGCCATCGCCGAGGATCTGCGCAGGACAATTGTGCTCCGCGGCGATGCCGCCGACGAGGAGCTGCTGCAGGAGGAGAACATCGAGAACACCGATATGTTCTGCGCCCTGACCAATGACGACGAGGCCAATATCCTGTCGGGCATGCTGGCCAAGCGCCTTGGTGCGCGAATGGTGATGACGCTCATCAATCGGCCGGCCTACGTCAATCTGGTGCAGGGCGGCGAGGATATCGACATCGCGATCTCACCGCAGCAGGCGACCATCGGCACGCTGCTGGCGCATGTCCGGCGTGGCGATGTAGTCATGGTGCACAGCTTGCGCCGTGGTGCCGCCGAGGCCATTGAGGCGGTGGCCCACGGCAATCGGGAATCATCCAGGGTGGTGGGCCGCAGCATCGAGGAAATCGCCCTGCCCCGCGGCGCCACCATCGGCTGCCTGGTGCGGGGTGACGAGGTGCTGATGGCGCATAGGGACACCGTTATCGAGCCCGAAGATCACGTCGTGATTTTCATGGTCGACAAGCGACTGATTCCCGAGGTCGAACGCCTGTTTCAGGTCGGCATGGGATTCTTCGGTTAACCATGCACTGGACGGCGGTGCAACGCGTTCTGGGGCTGCTGCTGATGGTGTTCAGCATCAGCATGCTGCCGCCGTTCCTGGTTGCGCTGATGTATCAGGACGCCGGCGTGGTCCCGTTCCTGGCCTCTTTCGTGCTGATCGTCCTCTTCGGCGCCATTCTCTGGTTGCCGGTCCACCGGGTGCGGCACGAGCTGCGGATCCGGGACGGTTTTCTGATCGTGGTCCTGTTCTGGACGGTGCTCGGCATGGCCGGCGCCGTGCCGCTGTTCCTGTCCACGGCCCCGTCGATCTCGCTGACCGATGCCGCCTTCGAGAGCCTGTCCGGTCTGACCACCACCGGTGCCACGATCCTCACCGGCATCGACGATCTGCCGCATTCAATTCGCTTCTATCGCCAGCAGCTGCAATGGATGGGGGGCATGGGCATCATCGTGCTGGCGGTGGCGATCCTGCCGATGCTCGGTGTCGGCGGCATGCAGCTCTACCGCGCCGAGACGCCAGGTCCGGTCAAGGACAGCAAGCTCACCCCGCGCATCGCCGAAACCGCCAAGGCGCTCTGGTATATCTATCTGACGCTGACCATCGCCTGCGCCGCCGCCTACTGGTTGGCGGGCATGAGCGTGTTCGATGCCATTGGTCACAGCTTTTCGACGGTAGCGATTGGTGGCTACTCCACCTATGACGCCAGCATCGGCCACTTTGACAGTCCCCTGATCGAGATGATCTGTGTGTTTTTCATGCTGATTGCCGGCATCAATTTCGCCCTGCACTTCGTGGCCTGGCGTCGCCGGAGCATTCGCCATTATTTTCGCGATACCGAGGCGCGCTGGTATTTCGGGATCCTGACAACGGTAACAGTGGTCACTTTCGCAACGCTGATCCTGTTCGGCACCTTTGACTCGGTCAATGAGAACTTCACCAAGGCGATCTTCCAGGCAGTGTCGATTGGCACCACTGCCGGGTTCGCCACCGCCGATTTCGACCAGTGGCCGGTGTTTCTGCCGGTATTGCTGGTCAGTACCGCGTTCATCGGCGGCTGTGCCATGTCCACCGGCGGGGGCATCAAGGTGATCCGTTTTGCACTGCTGATCAAGCAGGGGTATCGAGAGCTGATCCGGCTGGTTCATCCCCAGGCCCAGGTGCTGGTGAAAGTGGGTAACAGGGCGGTGAATGAACGCATCACCGACGCCGTCTGGGGCTTTTTCGCCGCCTACATCGCACTGTTCGCGATCATGATGCTGGCGATGATGGCCACCGGGCTGGACCAGGTGACGGCGTTCTCGGCGGTAGCGGCTAACATCACCAATCTGGGGCCGGGTCTGGGTGACGTGGCGGCCAACTACGGTGAGATTGGCGGCGTGGCCAAGTGGATCCTGATGTTCGCGATGCTGCTCGGCCGCCTCGAGATCTTTACCCTCCTCGTCCTGTTCACCCCGGCGTTCTGGCGCCGGTAGCGACGCCCAGGCTGCTGACGCTCGAAAATCAGGGTCCGCCGGGATTCCGTTCCACATCATGCCCCGTGCCAACCGGTATAGCGGCGCGTGTCCGGATCGCGTCGAAAGTCGGGGGCTTCGTCCGGACGAAGCAACACCATTCTCAGTCTGGTAGGGGCAGTGGAAGTTTTCGGCTGGCCCTGTTGGACCGAAGGTTCGTCAGGCCAGACGAAAGCTTGCACTGGCCCATCCGCTATCGGAAGACCACCTGCCCCCGTGCTTACTGCAATGTTGTCCATCCAGCCGGCGGCAGTCCCGGCGAAAGCTTGCACTGGCCTGGACGTTTACGGATAAAGACTCGATCGCTGCGGCCTACCACATACGGAGAAAACGCCCACCGCATCCGTGCATCAAATCACCGATTTCCCTGCGAATTCTTGTACGGATTGCCGTCCGGATGCTGGCGGAAACGCTTGTAGGTCCATTGGTATTGTTCCGGCGCCAGGCGCACGCACTCCTCGACGCCCCTGTTCAGTGCCCCGGCGGCGACTTCCGGGTCCGGATCGTCAATTCCCCGCGGTGCGGGGATGACATGCATCCGGAAACCCCGGCCCCAGGGCAGCCGTTGCATGAAGCAGAACAGCACCGGCGCGCCGGTTTTCGTGGCCATCTGGTTGAGCAGCGTCATGGTCCGTGCCGGCACCCCGAATAACGGCGCGAACACGCCGCTGCCCCGGGCTTCCTGATCCGGCAGGATCCCCACCAGGGCACCGCCGCGCAGGGCCTTGTAGAGGGTCCGAATGCCATTGGGCGTGGCCGGGAGCGAGCGCCCGCCGCCGCGTTCCCGCACTTCGGTCAGCAGCGGTTCCAGCTCCGCCTGCCGCGGTGGCCGATACAGGTGATGCAGCGTGAAGCGGCTGTTGACGTGCAGGCCGGTCAAATCCCAGTTACCCAGGTGCGGTCCGGCCAGCAGCAGGCCCCGATCCTGCGGCCAGTAGCTGGCCAGTTCATCCAGTGATTCCGGATTGACCACCAGTTGTCGCACGCGCTCGGCACGGCCGAACCAGATGATTCCGGTTTCCAGCAGCTGCTTGCCCAGCTCGCGGAAGCTGGCCCGCGCCAGGCGCCGCCGCTCCGGCTCCGGCATTTCCGGAAAACACAGGGCAAGATTGGTCATCACGACATGTCGCAACCGGGGGGCCATCAGGTAGACCAACTGACCGCTGGCTGCGCCCATGGCATGGGCAACCGGCAAGGGCAGGACGCTCAGGGCGCGCAGCAGGATGCGCAGCAGCGTGATGCGTTTCATGCAGGGTTTCCTTGACGTGCCAATGATCGGCTACGCTGAGTGGATCCCGAGTGTACTAACCTTTCCCAGGTTAGTGCCAAGTCATGCCAGCGCTGCTGGCAGTTGTTTTTGATACGTGGAGTCAGGAGATAGCAGATGACCGGAAAGAAGCAGATGGAAGACATGGTCACATCTTGGACCAAGACCCAGCAGGAGATGTGGGACAAGTGGATGCAGTCCGTTCGTCAGTTCAGCGGTGGCGCTGTCCTGCCGGGCAGCGAGGAGCTCCAGGCCAAGTATCAGGAGCAGTTGACTGCCTGGGAGCAGTCGGTCAAGCAGGCGCTGGAGTCGCAGGCCCAGTGGGCCAGCAAGCTCTCCGAGCAGGGAGTTTCCGACGAGCAGATGCCGGATGCGATGAAGGATCTGAATTCGCGCATGCAGGAAATGATGAAGAACTGGACCGAATCCCAGGAGAAGCTCTGGTCGGCCTGGTTCGAGAGCATGCGGACCATGGACCCCCAGCCGGGCGTGCAGCAATGGGAAGCGCAGAGCCGTGAGGTCATGGAGGCCTGGCAGCAGGCAGCCGAGCGGGCCCAGGAAACCCTGCAGCAATGGGCGAAGATGGCTCAGGAGCAGATGGGCGGTAAAGGCCGCTAGCATGGCTTGCGCGGTCGCCTGCAGCGAGGCTCGCCGAACGGCCCCGTGATTGCACTGATTCAACGCGTCAGCCACGCTCGAGTCAGCGTTGACAGTGCGGTCATTGGCGAGATTTCAGCAGGTCTGCTGGCGTTCATCGGCGTGTGCCGTGACGACGATGCGGTGCGGGCGGGACGCTTGCTGGAACGCCTGCTGGGCTATCGCGTATTTGCCGATGAAGAGGGCCGCATGAACCGCAGCCTGCGGGACTGCGGTGGTGGCCTGTTGTTGGTGCCGCAGTTCACCCTGGCCGCGGATACCCGCAAGGGAACGCGACCAGGTTTTTCGACAGCGGCGCTGCCAGCGCAGGCAGAGCAACTGTTTGTCCAGCTTGTGGCGGAGGCCGAGTCGGCGCACGGGCAAGTGGCCAGCGGTCGTTTTGGCGCCGACATGGCGGTGGAGCTGGTCAACGACGGACCGGTAACGTTCTGGCTTGAAAGCTGAGGAATCACTTTCGGGCGCAGCCTTGCAGCCGGTGGTGCTGTGCTATGATGCCGGCCGTTTTCACCGTCACACAGGGTGTCAGCAATGGCTGATCGGAGCGCCTCTGTCGAGCGCAACACGCGGGAAACCCAGATCAGGCTCAGCCTCGATCTTGATGGTAGCGGTGTCGCTGATCTGGATATCGGTGTGCCGTTTCTCGAGCACATGCTGGAACAGGTCGCCCGCCATGGCCTGATCGATATTACGATCCGGGCAACTGGCGATACCCAGATCGACGATCATCACACGGTTGAGGATGTGGGTATTACCCTGGGCCAGGCCCTGCGCAAGGCCCTTGGTGACAAGACGGGAATCTTCCGTTTCGGACATGCCTATTGCCCGCTGGACGAGGCATTGTCCCGCGTGGTCGTGGATTTTTCCGGTCGTCCGGGATTGCAGTTCCATGTTCCGTTCACCCGTTCCCGGGTGGGCCAGTTCGACGTCGATCTGTTCCGGGAATTCTTCCAGGGTCTGGTTAATCACGCGCAGATGACGCTGCATGTTGACAACATCCGCGGCGATAACTCGCACCATCAGATCGAGACCGTATTCAAGGCCTTTGGCCGGGCCTTGCGCATGGCGGCCGAGCAGGATCCGCGGATGCAGGGCATTATGCCCTCCACCAAGGGCAGCCTCTGATTGTCGGTCGGCCCGAACGGGCGGGCCGACTCCATTCGAGTGTCGCATGAGCACCATCGCAGTAATCGATTACGGTATGGGAAATCTGCGCTCCGTCGCCAAGGCGCTGGAACATGTGGATGATCGTGCCCGCGTGTTCATCACGCATGAGCCAGAGCAGGTGCGCCGTGCCGACCGGGTGGTATTCCCCGGTCAGGGCGCGATACGCGATTGCATGGCTGAATTGCAACGCCTGGAACTGGATGCGGTAATTCGGGAAGCGGCCGAGAGCAAGCCGCTGCTGGGTATCTGCATGGGCATGCAGGCGCTGCTCGAGCATAGTGAAGAGAATGGCGGCGTCGACGCGCTAGGTCTGGTGGCCGGCCGCGTGCGGCACTTCCGGGACGGCTTTGCCGCCGCCGGTGTCGAGGCCCCGGGCAAGGTGCCGCATATGGGCTGGAACTCCGTAGAGCAGACCGAGGCGCATCCAGTCTGGCGCGGCATTCCGGATAACAGCTACTTTTATTTCGTGCACAGTTATTTCGTCGAATTGCTGCCTGACGGGCTGACCATTGGTCGCAGTCAGTACGGCGTGCCCTTTACCGCTGCCATTGCCCGCGAGAATATAGTCGCGACGCAATTCCACCCGGAGAAGAGCCAGCATGCCGGTTTGACGTTGCTGGCAAATTTCGCGCGCTGGGACGGCCAGTCCGGCGGCTAAAACCGAATCGATCCGAAGCGAGACCTTGATGCTACTTATACCCGCCATTGATCTGAAAGACGGCCGCTGCGTGCGCCTGCGTCAGGGCAACATGGATCAGGAGACGGTGTTCTCCGACGATCCGGTGGCCATGGCACAACGCTGGATCGATGCAGGCAGCCGGCGCATCCATATTGTCGATCTCGACGGCGCGGTGCAGGGCTTTCCGGTCAATGCCGACATCATCGGCAAGATTGCCGAGACCTTTCCGGAGGTGGAAATCCAGGTGGGTGGCGGCATTCGCGAATTCCAGACCATCCAGACCTATATCGACGTCGGCGTGGACTACGTGATCATCGGCACCCAGGCGGTGCGGGCTCCGCATTTTGTCGATGAGGCCTGCCTCGAGTTTCCGGGCCATATCATCGTCGGTCTTGATGCCCGCGAGGGTAAGGTCGCGGTTGAGGGCTGGTCCAAGCTGTCGCGGCACGATGCCGTGGATATGGCCCGTCGTTTCGAGGAGGCTGGCGTCGAGGCCCTGGTGTTCACCGACATTGGTCGCGACGGCATGATGAAGGGCGTCAACACCGGGGCGACCCGCGAACTTGCCAGGCAGGTAAACATCCCCGTCATCGCTTCCGGCGGTGTCACCAACATGGACGACGTGCGCGATCTCTGTGATGCGGCATCCGACGGGGTATCCGGTGCGATCGTCGGTCGCGCGCTGTATGAGGGCAAGCTGGACCTGGCCGAGGCGCAGAAGATTGCCAACGGCCTGTTGGTTTCCTGAGGCCGGCATGAGCGCCGCCGCCTCCGGTCTCTGTCGCCGCATCATTCCCTGTCTCGACGTGGATCGCGGCCGCGTGGTCAAGGGCGTCAAGTTCGTTGATATCCGCGATGCAGGGGATCCGGTGGAGGTTGCCCGTCGCTATGATGCCGCCGGTGCCGACGAAATCACCTTTCTCGATATCACCGCCAGTTCCGACGACCGTGACACCATGGTGCATGTGGTCGAACAGGTCGCCAGCCAGGTGTTCATCCCGCTGACGGTGGGTGGCGGTATTCGTAAGCCGGCCGACGTCCGCCGCATGCTCAATGCCGGCGCCGACAAGGTGGGCATCAACACCGCCGCGATCCATAACCCGGAGCTGGTGCGTGAATGTGCCGAGCGTTTTGGCTCGCAGTGCCTGGTGGTGGCCATCGATGCCAAACGGGTCAGCGCCGGTGATGAACTGCCGCGCTGGGAAGTCTTTACCCATGGTGGGCGTCGCGGCACCGGACTGGATGCCGTTGAATGGGCGGCGCGAATGGCGGATCTGGGCGCCGGCGAGATCCTGCTAACCAGCATGGACCGTGATGGCACGCGGGAAGGTTTTGATCTGGCGCTGACGCGGGCCGTGGTGGACGCGGTGCCGATTCCGGTCATCGCCTCCGGCGGTGTTGGCAATCTGGATCATCTGGTGGACGGCGTACTGAAAGGTGGTGCCGACGCGGTTCTCGCCGCCAGCATCTTTCATTTCGGAACTTTCACGATGGCTCAGGCCAAGGCGCACATGGCCGCGTGTGGTGTGCCCATCCGGCAGCTCGCGGCAGTGGAGACCGGGGCATGAACGCCGACTGGCTCGAGGCGCTGCGCTGGGGCGAGGACGGCCTGCTGCCGGCCATCGCCCAGGATGCCGCTGACGGCCGCGTGCTGATGATGGCCTGGATGAACCGCGAGGCGCTGACGACCACGGTCGCCCGGGGCGAGGCGGTTTACTGGTCGCGCTCGCGCCAGCGGCTGTGGCACAAGGGCGAGAGCTCCGGCCATACCCAGCAGGTGCAGGAAATCCGAACGGATTGCGACAGCGACGTGATCCTGTTGCTGGTCAGGCAGCAGGGCGGGATCTCCTGCCATACCGGTCGGCGAAGCTGTTTTTTCCGCCGTCTGGACGGTGAGAGCGGCTGGGTCGAGGTGGATCCGGTAATCAAGGACCCGAGTGAGATCTATGGCTAAGCAACACGAATCCGGCGACGTGCTGGCAACGTTGGACGGAATCCTGCAGCAGCGCCGCAGCGCTGATCCTGGAAGTTCCTACGTCGCCTCTCTGTATGACAGGGGGCTGGACGCGATCCTGAAGAAGGTCGGTGAGGAGTCTGTCGAGACCATCATCGCGGCCAAGGGGAATGACCGGGACGCCCTTGTTTATGAGACTGCAGATCTGTGGTTCCATACACTGGTGATGTTGGCCACGAAGGATCTGTCGTCGGCCGACGTACTGGCCGAACTGGAGCGCCGTTTCGGTCTGTCGGGACTGGATGAAAAGGCGTCCCGCGACTCCTGAATAAGGGGCATTGCCCCGGAGGACTTGACCCATGGGTATAGGTGGAATCAGCGTCGGTTCGCTGTTGATCATTCTGGTCATCGTACTGTTGCTTTTCGGTACCAAGAAATTGCGCAATATCGGCGGTGATCTTGGTGGCGCAATCAAGGGGTTCCGCTCGGCCATGAACGACGGCGACAAGGACACCGACGGCAA
Source organism: Ectothiorhodospiraceae bacterium (assembly GCA_007117515.1). Taxonomy (GTDB): domain Bacteria; phylum Pseudomonadota; class Gammaproteobacteria; order Nitrococcales; family Aquisalimonadaceae; genus Methylonatrum. The sequence goes on along the minus strand of SKGQ01000037.1, from coordinate 49,604 downwards.
GGACGAGCAGGATGCCGAAGCCGCGCGCCTGGAAAGTCGGGCCGAAGACGAGCCGACCGAGAAAAAGACCAAGCGCAAGGATCGTTCGTCGTCCTAGGGCGGCCGCCGGCGCATGTTCGACGCCAGTTTTCCCGAGATTGTCCTGATCCTGCTGGTGGCCCTCATCGTGGTCGGGCCGGAGCGGCTGCCGCGCCTTGCCCGCACCCTTGGGGCTTATGTCGGAAAGGCGCGGTCGGTGTTCAATTCAGTGCGTGACGAAGTCGAGCGCGAAGTGCAACTGGATGAGTTGCGCAAGGCCGAGCGTGACCTGAAGCGTGATCTGGACATGAGCCAGGATGTGATGAGCAGCGGGCGCAAGGGAGCTGACGGCAAGGCGGCCTCCTCCAGTGAGCAGACGGCCGCTGGATCGGGCAAGGCCAAGGCCGAAGCGGGCAGGGGCCCGGATAAGGATAATGGATCAGAATCAGAAACCCGATCTGGATGAAGACAAACCGTTCCTGAGCCATCTGCTCGAGCTGCGCGGTCGGCTGATGCGCGCGGTGATCGCGATCCTGATCGCCTTTCTCTGCATCTATCCGTTCTACGACCGCTTGTTTTCTTTTGTCTCCGAGCCATTGCGCGCGGTGCTCCCCGGCGGCGAACTGATGGCGATCAAGGTCGCCAGTCCTTTCCTGATTCCGATGAAACTGTCCCTGGTGGCGGCCATCTTCATCGTCATACCCTACCTGCTCTACCAGCTCTGGGCCTTTGTTGCGCCCGGTCTCTACCGGCATGAACGCAAGCTGGTCTGGCCGCTACTGATTTCCAGTACCTTGCTGTTCTATCTGGGTGCCGCGTTCGCCTACTTTCTGGTGCTGCCGCTGGTCTACCAGTTCTTTGCCGGTGTGACGCCGCTGGGCGTCAACTATCAGCCGGATATCAGCGAGTATCTGGACTTCGTCCTGACCATGCTGCTGGTCTTCGGCATTGCCTTTGAAGTGCCGATCGCCACCCTACTGCTGATCCGTACCGGCGCGACGACGCGCCAGGCGCTGGCCGCCAAGCGGCCCTACGTTATCGTCGCAGCCTTTGCCCTGGGCATGGTGCTGACGCCCCCCGACGTGATCTCCCAGGTCATGCTGGCGATTCCCGTCTGGCTGCTGTTCGAGCTGGGTCTTGTGTTGTCGCGCTGGTATCGCAGCACGCCGGATGACCAGGCCGAATCCACCCCCCGGTAACCGTCTGCTCTGCATCAAGCCGGAAAGGCGTCGGGCCTGCCTCGGCTCCACAGACCTTTTATCTGCCGGCCTGTCGCTCTCCGTCGAACTTGTCGTCATGCAACCCGTGTGCTGTCGTTCGGCGCAAAGTCCTGTCGCGGCTTGCGTTTGCATGCTGCGGCGCGTTATTTTTAAGGCATCGGATGTCAAGCCGTCATGAAAAACGGTCATCGGAGACGTAAAACTGACATGGAAGTAAGTTTTCTCGGAACTCGGGGTCCGGGTTGTTCCGTCGGAGCGGCCGGGTTCCGTTTTCGCTGGTGTCCGCTGCCTGCGGATACTCGGTCATTCGCCGCTCTCCGCTCGAATCCCCCCGCCGTCGTCAGGTGTCGACTCCCATGAAACAGTCTTTCGACAAACTGCAGCGCACGTCCTACCTCAGTGGTGGCAACGCCACCTTTATCGAAGATCTCTACGAGTGTTATCTGCAGGATGCGGCCTCGGTTCCGGAAAAGTGGCGCACCTATTTCCAGGGTCTTGAAGATGGCGCCCCCCGGCAGGCACGGGAAATTCCGCACAGTCCGATCCGCGCCGAGTTTGCCCGTAATGCGCGGATAAACGGCCGGGTCCGGGTTGCCGGTAACGGTTCCGGACTGTCGCCGCGGGATGCCGAAAAACAGGCCGCGGTGCTACGCCTGATCAACGCCTGGCGCGTGCGCGGTCATCAGGCGGCGGATCTGGATCCGCTGGACCTGCGCGACATTCCGCCGGCGCCGGATCTGGAGCCGGAGTTTCATCGCCTGACCGAGGAGGACATGGATCGGTCGTTCAACACCGGCTCCCTGTTCGCCGCCGATCAGATGCCTCTCCGCGACATCATTGCGATACTGAAGCAGACCTACGGCAGCACCATCGGCTCCGAGTACATGCATATCACCGACACCGTCGAGAAACGCTGGATTCAGGAGCGTCTCGAGCGGTCGCGGGGTAAGCCGACCTTGCCGCCGGAGAAGCGCCGTGAGGTACTCGAACGACTGACCGCCGCCGAAGGCATCGAAAAATACCTGCACAGCAAGTATGTCGGGCAGAAGCGGTTTTCGCTGGAGGGTGCGGAGTCGTTCATTCCATTGCTGGACGAATTGATCCAGCGGGCCGGCAAGCACAATGTCCGCGAGATGGTGCTGGGCATGGCACACCGTGGGCGGCTGAACACGCTGATCAATGTGCTGGGCAAGTCACCGGCGGAGCTGTTCCAGGAGTTCGAAGGCAACTTCAAGCTCGAGAATGCCGGTTCCGGCGACGTGAAATATCATCTGGGCTACTCCTCGGACATCCGCACCGAATCCGGCACCCTTCACCTGGCGCTGGCCTTCAATCCCTCGCATCTGGAAATCGTCGATCCGGTGGTCGTCGGCTCGGTGCGCGGTCGGATGCAGCGCCGGCGGGACGAGCTGGGTGAGGAAGTGCTGCCGGTGCAGGTCCACGGGGATGCGGCGTTCGCCGGTCAGGGGGTCATCATGGAGACCTTCCAGTTATCCCAGGCGCGTGGTTTCTACACCGGCGGCAGCATGCACGTGATCATCAACAACCAGATCGGTTTCACCACCTCGCATCCGCTGGACACGCGCTCGACCATGTACTGCACGGAAGTGGCGAAGATGGTTCAGGCGCCGATCTTTCACGTGAACGGTGACGATCCGGATGCCGTGGTGGCAGTGGCGCAACTGGCCATGGATTACCGCCAGCGCTTCCGCAAGGACGTGGTCATCGACCTGGTCTGCTATCGCCGGCATGGCCACAACGAGGCCGACGAGCCGGCGGCCACGCAGCCGGTGATGTACAGCAAGATCAAGAAGCGCAAGACCACCCGCAAGCTCTATGCCGGGCGCCTGGTGCGCGCCGGAGTGCTGAGCGAGGACGACACCGACAGCATGATCCAGGACTACCGTGACGCACTGGATGCCCACCAGGTGGTGGCGCCGCGCCAGGTCAGTGGTGCACGCAATGATTTCGCGGTCGACTGGTCGCGTTATTTCCGTGGTCGCTGGGACGAGGCCGTGAACACCGCAGTTGCCAACACTACGGTGCGCGAGCTGGCCGACAACCTGGTCACGCTGCCGGAGCGCTTCGAACTGAATCCCCGCGTTGCAGCGATTATCGATAGCCGGGCCCGCATGGGGGCAGGTGCCCTGGCACTCGACTGGGGCTTTGCCGAAACCATGGCCTACGCGACGCTGTTGCGGGACGGTTACCGGGTCCGGCTGACGGGCCAGGACAGTGGCCGGGGTACCTTCTCGCATCGGCATGCGGTGCTACACGGTGCGGCGGACGGGGCCGTACACGTTCCCCTGAAGCACATCACCAACGAACCCAGCGACTTCGTCATTATCGACTCGCTGCTTTCAGAGGAAGCGGTGCTCGCTTTCGAGTACGGCTACGCCACCAGTGATCCGGAAACGATGGTGATCTGGGAGGCCCAGTTCGGTGATTTCGCCAACGGCGCGCAGGTGGTCATCGATCAGTTCATCAGTTCCGGCGAGACCAAATGGGGGCGCCTGTGCGGCCTGACCATGTATCTGCCGCATGGTTACGAGGGTCAGGGTCCGGAGCATTCCTCGGCCCGTCTCGAGCGTTTCCTGCAACTCTGCGCCGACACCAACATTCAGGTCTGCGTGCCGACCACGCCGGCCCAGTTCTTTCACATGATCAGGCGGCAGATGCTGCGTCGCTATCGCAAGCCGTTGATCGTGATGACGCCAAAGAGCCTGCTGCGACACAAGCTGTCCACCTCCAGCCTTGACGATCTCACCGACGGCGGTTGGCAGAACGTGATCGACGAGACTGACGACATCAAGGCGAAGGATGTGCAGCGGGTGGTGCTGTGCACCGGCAAGGTCTACTACGACCTGCTGACCGAGCGGCGTAAGCGAGAGCTCGGTGACACTGCGATCATACGTCTGGAACAGCTCTATCCGTTCCCGGATGACGAGCTGTCGCAGTTGCTGCGGCGGCGTTATGGAAAGGCGACGACCGTGGTCTGGTGCCAGGAAGAGCCGAAAAATCAGGGCGCCTGGTACTCCATCCAGCATCCGATCATGAATTGTGTGAAGGACAGTCAGCGCCTGCTGTACACCGGGCGCGAAGCGTCTGCCTCGCCGGCCGTGGGCTCGCCGAAGGTCCATCATGAACAGCAGCGCCGCCTGGTGGATGATGCGCTCACCGCGGGCTGATGGGCCAGAGGGAAACGCTGAATCTATTCGCGCGTCTGCGTTGACGTACGCATTAGACAGAGCAAAGCGGAGAAACGACAGCCGATGAGTATCGAGATCAAAGTGCCGGCCCTGCCGGAGTCCGTGTCCGAGGCGACCGTCGTGACCTGGCACAAGCAGCCGGGCGATGCCGTGGCGCGCGATGAGAATCTGGTTGATATCGAGACCGACAAGGTGGTGCTGGAGGTGCCAGCGCCCGTTGCCGGCACGCTGGGGGATATCAAGGCGCCGGAGGGCGAGACGGTTACCGCCGATCAGGTGCTGGGTCTGCTTGAAGAAGGTGCGGCAAAGGCCGGTGGCGCCGGCAAGGCGGAACAGAGTTCCGAGCCGGACAGCGATGCGGCCGAGGAACCCTCAGGCACCAGCGAAAAGGTCGAGATGTCCCCGGCGGTCCGTCGGCTGGTCACCGAAAAGGGGCTGAATCCCGGCGCCATCGAGGCGACCGGGCCCGGCGGTCGACTGACCAAGGAGGACGTGCTGCGCCATCTGGATGGCAGTGGCTCCGCGGAAAAAGGCGGGGATTCCGCAGCGGCCCCGGAATCTCCCGGAGAAGCAGCGCCTGCGCCGACAGCGCCACCGGCGGAGCCGGCCTTGCCGCCGGCCGGCGGTGAGCGCGAGGAGCGCCGCGTGCCGATGACCCGGCTGCGACAGCGGATTGCGGAACGTCTGGTCGAGGCGCAGCACAACGCTGCCATGCTGACCACCTTCAATGAGGTGAACATGGGTCCGGTGATGGACCTGCGCAGCCGCTACAAGGACCGGTTCGAAAAGGCTCACGAGGTGCGCCTCGGTTTCATGAGTTTCTTCGTCAAGGCGGCCGTTGAGGCGCTGAAGCGCTTCCCGGCGGTGAACGCGTCCATCGACGGCACTGACGTCATCTACCACGGCTACTACGATATTGGTATTGCAGTCAGTTCACCGCGGGGTCTGGTGGTGCCGGTGCTGCGCGATGCGGATCACATGGGTTTCGCCGACGTCGAATCGACGATCACTGGTCTGGGGGTCAAGGCGCGCGACGGCAAGCTCAGCATGGAAGAGCTGACCGGTGGCACGTTCTCGATTACCAATGGCGGAATTTTCGGTTCGCTGCTGTCGACCCCGATTCTGAATCCGCCGCAGAGTGCGATCCTGGGCATGCACAAGATTCAGGAACGACCGATGGTGGAGAACGGTGAAGTGGTTGTGCGGCCGATGATGTATCTGGCGCTGTCCTACGATCACCGGATTATCGATGGCAAGGAAGCAGTCAGCTTCCTGGTCACGATCAAGGATATGATCGAGGATCCGGCGCGCTTGCTGCTGGAGGTCTGAGACCACGACATTCCCCCGTCGGGATGGTGTCATGGATCCGCATGGCCCGGCCCGAGGCGACATTCAGGCGCACGAGGAATCTGCATGGCTAAGAACTACGACGTAATCGTGATTGGTGCCGGCCCGGCCGGTTATGTGGGGGCGATTCGCTGTGCCCAGTTGGGGCTCAGCACCGCGGTTATCGAGAGTTACGTGCACAAGGACGGCAAGCCGGCGTTGGGCGGTACCTGCCTCAATGTGGGCTGTATTCCCTCCAAGGCACTGCTGGATTCCTCGGAACAGTACGACAAGGTGCGTAACAAGCTGTCCGGGCACGGCATAAACGCCAGTGATGTGACGCTGGACGTGAAGCAGATGATCGCGCGCAAGGACAAGGTGGTGTCCGATCTGACCGGTGGCATCGCGCAGTTGTTCAAGGCCAACAAGATCACCTGGATCCAGGGCCACGGCAAGTTGCTGGATGGTAAGCAGGTTGAGGTTGAGGCGACGAAGGACGGCAAGGCCACGGTTTATGAGGCGGACCACATCATCATTGCCGCCGGTTCCAAGCCCATCGATATCGATGCGGCTCCGCTGGATGGTGATCGCGTGGTGGATTCCACCGGTGCGCTGGAGTTCACCGAGGTGCCGAAGCGGCTGGGCGTGATCGGTGCCGGCGTGATTGGTCTGGAGATGGGTAGCGTCTGGAGCCGGCTCGGATCGAAGGTGGTCATGCTGGAGGCCATGGATCAATTCCTGCCGTCGGTGGACAGCCGGGTCTCGCGAGTTGCCCTCAAGGAGTTTCAGAACCAAGGCCTGGATATCCGTTTCGGTGCCCGCGTGACCAACGTCAAGGCCGGCAAGAACCTGTCGGTCCATTACGAGGACAAGGACGGTAAGCAGTCAGTACAGGTGGACAAGCTGATTGTCTGTGTCGGGCGGCGTCCGAATACCAGCAATCTGGCGGCGGATGACGCCAATCTGCTGCTGGATGAACGCGGTTTCATCAACGTCAACGAGAATTGCGAGACCAACCTGCCGGGCGTCTATGCGGTGGGCGATGTCGTGCGGGGCCCGATGCTGGCGCACAAGGGTTCGGAGGAGGGCATGATGGTGGCCGAGCTGATTGCCGGTCACAGCGGACATGTCAACTACGACACCATTCCGTGGGTCATCTATACCCACCCGGAAATCGCCTGGGTCGGCCGTACCGAGCAGTCGCTGAAGGCGGCCGGTATTCCGTTTTCCAGCGGGACGTTCAATTTCGCCGCCACCGGCAGGGCGCGAGCCATGGAAGAGACGGTGGGCATGGTCAAGATCATCGCCCATGCCGAAACCGATCGGGTGCTCGGTGTGCATATCGTTGGTCCGCAGGCCTCGGAAATCATCGCCGAGGCGGTGGTGGCGATGGAGTTCCACGCAAGCAGCGAGGATCTGGCGCGAACCATTCACGCCCATCCGACCCTGTCCGAGGCGGTGCATGAAGCCGCGCTGTCGGTCACACGCCGGGCGATTCACAAGGCCAACTGATATTCAATGTCGGCCCGGCGCGGGCGCGGGATCCGTTCGGTGGCGCCTTGACGTTGGAGCACGGACGCGTCAGCAAGCGTCTTTATTGGTCTTGTTAATAAAGGGGCTTGCCTAGCCCCTTTCTACCCTAACGCCAATCGCTTTCCTGGATTCCTTAACTGCTTATTTTGTAAGGAATTTGGGAAACGGTTTTTGCGTGGGCTACACTTCCAGCATTTCCCGGCGGACGGAGTGAAACATGGATTCCTTCAAGGCTTTACGCTGTCACGCGGCGGATAAGGGTGTAGATGCCCGCGTTGAACAAATGCACGCCGACGAGCTGAGCGAAGGCAGTGTGCTTATTCGCGCCGCCTGGTCAGGCATCAATTTCAAGGATGCGCTGGCAGTTACCGGCACAGGCAAGATCATGCGTGGGATGCCGTTGAACGCCGGCATCGACGTGGCGGGGACCGTGGAAACCTCCGAGGATCCGCGCTTCCGGCCCGGCGAACCAGTGCTCGTCACCGGTTGCGGTCTGGGTGAGGCACGCGATGGCGGCTTTGCCGAATTTACCCGCGTGCCGGCCGACAGCGTCGTGCCGATGCCGGAGGGGTGGGATGCGCGTCAGGTGATGGCCGTTGGTACCGCGGGCTTTACTGCGGCAATGGCGCTGGTGCGTATGGAGCAGAACGGCCAGCATCCGGATCTCGGCCCGATTCTGGTCAATGGCGCCAGTGGTGGTGTCGGCAGTTACGCCATCCGCCTGTTCCATCGGGCCGGCTATCAGGTCACCGCACTCACCGGCAAGGCCGATGCCGCCGATTACCTGAGGGGCCTGGGCGCGAATGAGACCCTGCTGACGGGCGATCAGGACCTGGGCAAACGTCCGCTGGAGAAACCGCTCTGGGGCGGTGCCGTGGACAGCCTGGGCGGCGAACAGCTGACCTGGTTGACGCGCACGGTGCAGCCCTGGGGCAACATTGGCGCCGTGGGTCTGGCTGCAGGTATTGAGCTGAACACCACGGTGCTGCCGTTCATTCTGCGGGGCGTCAGCCTGCTTGGCATCAATTCCGTGGAATGCGCCCGCGACCTGAGACTTGCTGTCTGGCGTCGGGTCGAGGAACTGCTGGAGCCGACGGATGTTGAAACCGTGGTTACCGACGAGGTCGACCTCGAGGGCGTGTTGCCTGCGGCCGAGGAACTTCTGCAACGCAAGCGTCACGGTCGCACGCTGGTGAGGATTTCGTCATGAGCAAGATCAACCGGCAGAGTGCCGGCCGCCGCTTCCGGGACGCGCTGGCAGAAGAATCGCCGCTGCAGATTGCCGGCACGATCAACGCCTTTTCGGCCCTGCTGGCCGAGCGGGCCGGCTTCCGGGCCATCTATTTGTCCGGTGCCGGTGTCGCGAATGCCTCGTACGGGTTGCCGGATCTGGGAATTACCCAACTCGCCGACGTGGTCGAGGATGCCAGCCGCATCACGGCCGTGACCGAGGTACCGCTGCTGGTGGATGTGGATACCGGTTGGGGTGGTGCGTTCAACATCGCACGCACGATCCGTGAGATGGAGCGTGCCGGGGTCGCTGCCGTGCATCTGGAGGACCAGGTGGCGGCAAAGCGCTGCGGTCACCGGCCCAACAAGGCCCTTGTGTCGGCGAATGAAATGGTCGACCGGATCAAGGCGGCGGTGGACGCGCGGAAGGATGAAGATTTCGTGATCATGGCGCGGACCGATTCGCATGCCTCCGAGGGCATGCAGGCGGCATTGGCCCGTGCACATGCCTATGTCGAAGCCGGTGCCGACATGATTTTCGCTGAAGCGCTGCACACGCTGGACGAGTTCCGCGTTTTCACCGACCAGGTTTCGGTGCCGGTACTGGCGAATATCACCGAATTCGGCCAGACGCCGATGTTCACCGTTGATGAACTGCGCGATTCGGGTGCCGCCATGGCCTTGTATCCACTGTCGGCGTTCCGCGCGATGAGCCGTGCGGCGGAGAGCGTCTACGGCGAGATCCGCAGTCAGGGCACGCAAGCGGGGGTGCTGGAAACCATGCAGACCCGCGCTGAACTTTACGATGTGCTGGACTACCACGCCTACGAGGGCAAGCTGGATGCCCTGTTCGAGGGCGATAACAACAAGGGCTGAATGACGATGTCCGACGCCTGGTGTCGGCATCCAGATGATGGAGCAGGAACGATCATGAGTGAAAAGAAAGCCGCATCCGCGGCCGGCCTGCGCGGTCAGAGCGCAGGCGAAACGGCACTGTGCACAGTGGGCAAGGAAGGCACCGGTCTGACGTATCGTGGCTACGATGTCCGCGACCTGGCCGACAATGTCAGTTTCGAGGAATGTGCCTACCTGCTCTTCCATGGAGAGTTGCCGACCCAGGCGCAACTCGACGCCTACGTGAAGTGCCTGCAGGGCATGCGTGATCTGCCGGATGCGCTGAAGCGGGTGCTCGAGCAGATTCCGGGCACCGCCCATCCGATGGATGTCATGCGCACCGGTTGCTCCATGCTCGGCACACTGGAGACTGAGCAGGACTTCTCCGAACAGCAGAACATAGCCGATCGGCTGCTGGCGGCATTCCCGAGCATCATCACCTACTGGTACCGCTACTCCCACGATGGGGTGCGGATCGAGCCGGTTACCGATGATGCCTCCATCGGCGGGCATTTCCTGCAACTGCTACACGGCAAGCCGGCCAGCGAGTTGCACGCTACCGTGATGAACACTTCGCTGATCCTTTACGCCGAGCACGAGTTCAACGCCTCTACCTTCACGGCCCGGGTCTGCGCCTCGACGCTGTCCGACATGCACTCCTGCATCAGCGGTGCCATCGGCTCGCTGCGCGGACCGCTGCATGGCGGTGCCAACGAGGCGGCGATGGCGATGATCGAGCAGTGGTCTGACCCGGACCAGGCCGAGCGCGAGCTCCTCGGCATGCTCGAGCGCAAGGAAAAGATCATGGGCTTTGGCCACGCGATCTATCGCGAATCCGATCCACGCAATGCGGTGATCAAGGCCTGGTCGAAGAAGCTCGCCGACGAAGTCGGCGACACCGTGCTGTATCCGGTTTCCGAGCGGGTCGAGGAAGTCATGTGGCGGGAGAAGAAGCTGTTCTGTAACGCGGACTTCTTCCATGCATCGGCCTACCATTTCATGGGCATCCCGACCAAGTTATTTACGCCGATCTTCGTCATGTCCCGGGTGACGGGCTGGGCGGCCCATGTGATGGAGCAGCGGGCCAAGAACCGAATCATTCGGCCCAGCGCCGAATACACTGGTCCGTCGTTGCGCAAGGTTGTTCCCATCGCCGAGCGCGGTTGATGTGCCGCGCAGGAGCCAGGCCATGTCCGAAGCCATGAACAGCAAGCACCGCAAGCCGCTGCCAGACACGGAGCTGGACTATTTCGATGTCCGCGAGGCGGTGGAGGCCGTTCGCCCCGGGGCCTATGACAGGCTGCCGTTCACTGCCCGGGTACTGGCCGAGAACCTGGTGCGACGTTGCCCGCCCGAGGAATTGACCGATTGCCTGCGGCAGATCGCCGAACGCCGACGGGATCGGGATTTCCCCTGGTTCCCGGCGCGCGTGGTCTGTCATGACATACTCGGTCAGACAGCGTTCGTTGATCTGGCCGGGCTGCGCGATGCCATTGCCGAGCAGGGCGGCGATCCGGCCCAGGTCAACCCGGTGGTGCCGACCCAGCTCATAGTCGACCATTCGCTGGCCGTGGAGCATGCCGGGTTCGAACAGGACGCCTTCGAGAAGAACCGGGCCATTGAAGAGAGACGCAATGCCGACCGCTTCCATTTCATCAACTGGACCAAGCAGGCCTTCCGAAATGTCGACGTGATCCCGCCGGGCAACGGCATCATGCACCAGATCAATCTGGAGAAGATGTGCACGGTGGTGGAGTCCCGCCACGGCGTAGCCTTCCCCGACACCCTGGTGGGCACCGACAGTCATACCCCGCATGTGGATGCGCTGGGCGTGCTGGCCATCGGCGTCGGTGGCCTGGAGGCCGAGAGCGTGATGCTGGGCCGGCCCAGCTACCTGCGCCTGCCGGACATGGTGGGCGTGGAACTCACCGGTAAGCCCGCGCCCGGCATTACCTGCACCGACATCGTGCTGGCACTGACCGAGTTCCTGCGCCAGCAGCGCGTGGTCTCGGCCTGGCTGGAATTCTTCGGCGAGGGCGCCGCGGCCCTGTCGGTGGGGGATCGCGCGACGATTTCCAACATGGCGCCGGAATTCGGCGCCACTGCAGCGATGTTCCATATCGACCAGCAGACGCTGGATTATCTGACCCTGACCGGCCGGGAGCCGGAACAGGTCCAGCTGGTGGAAACCTACGCCAGAACGGTGGGTCTCTGGGCCGATGATCTGAAATCCGCTGAATTCGAACGGGTGCTGCGTTTCGATCTGTCGACGGTGGTGCGCAACATGGCCGGGCCCAGCAACCCGCACAAGCGGGTGGCCACCTCGGATCTGGCTAGCGCCGGTATCGCCGGCGAGGTGGAAAACCGGGACGACGGCCTAATGCCGGACGGCGCGGTAATCATCTCGGCCATCACCAGCTGCACCAACACCAGCAATCCACGCAATGTCATCGCCGCTGCGCTGCTGGCACAGAAGGCCAATGCCCTGGGCATGCAGCGCAAGCCCTGGGTCAAGACCTCGCTGGCGCCGGGCTCCAAGGCGGTGCAGCTGTATCTGGAGGAATCCGGCCTGCTGTCGGAACTGGAGCAACTCGGTTTCGGTATCGTCGCCTTCGCCTGCACCACCTGTAACGGCATGAGCGGCGCGCTGGACCCGACCATCCAGCAGGAGATCATCGACCGGGATCTGTACTCGGTGGCGGTGCTCTCCGGTAACCGGAATTTCGACGGCCGCATTCATCCCTATGCCAAGCAGGCCTTCCTGGCCTCGCCGGCGCTCTGCGTGGCATATGCCATCGCGGGCACCGTGCGTTTCGATATCGAAAAGGATGCCCTGGGCGTCGATTCAGAAGGCAGGCCGGTAACGCTGAAAGACCTCTGGCCCAGTGACGAAGAGATTGATGCGGTAGTCGCCGAGCACGTGAAGCCGGAACATTTCCGCAAGGTCTACACGCCGATGTTCCGGCTGAAACCCGCCGACGAGGGTCAGGTTTCGCCGCTCTACGACTGGCGGCCGCAAAGCACCTATATCCGTCGCCCGCCTTACTGGGAAGGCGCCTTCGCGAAGCAGCCGGCGCTCACCGGGATGCGGCCGCTGGCGGTGCTGGGTGACAACATCACCACCGATCACCTCTCGCCGAGCAACGCGATCCTGCTCGACAGTGCAGCTGGCGAGTATCTGGCGAAAATGGGCCTGCCGGAGGAGGACTTCAACTCCTACGCCACCCATCGCGGGGATCACCTCACCGCGCAACGGGCAACGCTGGCCAACCCCAAGCTGGTCAACGAGATGGCAGTGGTCGACGGCCAGGTGAAACAGGGCTCGCTGACCCGGCTGGAACCGGACGGCCAGGTCCTGCGCATGTGGGACGCCATCGAAGCCTATATGGAGCGCAAGCAGCCGCTGATCATCATCGCCGGTGCCGACTACGGTCAGGGCTCGTCACGGGATTGGGCCGCCAAGGGCGTGCGACTGGCCGGCGTCGAGGCCATCGTCGCCGAGGGCTTCGAGCGCATTCACCGCACCAATCTGGTGGGCATGGGCGTGCTGCCATTGCAGTTCGAGTCCGGTACCACGCGCAAGACCCTGGGTATCGACGGCAGCGAAACCTTCGACGTGGACGGTGATCTGGCGCCGGGTGCCCGCTTGCAGCTGCGCATGCACCGCCCCAATGGTGAGACCACCGAGGTGCCGGTGATCTGCCGGCTGGACACTGCCGAGGATGTGGGCATCTACGAGGCGGGCGGTGTGTTGCAACGCTTCGCCAAGGATTTCCTCGCCGCCGAATCCGACACGGAAAGCCGGAGAGCCTGATGGCGCACGCCCCCCAGATCCGCATCCCCGCCACCTACATGCGGGGCGGTACCAGCAAGGGCGTGTTCTTCCGGCTGGACGATCTGCCCGCGGCCGCGCAGCAGCCCGGCCCGGCTCGCGACGCTCTGTTGCTTCGGATCATCGGCAGCCCCGATCCCTACGGCAAGCACACCGACGGCATGGGCGGCGCGACCTCCAGCACCAGCAAGACCGTAATCCTGTCGAAGAGCAGCAGCCCGGATCACGACGTGGATTACCTGTTCGGTCAGGTCGCCATCGACCGGCCGGTAGTGGACTGGAGCGGTAACTGCGGCAATCTGTCGGCGGCGGTCGGCCCCTTTGCCATTGCCAGCGGACTGGTGGATGCCGCCCGCGTTCCCGACAACGGCATCGCCGAGATCCGGATCTGGCAGGCCAATATCGGCAAGACACTGATCAATCGTGTGCCGATAAGGAATGGTCAGGTGCAGGAAACCGGTGACTTCGAACTGGATGGCGTCACCTTTCCCGCCGCCGAGATACCGGTGGTGTTCACCGACCCCGCCGCCGGCGACGGGGCGCTGTTCCCCACCGGCGAGCCGGTAGACACCCTGGAGGTGCCAGGCCTTGGCCGACTCGAGGCCACGCTTATCAATGCCGGCATCCCCACCGCCTTCGTCCGGGCCACCGACATCGGCTTTCAGGGCAGCGAACTGCAGGATGCCATCAACGGCGATCCGCAGGCCCTGGAAAGGCTGGAAACCATCCGCCAGCAAGCCTCGCTCCGCATGGGGCTGGCGGAGGATCTGGAGGCTGCTGCTAACCGTCAGCACACCCCGAAAGTCGCGTTTGTCAGCCCGCCGGCCGATTACACCGCTTCCAGCAGCAAGTCGATTCGTGCTGCCGAGATCGATCTGCTGGTCCGGGCGGTTTCCATGGGCAAGCTGCACCACGCCATGATGGGCACGGCGGCCGTCGCCATCGCCACGGCCGCCGCCATTCCAGGCACACTGGTCAACGAGGCCGCGGGCGGCGGCGAACGCCAGTCCGTTCACTTCGGCCATCCCTCCGGAACCTTGCGCGTCGGCGCAGAGGCCGAACAGATCGAAGGCAACTGGACCGTGAAGCAGGCCACCATGAGCCGCAGTGCCCGCGTTCTGATGGAAGGTTGGGTGCGCGTTCCCGAAGACTGTTTCTAGGCCCTCCTGATCCTGATCCCCCTGGCGTCGACAGCTTTGCTTTCGGTCCGATCCCGGACCTCCTTTCCACTTCCTGCCTACACTGACGGAACAGCATCACTTGGCAGAGGAGACGGACCATGGCGAGCAAATCAGCAAAGCGGCCACAGCCTGACAAGGAATTGGTAGCGATCGCGGATTACGTGACGGGCACCGAGATCCGCGGCAAGGTGGCGTTCGAGACCGCCCGTTACATGCTGATGGACAGCCTGGCCTGCGCGATGCTGGCGCTGCGCTATCCGGCCTGTACCAAGCTGCTCGGGCCGGTCGTGCCCGGCGCCGAAATGGCGAACGGCGTGCCGGTGCCGGGCACCAGTTACCGTCTTGATCCGGTGCAGGCGGCCTTCAATATAGGCGCGATGATCCGCTGGCTGGATTTCAACGACACCTGGCTGGCGGCGGAATGGGGCCATCCATCCGACAACCTGGGCGGCGTGCTGGCCGCCGCCGATTACCTGAGTCGCCAGCGCATGGCGCGCAATGAGGCGCCGCTGGTCATGCGTGATGTGCTGCGAGCGGCCATTCGCTGCCACGAAATCCAGGGTGTGCTGGCGCTGGAGAACAGCTTCAATCGGGTCGGGCTGGACCACGTCATGCTCTGCCGGATCGCCACCGCGGCGGTGACCACGCACCTGTTTGGCGGCAGCCGCGACGACGTCATCAACGCCCTGTCCCACGCCTGGATCGACGGCTCCAGTCTGCGCACCTACCGCCATGCACCCAATACCGGTTCGCGAAAGAGTTGGGCGGCGGGTGATGCCTCGGCGCGGGGTCTGCGTCTGGCGCTGATCTGCCTCACCGGCGAGATGGGCTATCCCTCGGCCCTGTCTGCCAAGGTCTGGGGCTTCAATGACGTGCTGTTCGGTGGCCGCAAGCTGAACGTGAAGCAGTCCTACGGCAGTTATGTCATGGAGAACGTGCTGTTCAAGATCGCCTACCCGGCCGAGTTCCATGCCCAGACCGCGGTCGAGGCGGCGGTGACGCTGCACCCGGAGGTGAAGGATCGTCTGCATGAGATCGATCAGATCCTGATCGAGACGCAGGAAGCGGGCGTCCGCATCATCGACAAGACCGGTCCGCTGAACAACCCGGCAGACCGGGATCATTGCCTGCAGTACATGGTGGCGGTGCCCCTGATCTTCGGCCGACTGACTGCCGGGGACTATGAGGACGGCATCGCCGCCGACCCGCGCATTGATGCCCTGCGCAAGCGCATGCGGGTGACGGAAAACACGCAGTTCTCGAAGGATTACCTGGATCCGAAAAAACGCGCCATCGGCAACGCGGTGCAAGTGGTATTCAAGAACGGCAGCCAGACAGAGCGCATCGCCGTGGATTACCCGATCGGTCACCGGCGTCGCCGCAAGGAAGGGATTCCGCTGCTAAGGAAGAAATTCGAGTCGGCGCTGGCAACCCACTTCGCGCCCCGGCAGGCTGGCGCCATACAGGAAGCCTGTTCGACGCAGAAGCGACTGGAGGCGATGCCCGTGCCGATGTTCATGGATTCATGGGCGGTATGAACGCCTTCAATGCGGACGGGGCGGGGCAGGCAGTCCTGCGTTTCACGGTGTCAGGGTGCGCGTTGGGGTATGTGTTGCTGGCCGGCCGTGACGCTGATATCCGCGCAGTGCTGCTTGGCGATACAGAGGATGCGTTGCTTGCCGAGCTGCGCCGGCGGTTTCCCGGGAAGCGTCTCGTGCGTGACGACGCATGGCTGACAGGTTGGCGTGAGCGTCTCGTCGATGGGCTGGCTACCGCCGAGGCATTTGACTTGCCGCTGGCTCCCGAAGGCACGGCATTCCAGCAGCGGGTCTGGCAGGCGCTCCGCGAGATCCCGGCAGGCGCCACCGCCAGCTATTCCGAGATTGCGAGGCGGATCGGTTCGCCGCGAGCGGCGCGAGCGGTGGCCGGGGCCTGTGCCGCCAATCCCATTGCCGTGCTGATTCCCTGTCATCGGGTGTGCCGCCAGGATGGGAGCCTGTCCGGCTATCGCTGGGGCGTGGAGCGCAAGCGACGGCTGCTGGTGGCTGAAGGCGCCACCTGGGTGAACGCTGGAAACGCTTTCCGGCGCTCTCGGGGTTAGATCAGTCCTCCTCACGTCTAAGCTGGTGGCCGACCGGGCCGGCGCTTTTGACTCCCTGCGCATCGGCATCGCCCGCGTCAGCAGGAATGACCTGTTTCTGGTGCTGACCTTTGGCTGGGTTTTCGCGTCCTTCCTGTTCCTGCTGGGTCTGCCGCTGATCAGCGGCGGCTCCACCGGGGACAGCGGTCTGATGCTTTACCTGGGCCTTCTGTTGGTGGTGATTGGCGCGGCTCTGCCGCCAGCCGTGCGCCTGCGTGAGTGGCTGTCGTTCGCCGACGGTGAATCCTGAGTAATCCGGGAGGAATCGGTATGACCCATTCCAGTGGACCGAGAGCCGGTCGCCCACTCACCCGCGGGACCCGGGGCATGGTCGTCACATCCCATGTGCTGGCCAGCGAGGCCGGCCAGGCCATGCTGCGGCGTGGTGGCAGCGCCGTGGATGCGGAGATTGCCGCAAATGCGGTGCTCTGTGTGGTCTACCCGCACATGGCCGGCCTCGGCGGTGACGCCTTCTGGCTGATTGCCGACCCGGCCGACGGCTACCGTGTCAGTGCCCTGAATGCCAGCGGTCCGGCCGCCGCCGAGGCCACCATCGACTATTACCGTGGTCGTGGTCACGACGAGGCGATACCACACCGTGGCGCCCTGGGAGCGCTGACCGTTCCCGGGGCCGTTGATGGCTGGTGGCAGGTCCATCAGCGGCATGGAAAGCTGCCCTGGGAAGATCTGTTCCAGGACGCCATTCACTATGCCCGCGATGGATTCCCGGTGGCCAACTTCCCTGGCGGAGTGGACCCTGAAGGATTCAGCCCTGTTGCGGGAGTACTCGTCCAATGCGGCGCTGTACATGCCTGGGGGCCGCGCGCCACGCGCTGGTGATCGCCTCGCCAATCCCGCCCTGGCCGCTTCCTTCGAGCGTCTGGCGAACCAGGGTCCCCGGGACGGTTTTTACGAAGGGGAGACCGCCGCACGGATCTGCCAGGCGCTGGGCGATCTGGGTTCACCGCTGCGGCCTGACGACTTTGCTGCCTTCCGATCCGACTGGGTGGACCCGATTTCGGTGGACTACCGGGGCTACACAGCCTATGAGTTTCCGCCCAACACCCAGGGTTTTGCGCACTTCAGATCCTGAACCTGATGGAGGGTTTCGACCTGCGGGGCTTCGGTGATGCGTCGGCAGACTATCTGCACCATCTGGCCGAGGCGGTGAAACTGGCATTCGCTGACCGCAATGCCTGGCTTACCGATCCGCGCTTCCTGGATATTCCGCTGGATCGGCTTCTGGACAAGGGTTATGCCGAGCAGCGTCGGCGTCTGATCGACCCGGAGCGGGCGATGGTCATGGAAGATGTGGCTCCGGGTATCGCTCCGGATGAGGCTTCCGCAGGTTCCGGCGGCGATGGCGGGGACACCTGTTACTTCTGCGCCACCGATTCCGACGGCCTTGCGGTGTCCGTGATCCAGTCCATCTACCACGATTTCGGTAGTGTGGAAATCGCTGGAGATACCGGCATTATCATGCAGAATCGCGGCTCTTTCTTTGCGCTTGACCCGGCGCACCCGAATTCCCTGGAGCCCGGGAAACGGACCTTCCACACCTTGATTCCGGCGATGCTCCATCGGCAAGGCCGGCCTTATCTGGTGTATGGCTCCATGGGCGGTGAAGGGCAGCCCCAGACACATGCGGCGATGGTTTCACGCATTGTCGATTTCGGTTACGACGTGCAGCAGGCCATCGAAGCGCCGCGCTGGTTGATGGGGCGCACCTGGGGCACGAAGGTCCAGGATCTGGCGCTGGAGGGGCGCATCAGCGATCTGGTGGTGAACGAACTCAAGCGCCGTGGTCAGCCGGTTAAGCCGGTGGAGGACTGGAACGACAATATGGGGCATGCCCAGGCGATCCGAAACGACCCGGAAACCGGTCTGCTTGAAGGGGGAGCCGATCCGCGTGGTGATGGCGCGGCCATCGGATACTGAAAAAACGCTGCGGGGCCCCGCCTTTTGTCGGCGGGGCAACGAACGGCGTCAATGCACCACCAGCACGGGGCAATTCGCGTGGTGCAGCACCCGCTGGGTAACGCTGCCCATCAATAGTTCGCGGGCCCGGGACAGGCCGCGCCTGCCCATGACGATCAGGCTGTCGGGCTGACGTGAGATCCGATCTACCAGAGCCGGTCCAGGTTTGCCGGTCAGGATCTCCTCGCTGATCTGCAACTGGTTTTCGCCGATGGCTTCGCGGGCACCGTCGAACGCCGAACGGGCCATCTCCTGTCGCAGCTGTTCGAACGCCTCCGGCTGAAAATACCGCAGCGAGCCCTCCTCGGACCTGCCGAACATCTCCAGTGGGTCGTCGGGCAGCGCAAACAAAAGGATCAGCGGCAGATCTGCGCGCCGGGCCAGTGCGGCGGCGTAGGCGGCCGCCCGGCGCCCCCCGTCCGAACCATCCACGGCAACAAACAACTGCTCCGGCACTGTTGCAGACATGCTTCCTCCGCTCAGGCCTCCCTGAGCCGCTTGATAATGGCGTCGGTGTACTGCCGGGTACTGGCGCTGCCGCCCAGATCGCCAGTGCGCACACCGTCATCGTCGATAACCCGTTCGATCGCATCCCGCAGCAGGTCGGCCCGCTGCTGTTCGCCGACGTGGTCCAGCATCATCGCTGCAGCCAGCAGCACGGCGGAGGGGTTGGCCAGTCCCTTACCGGCAATATCCGGCGCAGAGCCGTGAACGGCTTCGAAAATGGCGGCATCTACACCGATGTTGCCACCTGGCGCCATGCCCAGGCCGCCCACCAGACCGGCGATTTCATCCGACAGGATGTCACCGAACAGATTGGTGGTGAGGATCACATCGAACTGCGATGGGTTCAGCACCAGCTGCATCGCGCAGTTGTCGACGATCTTGTCCTCCACCTCGATCTGGTCGCGGTAACGCTCGGCGACCTCCATGGCGGTGTCCAGGAACAGCCCGGTCAGCACCTTCAGGATATTCGCCTTGTGCACGATCGTGACCTTCTTGCGCCCCTGCTCCAGGGCGTATTCGAAGGTCCATTCGGCGATCCGCCGGCAGCCTTCGCGGGTGTTGAACCCGGTACCCTCGGCTACTGCCCGCGGGTCGTCACCCACCGGAATGTAGTGCTCGAACCCCACATAGAAGCCCTCGGTGTTCTCGCGAACCAGAATGATGTCGACGTTCTCGAAACGGCCGCCGTGCACGTAGGTGTGTGCCGGGCGAAGGTTGGCGAACAGCTTGAACTCCTCGCGCAGGCGCACGTTGACCGAGCGGAAGCCGCTACCGACTGGTGTCGCCAGCGGACCTTTCAGCGCCAGCCGCGTCTTGCGAATGCTGTCCAGCGTCGCCTGCGGCAGCGGATCCCCTGTCCTTTCATAGGCGCCGGTCCCGGCCTGCTGGTCATCCCAGTCGAAGCGGGCTCCAAGGGCATCCAGCACGTCCAGTGATGCCTCCATGATCTCCGGGCCGATGCCATCGCCACGGAGCAGGGTGGCGGGGATTGCGCGTTCCATCGGTCGCATGGCGATTCCTCCTTCTTCGAACGGGATTCGAGCATGTTGTTTACTGAGAGAATCCTACCCGCTCACGCGCGCTAGACCCACGCCGGATTTTTATGCAGGCGTCATGGCATACGTCAGCGTTCATCCACCGCGCCGTCTCGTAGTCTTAGGAAAGCATCTGCCTCAGTTTGCCGGCCAGATCAGCGGTCCGGTAGGGCTTTTGCAGGAGTTGCCGACCAGGGTCCAGGCGGCCGTGGAGGATTGCGGCGTTTTCGGTATAACCGGATGTGAACAGGATCGGCAGATCCGGCCGCAGCCGGCGTGCCCTGTCGGCGAGCTGGGCGCCGTCCAGGCCGCCAGGCATGATCACGTCCGTGAACAGCAGGTCCACTGCCTTGCCCGCAATCAGTACATCCAGCGCCTGTTGCCCGCTGTCGGCGGTGACCACGGCATAACCGAGCCGTTCAAGCCGCCGCACCGCAAAATCCCGGACCATCGGATCGTCTTCGACCACCAGGATTCGCTCATGGCCGCCGCGGATCGGCGAAGCCGGATCCGCTGGCGTCGCCGGGTCCGATGCCGAGTCTGCCTGGGCCCGGCGCAGGTACAGGTTGATCGTGGTGCCCGCATCCGGCTCCGAGTACACCTTGATGTGTCCCCGCGATTGCTTGATGAAGCCGTAGACCATGGGCAGGCCTAGGCCTGTTCCCTTGCCCTCCTGCTTGGTCGTAAAAAAGGGTTCGAACAGGCGTTCAAGATCTTCTGCCGGGATGCCAGATCCGTTGTCCGAGACACTCAGTCGCACGTACTCGCCGGCGGTGACATCGACATGCGCGGCGGCGTAGTCGGGCTCGAGTACCGCGTTGCCCGTTTCAATCAGAAGCGTCCCGCCGTCGGGCATGGCATCACGGGCGTTGATTGCCAGGTTGAGCACGGCGCTCTCCAACTGACTGCCATCCACCAGCGCCGGCCAGAGAGCGGGTGCCAGTGCGAGTTCCACCCGGACCGGGCCACCAAGCGTTCGCTGCAGCAAATCCCGCATGTCATCAATGAATGCGTTGATGTCCACTGGCGCCGGATCCAGCGGCTGTCGGCGGGCGAAGGCGAGTAGCTGATGGGTCAGTTCAGCACCGCGCTGTGCGCTTTGCGCGATCCGCTCGGCGGACGCACGCTGTGCCGGCGCGTTGGCCAGTTCTTCGGTCAACAGATCGGCGTTACCCAGGATCACCGTCAGAATGTTGTTGAAATCGTGGGAGATGCCGCCGGTGAGTTGTCCGATGGCCTCCATCCTCTGTGCTGCTTCCAGTCGTAGCTCCAGGGTCCGGCGTTCGTTGATGTCCTGGAATGCGCCTTCGACCCGCACCAGTTGTCCGTGCTCATTGCGCACGGCGACACCGGTAGTGCGGATCCAGCAGGGTTCGCCTCCGACGCGGATGATCTGTAGTTCCTTGTCGAAAGGGGTGCCGTGGGTTGCGCAATCATTGAAGGCATCGCTGATGATCGGTTGATGCTCGGGAGCGTAGAAGGAGATGGCCTGTTCCACCGGTGGCGAATAGCCTGGATCGGTGCCGTGGATCTCCGCCACCATGTCTGACCAGTGCACCACGCGTGTATGCAGATCCAGCGACCAGCCACCGAAACGTGCCACCCGACCGGCGATGGTCAGCATGCGTGACTGCCCGGCCAGTTCGGTTTCCTGTTGCTGAATCGTGCGTTCCGATTGCTGTTGTTCCTCCAGTAATTGATTGAAGGTTCTGGAGAGCTCGGCGAACTCGTCACGGCCGCTGACGGCCGCCCGGGCGGAGCGATCGCCCTGGCGAAGCTGCTGAATGGTCAATGACAGGGCGCGGGTTGGCCCGGCCAGTCGCCTGTACATCCAGCTGAACGCGAAAATGCAAAACAGGCCAAAGGCGGCCGAAGCCAGTGCCAGGGTCATGACAAACCGGGTGGTTTCCCGATTGATGTCTTGCTGCCGTTGCGCTAGCAACTGTTCGAACGCGCTGTCAATGGCGATGCCGTGGCCGGCCACCTGATTCATGGTGATCCGCGCTCTGCGGGGCACGCCCAGTGGCCCGACCCCCGGCTCTGGAGGGCTGGTGGACTGCTGCCGATGGATGCTCTCCAGCGATTCCAGCAGTTGCTCGATCTGGCGCGCGGCACGGCGCGCGTCGGCCTGCCTGTCGTCAGGCTCCAGCAGCTTGTCCCGGACCGCCTGGGCCTCGTCGACGAACGCGCGCCAGATCGCCGGGTCGGGCCTGAACAGAAGCAGGTTGTCACTTGCAACGGAAAGCGCATCGGCACGCCCCTTGAGGACGATCAGGTCGTCCATGGCGTCGCGCCGGTCGTACAGCCGGTCCAGTGACCAAATACCGATCAGGCACAGCGCGAGCAACGCCAGCACGCAGGCGATAATGCTGATACTGGAGAGGCGAACCAGGCTCATCGGTTTCGGGCCCCGGGAAGGCTGACTGCCGCGGGGTTGATACTGAGCAGCGGTCCCGGTTCGATCCAGGAGATGATGTCTGGCGGCAGTTCCGCCCCGTCTTTGCCCTGGGCTCTGGCCCATTCAAGGTGCTGTTGCAGATCGGCGAGCAACGACCAGTCCAGGCTGAGACCGAACACGGGCAGCCGTTCGGGAGTCACGGTGGACCGGCTCAGGCCCGCATGATCCGCATAGCGGGTCAGTGAAGCGTCCGGTTGTTCCTCGATAAGATCCAGCGCCTTCATGTAAGCGCGAAGCAGTTGGATGGTCGCCTCGGATTGTTGTCGGACAACGTCCCTTCTGCCCACCAGCAGCCACTTGGCGGTATAACCCTCGCCCACTGAAAGGATGCGCAAAGGTACATCCGCAGCCTCTGCCGCCAGCTGACTCCAGGGCTGCCAGATCACTGCGGCGTCCACCTCGCCGCTGGTTAACAGCGTGCCGGCGGTGTGGTTGGTTGCCTCGACCACCGTGATGCGGTCCTGATCCAGGTCGTGGAACTGGCAGAACAGCCACCAGAGGTATTCGGCGTTGGTTCCCCCCATCAAGGCCACGCGCCGCCCCAGCAGATCGGCGGGCTGCCGGATGTCGCTGTCATCCCGCACCATCAGGGCCTCGAGGCGCGTTGCATGGACCAGGCTGGCCAGTATTATGGGGTCGTTGGCGTCTTCCGTGCGGTCCGCCTGGAGTTGATGCAGCACGAATGGGGTTGGTGCCATAAGGGCGAAGTCGGCGTCACCGGCGAGCAGGCCCTGCAGATTCTCGCGGCCGGAGAAACCCAGGCTGACATCCACCTCAAGACCCTGTTGCCGAAACAGCCCCTTCTGGTCGGCGATCAGCGTTGGCAGGTCGCCGAGGTAGATTGCGCCGAGAAGGCGCAGGGGACGCTGCTCGGCCAGCGCGCCGTTCAGCAACAGGGCACAAAGCGCCGTCACCAGGACCCCGTACGGCGCGGTCCCGCTCTTGATCAGCATCGGTGATATCCCCTGTGCCCCATCTGCTGCGTCCATTCCGAACCAGGGCAGAGGAACACCGATCAAATCGCACGTCTGCGTTGGAGTCCGCATTTTTCCCCGAGGCAAGGCGCTCGATATTTCCATTGCAACCGTTCACGGCCACGGAATCCGTTTCGGTCACCGCTTTCGAACCCGTTCACGGCGTTCTGGTCAGACTGGCGGTCTCGAGGAAAAGTGGATCGATTCCCTGAATGAGGATGCTGAGATGTCTGGGCGCTTGATCCCGGTTTTTTGCCTGCTGGCCTTTCTGTTGACTGCCTGCAGCCGGGTCGAACTGGTCTATGAAAATGCCGACTGGCTCGGCGCTCGTCAGGTTGCCAATTACCTGGACCTGAGTTCTGACCAGCGCGGATTGCTGCGTGAGGAAATTCAGGCTTATCGCGAGTTCCACCGCGCCCAGCGCCTGCCCGAGATGATCGCCTGGCTGGATCAACTGGAAACAGTGCTGGCCCAATCGCAACCCAGCGACGAAACCGTTGCGATGCTTTTCGATGATGGCGAAGCGCTCTTGCGTCGGAAGGCGGCAGACGTTATCCCCCTGACTGCCAGCACCCTGCGAAGTCTGGATTCATCGCAGCGGATAAACCTTGCAGAGCAGTTGGCGGAAGGTCGACGGGAATACGCCGAGGAACGGACGCCGGAACGCGCAGAGCGAACCGTGCAACGGGTCGAGGCCTGGGCCGGTTCGCTGGGCCCAGGGCAACGCGCACATCTGGAGCGCTGCGACCAACGACTGCCCGATGTAACGGCGGACTGGCTGAGTTGGCGTGCAGCGCGTGAAAAGGCCTTGTTGACGCTACTGGAAACGAAGCCGGAGCAGGAGGCCGTCGAACACTTCCTGCATGACTGGTGGCTCAATGACGCCGCGCGCGGTCCTGTGCTAGAAACCGCCCGGATCGAGTCGCGGGTCGTCTGGCAGGAGTGCAGCCGGACCCTGTTCGCGACGCTGACAACCGCGCAACGGGATGCCGTTCGATCTCAGCTGGAACGCTACCGCGGTAACTTCACCAGCCTGGCCGCCCGCTGATCAGATGTCGTCGGAGGTGACGCGGCTGCCGAGATAGGCGTCCCGCTCCTGTTCCGCCAGGTCGGCCTCGAAAGTCGCGTCGGAATCGATCCATGCCTCTGCCGCGGTGCGCTCATCCGCATGCTCCAGGCTGGCGACCAGGGCCAGAAAGTAGCGCATCGCATTGCGTTCCATCAGGCCGCGCAGGTCGGTAACCAGCTCATCTGTCTCCGGATCCCGGCTGATGCCCGGGCGACGGCCCGCCGCACTCCGCAGGTAGGCGCCGGTTACCATCCGGCTGCGCAGACTGCTTCGGTAGCCGTAGGTCAGCGCCATCCGGAGCATGCCATCGCTCTGCCTGGCTTCCAGCGAGAGCCCCGCATCAGTAACGCCCAGGGGCGCGGCTGGCGCAATGAGTTGCGCCTCCAATCCTTCTGCCGTGCGCCTGTGTTCGAAGCGATGACGCACCTCGCGTCCGCCGTCTCCGGAATTGCTGCGCAGCTCCAGCACCAGCGACCCGGAGTCTTCGCTTGCACGACAGTCCCGGACGTCGGGCACGAGACGGGCAACCCGGCACCAACCGCGGGCCTCGCCCACGAGATGCTCCAGTGATTCGATGTTCTCGCCCGGCAAGTCAATCCGCGCCGTTACCGCATAGCGCCCATCCCGATCCGACCAGCCCAGTGGTAGCTGAAAGCGGTTTTCGGCCAGAGAGAGGCCGCAGGTGCAGAGGAGAAATGCGCCGATGGAAACCCGAAACCACTGTCGATGAAATGGCGACATGGGGCTCAAATCGGTGCCAGATGGTTCAGGAATTGTTCCGCCGCCGCGCGCCAGTCGGCACCACAGGCAGCGGCACGCACACGCTCCCGGTCGAGCCTCAGGGCCTGGTCGCAGGCAATTGCCAGGTCCTGATGGAGAACGCCGCTGACGCCCTGTTCGACCACGTCCAGCGGCCCGGTCACCGGAAACGCGGCAACCGGCAGCCCTGATGCCATGGCCTCCAGCATGACCAGCCCAAAGGTATCGGTCCGGCTCGGGAAGACGAAGACATCACCGCTGGCCAGGTCGGCGGCCAGTTCCTCGCCGTGCCGGAAGCCCGCGAAATGCACGTCCGGGTACCGGCTTCGTAGTCGTGCGCCATCCGGCCCGTCGCCAATCACCAGCTTGCTGCCCGGCAGGTCCAGATCCAGAAAAGCCGGGAGATTCTTTTCCACCGCCAGGCGACCGGCGTAAACCCAGATCGGCCGCGGCAGCCCCGGATCCCGGCGCCGGCACGGATGGAACAGTTCCGTGTCGACGCCACGCGTCCACAGGCCGAGTTGCCGAAATCCACGAGCCTGCAGCGTTTGCAGCATCTTCGGTGTCGCCACCAGCGTGCGGTTGGCTGCATTGTGAAAGCGGCGCAGCCAGGCGTAGCTGAGTCTCAGGGGTACGGGTGCCCGTGCTCGCAGGTATTCAGGAAACTGTGTGTGATAGGAGGTGGTAAAGGGCATACGGCGCCGCCGTGCCCAGCGTCGGGCCGCGAAACCGATCGGACCCTCGGTGGCGATATGCAGGCAGTCCGGCGCGAGCGCGTCCAGTTGCCGTGAGAGCTTTCGGTGCGGAAACAGAGCTACCCGGATTTCCGGGTAGCCGGGCAGCGCCATCGTGCGGAACCCGTCATTCGGCGACAGCACCTGGACCGCATGTCCCAAAAGCCGCAGCTCCTCGGCAGTCTGCCGCAGCGTGGTTACCACACCGTTGACCTGTGGATCCCAGGCGTCCGTACACAGGGCGATTTTCATGCCGTCAGAGTCTGCCTGTCGGAGATGACGGTGGCGTGACAGCGCGCGTTGTCATCCAAGCGTCAGCGAAGCGCCATCGGCCGGTCGCATTCCGCGCCTAGCCTGCAGCAATCGAGTGAGTCTGCTGGAGGCATTTATGGCCATCGCCCGCACCATTGCCCGTTTCGATACGCTGGAACTCCATCTGTGTCGGTGGCTGAACAACTGCACCCGGCACGCGCCAACCTGCCGGCTGTTCAGCACCGTCAGCCGACTCGGCGACGGCCTGTTCTGGTACAGCCTGATGCTGACCCTGGCGCTGGTTCCGGGTGAGCCGGGCCGGGAGGCGGCGATTCAGATGGGCCTGACCGCACTGGTCGGGGTGCTGCTCTACAAAATGCTCAAGGAGTCGATGGTGAGGGAGCGGCCCTTCATCACCCACCGCGGCATCGTCTGCGCCACGGCGCCGCTGGATCGCTACAGTTTTCCGTCCGGCCACACGCTGCAGGCGGTGCTGTTCTCGACGATTGCCGTTGCCTGGTTTCCGGCACTGGTCCTGTTGCTGTTGCCGACGGTCATCCTGATTGCCCTGTCGCGGGTGGTGTTGGGCCTGCATTACCCGACGGACGTTCTTGTGGGTGCGTTCATCGGCTGGGCGCTGGCCGCGACTGCTCTTTGGGTCTATCCGCCTGTTGCATGAGGGCGAAAAAAACGGGCGTCGCGATGACGCCCGCTGGTCTTCATCGGTTGGTCGCGCTCAGGCGGCCTGGATATCGATGCGCCGCTTGCGGTGGGTATCCCGCTTCGGCAGGCGTACGTTCAACACGCCGTGACGGATGGTCCCCTCGATGCCGTCGGTATCGATCTCGTCGCCCAGCGTGAAATGCCGGGCGTAGCGACTGCCCCGCAGATCGGCATACCGTGCCGATACGCCATCCGGCATCTGCACGGCAATCTCGCCCTCGATGGACAGCGTGTGGTCCTTGACCTCGACCCCGAGGGACTCCGTGTTCACACCGGGCATATCCGCCAGAATCGTGATGGCGTCGTCCTGCTCGAAAATATCCACCGGCGGCACGATGGCCCGATCGTTCCGGGTCTGTTCCGCCGCCTGATTGGCAGCCTGTTCCGGCTGCATTTCACGATTTTCGACTCTCTGTACTTCGCTCATGATCAATCACCTCCCCCGGTTCAGGCAGCCTGGATATCGATGCGACGCGGCTGGATTTCGGCTCGCTTGCGCAGACTCACCGTCAGCACACCGTCCTTCAGGCTCGCCGTCACCTGGTCTGCGTCGACGCCGTCGGGCAGCGTAATGGCCCGATTGAACTCGCCGCTGAAACGTTCCCGGCGATACCAGTTGCGGTTGGTGGCGCTGTCGTCTTCGACGACGCCGGCCCGCGTGCCGCTGAGCATCAGCACATTGTCCTGGACGCTGATCTCCAGGTCCTTCTCCTCGACACCGGGTGCGAATACATAGACGTTGTAGGCATCATCGGTTTCGCCGATGTTCAGCAACGGGAAGCTGCCACGGGGTGCCGAGCGAAGGTCGGCGCTGCCCACTTTGTCCCAGTTGCCTTCCATCATGCGAAGCAGACGGCCCAGGTCACCGAACAGCGGATCGTTTGTCCGCCAGAGATCACGAAACATGGTCACTCACCTCCTGAACGATGTCCGGCCCTTGCCGGTTTGTCCTCATCTCAAAACGGAAAATAGGGGCATCGCAAGTCTTTTCAAGACCCGGAGAGTGAATTTTTATTCCTTTTAAAAACAGGGACCTGCGTTGCTTCGGCCGCGAAGGGCCGCTGCGGTGGCTACCGCGGCGGCCCCTGGTTCAGTCGCGCACGAATTTCAGTGTGAAACGGTCACTCTCGCCGATCGCGGCGTAGTGCTGGGCGTCTGCATCATCCGGCACCCGCGATTGCGGCGGCAGCATCCAGACGCCTCCCGGATGGTCAGCCGTATCCTTCGGGTTGGCGTTGATTTCCGATTTCTCGGCAAGACGGAAGCCGGCGGCTTCGGCGGCCGCGATCACCACGCTTTCCTTCACATAGCCAGTGCCTGCCTCCGGGTCCTGCTCCCGATCTTCCGGCAGGCGATGACCGACCACGCCGAACACGCCGCCCTCACGCAGCATCGAATGCGCCGCCGCGAAGACATCATCCAGCTGGCCGTCGCGCAGCCAGGAATGGATGTTGCGGAAGGTAAGCACCAGATCTGCCTCGCCCGGCGCCACCGCCTCGGCCTGCTGCGGCGGATTGAAGGGCACGGTCTCCGCGCCGGGGAAGCGCTCCTGGTAGCCCGCCAGGACACGTTCATAGAACGGCGGCAGCGGCTCCCGTTCCAGACTGAAGTGCGCGGCAACGAATCGCCCCTGTTCGGCGAGATACGGCTTCAGGATGGCCGAATACCAGCCGTTGCCGGGAAACAGCTCGACCACGGTCTGGTCCGGCTCGATTCCGAAAAAGCGCAGCGTTTCATAAGGGTTCCGGTACACGTCCCGCGCCCGTTCCTCGGCCGGCCGGGACTCGCTTTCCACGGCCCCTTGCAAATCCGATCTGGTTTCCGCGCTGACCGTCAAGGGCATGATCAGCAGACTCGCTATGACGCTTTTCCAAAACATGACAGACCTCACAAAAACGTGGACTGAATTTTGACACCCGGCGGTCGCGATCTAGGGTCATATTAGTGACGCTCACGCGCCGCCGGAAATCCGTTTTTCCCTATCTGACAGCATAACGGCTCAATCGGGGGTTAAGGGGTGCCGACAAGGCAACGCATACTGATCGATTCGGTGGGAAGCGCCCGTCCGGCCATGGCTGGGGCGCTGGCCAAGGGTCTGGGCATGGCGCCTGAACGGGTGGCTCAGGTTCTGTACCGGACGCCCGCCGTGTTAATGGACAATGTTGAGCCGACACTGGCCGAGTCGCTGGTGAGGCTGCTGCAGGACGCCGGGATCGAAGCGCGGCTCGAGGATACCGGCGAGCCGCCACATCCGCCTCCCGCCCTGTTTGATATCGCCCTTTCGCCGCTGGATGTCACACGCCTGCCGGAGATCGCGGACAGACTGGCGGAATTCCTCGGAACCCGGCCACAGCAGGCGCTGGAACTGCTCCTGATGCCCCCCGGACTGGTTCTCGGCCAGGTGTCGGCGGTGACCGCCGACCTGCTTGCATCTGAATTGCATGGCCTGCCGGTGCAGGTGCTGCGTTCGCAGCGGATCGGGGCCCGTTACTGCCTGGCAGATACCGGTCTCTCCGGCGATCTCCGGCAGCGGTTGCTCCGCGCTTGCCCGGCCCCTGCGCGCGACGTGGCCGGCCTGCTCGCCACCGACCTTAGTGCCGAGACCGCGGCTACGCTTGTTCGTGAGCATGCGGCCGGGGTCCATCTGCCCATCATCGACCAGGCATTTGCGAGGTTCGAGATTGAACTTCTGGCAGCCCCG
The DNA here is from genome assembly GCA_007117515.1 of Ectothiorhodospiraceae bacterium. Taxonomy (GTDB): domain Bacteria; phylum Pseudomonadota; class Gammaproteobacteria; order Nitrococcales; family Aquisalimonadaceae; genus Methylonatrum. The sequence continues at coordinate 19,833 of SKGQ01000037.1, read as the reverse complement.
GAGTCCGACGCGGCTGCCGGGCAACTGGCTGCGTTATCGGATGTGCCTGAGCGCGTTGCCCCCCGCGTGCTGCAGGCATTGCCGGTGGTTGTTCAGGACAACGTGAGCTGGTCGGAACTGGTTTCTCGGCTGGATGCCCTGGCGCGTCAGGGGTTCGGGGCCAGGGGCCGCCTGACAACGCTGGATCGCTTTCGGCTGCGGCGGATCCAGGCGCCCGCTGACGTCGACCTGCCCGGACTGCTGGGGAAACTCGGCCTTTGTGATGCCGCATCCGTGCCGCCTGCCGGCCCCGTCGATGTGCGGGAGGCCTATCCGGCGCTCCAGGCCGAATTGCTTACACGCAGTCTTCGCAGTGCCGGTTGCGCCGTCGAATTGCAGCGGGAGGTGGCATGAGCGATTCGTCCGACAACCATGCGGCCCTGCATCTGGGGATCGCCGAGCAGGGCAAGCTCCACGCCCTGAAGGGCGCCCATGACGAAGCGCTACGCCATTACCAGCAGGCCCTGCGCCTGGCCGTTGATGAGGGGGCGCCGGAGGTCTTTTTCCGGCATTACACCCAATGCGTCATGGAAAGCCTGGAGGCGCTCGGTTCCTACGACGGCGTCCTGCGCTTTTGCGAGGATGCCGACCGTCATTACCAGGCCTTGGGCAAGGAGGGGCCGCTGTTTGCCCTGGATCACGGATCCATTCTCGAGCGCCTTGGCGTAGTGCAGATGAAGGCGGGGGACATGAATGCGGCGCGATCCGCCCTGGGTCGCGCCCTCGATCTGGCAGGCCCGGGACGTTTGCCGCTTGCCGCGCAGGTGCTGGGCTGGATTGAGCGGGGCATGACGGTGAGCCACCGGCATCTGGCGGATGCCCAGAAGCGCCACGGCTATTTCGTGGTGACCCGCGAACGGGTTGACCCGGAGCGTGCGATTCCACTGCCGGATGGCGTTGAGAGCAAGCCGGCGGGGCTGGTCTGAGCAGGAGAGAATCATGGCAGATTACGATGACATGACACCGGGTGAGGTGCTGGCGGATGCCAGTGTCGCGGATTTCATTGCGTCCCTGGGGCGGGGGATTGCCGAGGCACAGCAAGACCTTGATCGCAATTCCATCGAGCAGCTTGACTCCTTCACCGCACCTCTCGACGGCCTGGGCGGCAAGTCCCTGATGGAACTCGGATTCAGTCCGGCCTTTTACCATTACCAGCATGCCGATCTGTCCTGCTCCCTGAACATTCGCCTGAGGGTGGAGAAAGAAACCGGATTCGATCTCGGTGTTGCGGGTGCCTTCGGCCAGGGGGATTCCAGCGTTGACGCATCTTCCAGCAGCGCTACCGAGACGGCTTCCGGGTCACGCACCGAGCGCTCCCTGCGAACGGCTGACATCCGGTTGAAGAACGCCTCCGCCGGCAGTCTGCAGATCAACGGTCAGACCTATCAGACGGATTCCGGTGCCGGTTTCATGGATCGGGCAAGCGATCTGGCCGAGCAGTTGCGTTCGGGGGATCTGGTCGACGCGGTTCGTGTGCTGCGCAAACCGAGCGAGTTGTCCATCGACACCGATGCCGATCCGGAGCGAGTCGCGGTTGGCAAGAACACGGTCGCCTTCATCGCCCGCGACCACCCCGGTGGTTTGATTCGACTGGACAGCAATGAAGAAACCACGATCAGGCTAAGCGACGAGCATGAAGTCACCGTGGCGGCGAAGGACAATCTGGGGGCTTTCGCTGATGCGGTGGGTGATGCGATCGAGAACCTGTCCGGTTACACCGCCTTGGTCGTGCCACCTGAGACGACCTGGTTGCGGGTCCACTTCAAGCTGGATAGTGCCGACGTGCCCGAGGAAGACCACAAGATGCTGGACAACGTGGCCTGGCTGCTCGAGGAAGTGCCGGCGCTGAACATGCAACTGGTTGGTCACGCTGACCGAACGGGCCACGAAAACTGGAGCAAGGACTACAAGCAATCCTACAACCTGGATCTCTCGAAGCAGCGGGCCGAGGCGGTGGAAGAGGTGATTCGGGCCTTCGGACCGGAGCTTGGCGCGGCTCGGATCAGCACGGACGGTGAGGGTGAGACGCGTGCCGTGGACGAGGACAATCCGGTCAACAACGCGTCGGACCGGGTGGTGGAGATCGCGCCGGCGGGAGATGCCGCAGCCTACATCATCGTCCAGTCCGAAAACGACGAACTCGCCGACGTTTCTCCCGACCGCAAGGACGGATCAGACGGAAACGGGTGGCTCGGCCTGTTCAGCGCCGGATCACTGACGGATCTCAGTGGCGATAAGGTAACGATCGAGGGTGAACCGTTTGACCTGTCCGGTGAAGCCGTGGCCGGGGCCGATGAGAATTCTCCGGAGGCCTTCGCCCACAACCTCGCCAGGGCGGTCAACGATGAGGCCGATTTCAACGTCGTCGCCAACGCCCGCGGCCGGGTCTGCCATCTGGCGCCGGCCGCCGATGCGATTGAACTGCAGTTGGTGACCACATCGCAATCGGATATCCAGATGACCTCCAGCGAGGGTGTCGCGGTGCAGGAGCAGTTCAGCCGCACGAGCAGTGAGCGCGAGGTGCGGCAGCGGACCGGTAACCGGACCGTTGCCGTCGGCGCCTCCGTTGACGTCCGCTATTCCCGGCAGTTCGAGCTGGACGTCACCGGTAACTCCTCGATTACTGCGCGCCTGGTCTCGGTGCCGGCACCGCCGGAATTCCTCGACACCATTCGTGCGTTTCTGAAGGACTGAGCCGGTGAGCAAGACACCAGAAGTCACGCGTTCCCTGCTGAATGCACCCTTGCCCCGGGTCATCGAGCGGCTGGGCGCTTCCATTGCCCAGGCCCAGGCTGAACTGGACGGCAATTCCATTGCCATCGCCCGGGAGATGGCATCCACGGAGGTGGAATTCGGCGACGGCGATTACACGCTGCTGTCGCTTGGGTTCACGCCCAGCTTCTACGCCTTCACCGAGGCACTGGTGGAGGCGAAGCTTTCCTTCTCGATGGCCGAGACGCGGCAAACCGGCGTCGAAGCGGGTGCGGAGGGCGGTGTCGTCGGTGGCATCGGGTTTTTCTCGGCGAGCGTTGACGTGTCCTATGCACGCAAGTTCTCGGTGTCCAGCGAGGGCACCAGTTCGATTTCGGCCCGTCTGGTGTCGTTGCCGCCGCCGGAGGCATTCACCGAAGTGCTGCGCCGGAATATGGATTCCGAAAACGAGTAGCCGGTTTCAGGCGCGAAGCTTGAACGGAGTCTGCGACGCCGTCGCTATCCTGCTCACGACTGATGGGGAGAGTCGATATGACAATAGGTCGCGATCTGCTGAATGTGCCGATGGGGGACATGATTCGCGAGATGGCGTTCGCCATTTCCGATGCCCAGATCAAGCTCGACGAGGGCTCGATGAAGGTCGCCGAGATGATGGGTGGTCGCCAGACCGTGCAGACCCGTGCCTCGTTGTTCAATAGAAACCCGAAAACGAGGATCCACGACACGCGGGTTTTTTTCGGCCACGAGTTCATGACCCGCGGCCAGGCGGAGGCGCTGCGGGACTCGATTCCGGAATCGGCCACGGGCGTCGAAAAACTGCAACGGGAGATGCTCGACGAGGCGGCCAGCGGCAGTAACAAGGAAGAGGAGGTGCGGATTCCGAGCCTGGTGTCGATGCTGGAGCTCGGTTTTTCGCCGACCTTCTATCAGTTCGTCGACACCATCATCGAGGTCAAGATCGCGATCAAGATGACGGAGACCATCACCGAAGACGAGTCGGAAACGGAAACTGTCCGCGATTCGGAATCCGAAGGCGAACATCGGGGTCTTCGTCAGTTGTTCTCGGGCGGTTCCTCGTCGCGCAGCAGTCGTGTCGAGACAACGCAGGTGGATGCCAGCTACTCCTCCAAGTATTCCTATTCCGCCGAAGGCTCCAGTCTGTTGCGGACCAAGCTGGTGCCGGTACCGCCGCCTGCCGCGCTTGAAGAGCGGGTGCAGATGATGATCGAGGCGGAACGCCGGCATCTGGCGGCCCGGGAAGAGAGTTAAGGAGACAGCCCATGACAGTGGCGACGGATCTATTGAACGCACCCTTCCCGATGCTGGTGCGAAACCTGGGCGTTGGCATCGCCGAGGCCCAGCTCGAACTGGACATGGTGTCGCTCAAGATCGCCCGCATGATGGCGGGTGAGGATGTCGAACTGGATGACGAGAACGCGACCACCTCATCCAGCAGTGATGCCGGTACACGGCGCGTCCAGTTCTCGGATGGCGAGTCGTACACCTTGCTGGAACTGGGATTCACGCCGACCTTCTATCAGTTCGTGGATACGGTGATCGAGCTCAAACTGTCGATTTCCATGTCCCGCGAGACCGAGCAGAGCCGCCGTAGCGCACGGCTCTCGGCTGGCGGCGGCGGCATCTCCCTGCCGATTTTTGCCGCGGGCGGGGTCCGCGCCTCGGCGGTCAGTGCCAGTTTTTCCAGCAAGTATCAGTATGCGGCCGAGGGCAGTTCGGTCATGCGCACCAAGCTGGTGCCGTTGCCGGCGCCGGCCCTTCTGGAGGAACGCATCCGTCAGATGATTGATTCCCAGAGCAGTTGATGGCACCCAGGCACTGGCGCGAGTTTGACGACGAGACGCCTGCGGACGAGGCAAGCGGAGGCCGCGGCAGCCCCGATCCGGCCCAGGCATCGCCGGAGCTTGCCCGGCTGATGGAGGAACGTCAGGCCCTGGAAGCTCGCATGCACCGATTGACCGGGCAGCCCTCCGAGGACGAGAAGCGCGAGGCGCCGGGTTTTCCGGTGACGCCACTGGCCGAACGTCGCCGTGCCGACGAGCAATGGCAGGAACGGCGACAGCAACGGCAGGAGGCCTTGCGGCAGCGGCGTGCGGAGGTGGCGCGGGCTCTTCGCGATCCGCGATCCGGTGACGATCCCGATGAGGGTCCAGCAGGCGACCGGCACAAGCGGCGGGCAGGTGGTGCGGCTCGCTTGCGCAGGAAGGCCAAGCGGGCTGACGAGGTGCTGGAACGCCTGGATGAACGTGTTGACAGCGGCCGCCGCAGGATACTGAACGCCAATGCCCAGGGACGGGAGCTTGAGCGGCGTCGCCAGCTGCTGACGGATGTGGGGCGTGACTTGCCCGGGGAACTGGAGCAACGCCTGGACCGCTCCACGGAGGTGATCGCAACAGGTCGGGAACGCCTGGACAAGGGTGCCGACGCCTGGGCCCGAGCCCGCGACCGAATGCGGGGCTTCGGAGACACGGCCGCGATGCTGGCAAGGCGCGCCGATCGGCTGCTGGGCGTGGGGGTTGGCAGTGTGGATGAGCTGGGTGCACGAATGGCCCGCCAGCGGGCAGCGGCTGCCGCTCGACGCCAGGCTGAGCGGGAAACCGAACGCGACGACGACAATCGCCGCCAGCGTGCGCTTGCCCGCTGGCGGCAGAAACGCCAAGAGGAGACACGGGGACGATGAGTGCGCCGCACAAACACGTAGCAGGCACCTTGCAGGAAATCCTTGTGGCCATGGCGGATGGGCTGCGCGAGGCGCAGGAGGCATTGAATGAAGTGCCCCCGATCGACGCTTTCGGTCGGCCGAGCAACAGTTATCACCTGCCGTATCTGGACTTCGCCATCAAGGTCGTGGCCGAGACCACGCGCGGCGATGAAGAGAGCGCTGAGTCGCCACTGCCGCAGCTGCATTTGGCGAGCAGACGGTCCCGCACCGTGATGCGCAGCCTGCCGCAGCTGACGTTTCACACCTATGAGCCGGGCTCGCCGGTCAATGAAACCTCGAGTCTGGAATTGACCAGCACCCTGTCCGGCCGCTTTGTTTCCGTGCCGCCCGGCGAGGGCATGCCGATTGTTCGACTGCAGGCTACCGCTGAAAAGGGGGATGGCGCGCGGGACCACGATCTGGAGGTCACGGTGAGTAATAGCGCCGGCGAGCGGCTCGGCGATGTCGACGTCGAGTTCAATATCGATGTCGCTGCCACACGCGCCCTGACGAACTCGGGTGGCGTGGAATTCGAAGACAGGAAGCCGGCCACGAAGCTGGAATCCGGCGTCGTCGCGACGAATGCAGAGGGAGTGGCGCGCAACACGCTGGTTTTCTCGCCGGCTGAACCGAAAGAGGCCACCTACGTCATCGTGATCAATGTCGGCGCCGTGTCCACGAACCTGACGGTGACGGTGTAAACCATGCAGGCACAGATTCGAGGCAGATTGCTGACCGCGAGCGGGAGGCCGGCCGTCGGGGCGACGGTCCGCGTCGAGATGCAGGATCGGCGGAGCCGCCGAAGGGCGACCATCGGCGAAAGCAGGAGCGAGCGTAACGGGCGTTTTGCTATCGAGGGCGAGATTCCGGATTTGCGCCAACCGCCGAACCTGCTTCTGCGGGTGGGGTTCGATGGGTCAACACAGTCGATTAGCGGCGATCCCCAGGTCAACTTTGATCCCCGCCGCGGCCGTCTTGCGGTGGATTACGGCGAGGTGAAGCTGGAACAGCCCGAACAGCCCGAACAGCCCGAACAGCCCGAAGAGCCAGAGGACGGGGACGGGGACGGGGATCGAGACGGCTCCGAGGGACCAAGGCCGGGTTCCGGTTTCGACCACGTGGGTACCATTTCCAGCGAGAAGATCGGTCAGATCATCGACGATACCTACATCAAGGATGTGGTCCGGCTGCAGCACGACCTTCGCCTGCGGGAGGATCAGATCGCCAGTCTGCGTGATCAGCTCGGAGAGCTTGAACTGGACCGCGACAAGCATCGCGAGGAACTCGCCGGGGCAAGGGATGAGGTCGAAAAACTGCGCGACCAGGTTGGTGGCGAGGTCGAGGTTGAAAGCCTGTACGTCAATATCGGACGGCAGCTTAGACAGGCGCGGCAGCATCTGGCCGACGATGGCATTCCCTATCGTCTGGGTAAGGTCTCCCTGTCGGTGAAGACACTGGTGGGCGACGGCGGCAACAAGCTGTTCATGCCCAATCTGGCTGATTTCCCGCGGATTGCGGCGGGTGCACTGGCCGACATGACCTTCGAATTTCAGCCCACTGGTGACGACGAGGCTGGCACCACAGTGGTAGTGCCCGATTTTTCCGGCCTCACGGAGACTGCGGCACGGCGGTTGGCAAATGCCCAGGGGCTTCGTCTTGAGATGGCCCAGGAGGCGCGCGGTGATCGCGATGTCGGCGTCGGCCAGGCCTTCAAACAGACTCCCTCGAAAAACGAACGTGTGCCTGCTGGCGGCACCGTGCTTGTCGTGTTCGCGCAGGCCTGAGGAGACATTTCATGCCCAGACGATTCGATACCCTGGTTGACGATGTGGTCGCCTCGCCGCTGGGCAAGGTCATCTCCGCCGTCGGCGAAGGCGTGGCTGAGGCGCAGCGGGAACTGGACCAGGCCTCCCTGGCGCAGACGCTGGAAATCTACGGCGGCGGCAACGGTGACGATCTCGCGTTGATGAGACAGATCGGCTATCGACCCACGTTCTATGCCCTGCCGGAAACCACCGGCGAGGTGAAGGTCTCCTTGAATCTGGGCGGTGGCAGTGGTGGTGGCGGGAGGCAGGCACCGCGACTCCCCGGTGCGTTGCCAGGAGCACCCATGCGGCCCCTGAGACTGTATGCAACGCCGGTGAATGCCTCGCTCTCCAACCGCTACAGCTACTCGGCCAGCGTGGCGGCGTCTCTGAGTTTCAAGATCGTGCCGGTTCCACCCCCCGGCAGGTCGGAGGACCTGCGGGCCGTGCCGGCATTCGGTGAAATGAATGTGGAAAAAGCGCGTGCCACCGCCGCCAGCCTCGGTCTGCGGCTTCGATTCCTGCGTAATGGAGAAGCGGTCGAAGAACCGAGCGGATCGACCGGGATCGACGCGCAGCGGCCGGAGGCCGGCGAGATCATAACGGCCGGAGACAGCATCGAACTCGACCTTGCCGCCGACTAGGCAAACACTGATTGATTTCCTGGAGATCAGGAATGCGCGACATCGATCACATCATCATCCATGCCGCCGATACGCCGCCGGAGATGGACGTCGGCGCGGAGGAAATCCGCGACTGGCATGTCAACGGCAATGGCTGGCGTGACATCGGGTATCACTGGGTCATTCGGCGTAATGGCGAGGTGGAACCCGGACGGGAAGAGTCCGTGGTCGGTGCTCACGTCGCCGGCCATAACGCGAATTCCATCGGCGTCTGTCTGGTCGGTGGCCGTGGCCCGGAGGGCGGTGACGACTGCAACTACACCGCGGCCCAATGGCGGGCGCTGGAGCGCCTGGTGGGCGAGATCAGCGAGCGTTATCCCGAGGCGGCCGTAAAAGGCCATCGTGATTTCAGCAGCAAGGCCTGCCCCTGCTTCGACGCCGCTGCCTGGTGGGGCGAGCGTTCCGCTGTCGAGCCCCCTTCTCATGACAAGCCGGAGCCGTCTCCGGTGGCGCCTCCTGCATCGGATTCCGGCTCAGCGCTATTGCTCGGTGGCGTGCGTTCCGGCAAGTCGGCGTGGGCGCAGCGCCTGGCCAGTCGGTCGGGACAGGCGGTGCGCGTCATCGTTACGGCCACCGCCGACGATGAGGAAATGGCGGCGCGTATTGCACGGCATCAGGCCGACCGCCCCGACGACTGGACCGTGGTGGAGGAGCCGACGGCCCTGGCCGACGCGGTGCGGGATGCCGTCGACAGTGGCGACTGCCTGCTGATCGATTGCCTGAGTCTGTGGCTGAGTAATCTGCTGCAGGCTGAAGACACGGATGAATCGCAGATCGAGCAGGCAATACAGGCATTCTGCGAGGCGCTGGATGCCTATGCGGGGCCGGTCATCATCGTGAGCAACGAAGTCGGTCTGGGTGGCGTGCAGGTGAACGAACTGGCGCGTCGTTATGCCGATGAACTGGGCCGACTCAATCAGTGCGTTGCCGCCAGATGCCAGCACGTTTACCTGTCGGTGGCGGGCAAACTGCTTGCCGTGAAGGGCGAGTTGCCGAGCGGTGACTCATTGCATGCCGGTGAGGACTAGCACGCCGGCCAGCAGGGTCGCGCATTCGATGATCTCGGCGAGCGCGCCGGCGGTGTCACCGGTGAACCCCCCGAGCCAGCGCTGCAGGTAGCGAGCAAACAGCCAGAAAACCAGCAACGCCGAAGCCACCATGCCGACGCCGGCGAAGCCGGCCAGCAATGGGCAGAGCACGGCGCCGATCAGCAATACGCCGCGCCCGGTCCGGTGTGGCGGCGCCTCGCCGGCGGCAGCACCCAGGCCGCCCGGTCGGACATAGGGCAGAAACAGAAACATGCCGGTACAGGCGGCTCGCGCGATCGTCGGCGTGAGTAGCAATACGAGCAGCGCATCCTGCCCGTGGCTCAGCAACTCGGCGAGCAGCACGACCTTCAGCAGCAGCAGCAGGACGATGGCAACGACGCCGGCCGGGCCACAGGCCGGATCTTTCATGATGGCCAGGCTGCGTTCCCGGTCGCCCTGGCCGCCGAGCCAGGCATCGGCAGTGTCCGCCAGGCCATCGAGATGCAGCGCACCGGTGAGCCAGACCCATAGCGTGACAAGCATGGCGGCCGTCACCAGCGGATCCAGACGGACACTCTGTAACAGCAAGGCGGGGACGAGAAGGGTCAGCCCCAGCGTCAGCCCCACCAGCGGATACCAGATGACCGAGCGCGCCTGTTCCGCTTTGGTGATGGTGCCGGACAGACGCACCGGCAGGCGGGTCAGCAGTGACAGGGCCATGCCGAACTCACGCAGGACACTCATTTCCGGCTGCCATGCATCAGAAGGCAGCGCAGCCGCCCATGGGGCGTGTCATCGACGCGGATCCGGCTGCGGCAGGCATACGGCACCTGCAGTCTGGCCATCATGGTCTGCGGCGGGGGTTCCAGCACGTGGGCCATGGTCATCCGGATCACCCCACCATGGCAGACCAGCAGGATGCGCTGGCCGCGCAGGCGGTCGACCCAGCGGTCCCAGGCGGCGGCCACGCGTTGGCCGAAAGCGCCCACGTTTTCGCCGCCGGGCGGGGGGTTGTTCAGACCATCGGCCCAGAAGGCGGCCAGGGCGTCGGCCTCGGTTTCGGCAATCTGTTCCATGGTCCGGCCTTCCCAGTTGCCGAAGTGGATCTCGGCGAAGTCCGGCTCGATATGCAACGGGATATGACGGTCGGCACTCAATTCCTCGGCGAAGGCGCGACAGCGCTTCAACGGCGAACTGATGATGCTGTCCCAGTGATCATCACGGTGGACGGCCTGCCGCATCTGCTGCCAGCCGCGATCGCTCAGCGGATCGTCCTGCTGGCCCCGGTAGCGGCGTCCACCCTCCGGTTCGCCATGTCGTAGCAGATCGATCCAGGTCGGGGCCTGGTCATTACTCGGGTAGGCCATGCGTCTTCGGTCCTCAGTGCTTGTCGATGGCGGCCTCGGCGAACGTCGCCATGCCTTTGTGCAAGGCACAGGCCGCCCGGAGTAGCGGCAGGGCCACGGCGGCGCCGCTGCCCTCGCCCAGCCGCATGTCGAGATCGAGCAACGGCTTCGCCTCCAGCTCCACCAGCAATCGGGCGTGGCCTGCTTCGCTGGAACAGTGACTGAAATGCAGCCAGTCCCTCAATCCCGGATTCAGTCGTACCGCGGCCAGTGCCGCCGTCGTCGTGATGAAGCCATCAACCAGCACAGGTATGCGGTGCCGCGCCGCCTGCAGCATGGCGCCGGCCAGGGCGGCAATCTCGAAGCCACCCAGCGAGGCAAGAACCGTCAGCGGGTCGCGGTCATCGCCGTGGCGGGCCAGGCCGGCGCCGATAGCCTGCTGTTTTCGGGCCAGGCCGGCATCGTCCACCCCGGTGCCGCGTCCGGTCAGCAGCGCTGGATTGGTCGCCAGCAATGCGCAGGCCACCGCGGCTGCACTGGTTGTATTGCCGATCCCCATCTCGCCGCCGATGAACAGCTCCGCGCCGGTCGCCGCTGCCCGATCGGCCGCCGCCGCGCCATGGTGCATGGCCTGTTCACACTGCTCGCCGGTCATCGCGTTCTCGCACGCCAGATTTGCGGTACCGGGGCCGATATGGGCGCTGACAACGCCGGGCAGGGGCGGCAACTCGGCCGCGGTGCCCAGATCAACCACCTCCAGCGTGCAGTTCCAGGTCCGCGCCAGCACGTTGATCGCGGCACCGCCGCTGGAAAAGTTGCGGATCATCTGCGCGGTCACTGCCTGCGGGAACGCGGAAACGCCCTCGGCACAGACACCGTGATCGGCGGCAAAAACACTGATCCAGACCCGATCCACCGCAGGTTCCATACGGCCCTGCTGCGCCGCCAGACGCACGGCCAATGCCTCCAGCCGGCCCAATGAGCCCGGCGGCTTGGTCAGGCTGTCCTGATGCGCCCGGGCACCTTCGACAATCTGGTGATCCGGCGTTGGCAAAGGCGCACGCCAGTTGTGGCCGGCCGCCATGGCGGGACCTCGAAACCGCGGAAAGCGCAGATGCTCGGATGCGCCCGGCATCCTGTCAACCGCGGTACCCCCGCGGTTCACAGGATGCCGGCCCGAGGTCATGATGCCCGGCATCATGACCTCCGCATTCATCTGTCTTCTTGCCCTGCTGCTGGACCGCTGGCTCGGTGAACCGCCGCGTGGCCATCCCCTGGTGCTGTTCGGTCGACTGGTCGATCGCGCGGAGCGCCGCTGGAACCGGGATGGTTCCGGTCGCGGTGCCGGCCTGCTGGCCCTGTTGGTGCTGGTGTTGCCGGTGGTGCTGGCCGCGGCGCTGGTGAGCTGGCTGTTGTCCGGTATCTGGTTGCTCGCCATCGAATTGCTCGTACTCTACCTGGCCATTGGCTGTCGCAGCCTGCAGGTGCATGCCCGGGCCGTGGCGAGGCCTCTGGCCGCCGGCGATCTGGCTGCGGCCCGTCATGCCGTCGGCATGCTGGTGTCCCGGGATACGGCGGCGCTGGACGAGCAGGGGGTGGCGACCGCGGCCACCGAATCGGTACTCGAGAATGGAGCGGACGCGGTGACCGCAAGTCTGTTCTGGTATGCCGTGGCCGGCCTGCCGGGTGTGGTCCTGCACCGGCTGGTGAACACCCTGGATGCGATGTGGGGCTATCGCACGCCGCGTTTTCTCTGCTTCGGCTGGGGCGCCGCCCGTCTGGATGATCTGCTGAACTGGATTCCGGCCCGCCTGACCGCGCTCGGTTACGCCCTCGCCGGGCAAACCCGGTTGGCGCTGCGTTGCTGGCGCCGGCAGGCAGGCGCCTGGGACAGCCCGAATGCCGGGCCGGTCATGGCGGCAGGCGCCGGCGCCCTGGGTCTGCAACTGGGCGGCGCGGCCCCGTATCACGGTGCCTGGCGGGAGCGGCCGTTGCTCGGCCAGGGTACGGTCGCCAATGCCGGCAGTATTGAACCGGCACTCAGCCTGTTACGGCGCAGCCTGTTGTTCTGGTTACTGGCGATTGCGGTTCTTTCCAGCCTCGCGGGATGGCTTGTTCATGGCGCACTCTGAGCTGGTCCATGGCGGATGGCTGCATGCGGCGGCGCGGCGGTATGGTATTGCCGTCGATCGCTGGCTGGACCTGTCCACCGGCATCAACCCGCATCCCTGGCCGTTGCCCGCCATCCCGGCGGCGGTCTGGCACCGCCTGCCGGAGGATGAGGACGGTCTGGATGCCATGCTGCGGGATTCGCTGGATCTAGAGTCCGAGGTCGGCATAACGCCGCTGCCGGGCAGCCAGGCAGCGATCCAGCAGTTGCCCCGGATGCGCCGGCCCTGTCGTGTTGCCGTTCCGGATCCCGGTTATGCGGAGCACGGCCATGCCTGGGCGGCGGCGGGTCACCAGGTCACCGCGGTCACGCCGGACATGATCGACGGCCTGTTGCCCGAGCTCGATGTGCTGGTCTGGATCCAGCCGAACAATCCCAGCGGCGATATCATTCCTCCCGAGCAACTGCTGCACTGGCATCGCCGCCTGGCGGAACACGGTGGCTGGCTGCTGGTGGACGAGGCCTTCATCGACGTCGTGCCCGAGGCCTCACTGCAGTCCGTTCTGGGCCGGCCAGGCCTGCTGGTGCTGCGTTCGCTGGGGAAGTTCTTCGGCCTTGCCGGGGTGAGGGCCGGTCTGTTGCTGGGTGACGCAAGGACCTGTCGGGCCGTTGCCCGCGCGCTGGGACCCTGGGCGGTCAGTGGCCCGGCCCGTTATCTGCTGGGCCGGGCGGTGGCAGATCATCACTGGCAGGACGCCATGCGACAGCGCTTGCGCGCGGCATCAGACCGGCTGCAGGACCTGCTGGAGCAGACCCTCGGCGTCACCACCCGCGGCACCGACCTGTTCCGCTACTGGCCGGAGCCCCGCGCGGCGGAGATCCAGGATGCGCTGTCCCGGGGGGCCATTCTGATACGCCGTTTCGAGGCGCCATCGGCGCTTCGTATCGGGCTACCCGGAGAGGAGACAGACTGGGCCCGTCTTGCCGCCGCGTTGCAATCCCTGCGTTGACCGTCCCGCCACCCCCTGCTAGCTTCGATAACGCTCAAGGTGACCCATGCATGTTCCATGTCATGGGCTGAAACGGGAAGTTGGTGCTGTATCCGGCTAACGCTGCGATACGATTCCGACGCTGCCCCCGCAACGGTGATCGAGTGTACGGCGATTCGCACGCCACTGGACGGAAGTCCGGGAAGGTGATCGTCGAGGATCCAGAATCCGACTCGTCAGCCCGGAGACCGGCCTTGTTGCACTGACCGAGCGTTGCGGTGGGCGACGCGGAGGCATGCCCAGGCCCGTCTTCGTGACTCCGCCCTGCGTGTTTGCTTTCGCTGCTCCCAATCGCACGCCATAAAAAATCAACCGTCGTGCGGGTTGGCACGACCAGGGAGCAGTACATGCAAGGGGACTTTCTGCCTCGAATCGCCGGGGCAGCGGCATTTGTCATGCCGTTCACACTAATAGCTGCAGAAACCACCACCGTCGCCGACCAGCCATTGCTGGCCGCGGCAACCATCAATCCGATCGTGGTCACGCCGACGCTGACCTCGCGCACCGTCGACGAATCCCTGTCCAGTGTCACCGTCATTGATCGCGAGCGCATCGATCGCCAGCAGCCGCGGGAACTGTCCGATCTGCTGCGCGGCCAGCCGGGCATCGACCTGACCAGCAACGGCGCCTTCGGCAAGAACACCAGCGTCTTCACCCGCGGTACGGGTTCCGAATCCACGGTGCTGCTGATCGATGGCATCCGCATGAATTCGGCCACCGGCGGCGCACCGGCCTGGCAGTTCCTGTCGCCACAGTTGCTGGATCGGGTCGAAATCGTGCGTGGGCCGCGCTCCAGTGTCTACGGCTCGGATGCCGTCGGCGGTGTGGTGCAGGCATTCACGCCGGAGGGTGAAGGCGAGGCCTCACCGTGGATCCAGTTTGGTGGGGGCTCGTTCCGTCAGCGGGAATTCGGTGCAGGCGTTGCTGGCAGTGAAGGCAACACCAGCTATAGCATCGCGCACAATTATTTCGAAACCGATGGTGTCAGGCTCCGCCGCGGTGGCGACCGCAAGGGCTTCCGCAATAACGCAACGGTCGGTCGCCTGTCACATCGTTTCGAGCAGGGTCCGGAGATCGGAATAACGGGATTTCGCAGCGAGGGACGGACCGAGTTCGATGGTGGCGTGAGCGACTACAAGTTGCAGGCTATCGGTGCCCGTGCGGCATTGCCGGTGACCAACTGGTGGGATGCGCTGGTGACAATGAGCGAATCCCGGGATGAGGCTGATACCGAAGACGCATTTGGTTTCAGTCGCTTTGACACCAAACGGCGTGAGGCGCGGCTGCAGAACAGCCTGTATCTCGACCGCCATGAACTGGTGCTGGGCGGTGATTTCCGCCGCGACGAAGTGGACAGCACCACGGACTTTGACGAACGGCGGCGAGACAATACCGGTGCTTTCGCGCAGTTGTTTGTCGATGGCGGCGATCTGGACGTGCAACTTGCCGGACGCTGGGATGACGATGACGCCTTTGGCGAGGAGACCACCGGCTCCATTGCCGTCGGCTATCAGTTGGATGATCGCCATAGGGCCCGGGCGAGTTTCGGCACCGCCTTCCGTGCGCCAACCTTCAATGATCTGTATTTCCCCGGTTTCGGCAATCCGGACCTCAGTCCGGAACGTTCACGCTCCACTGAATTGGGTTTTCGGGCGACCCACGAGGGCTGGTTCTGGGATCTGTCCGCCTACCAGACGTATGTGCGCAACCTGATTGTGTTCGACTCGGTGGTATTGCGGCCGGAAAACGTCGACCGCGCAAGAATCCGAGGTGCCGAACTGGTTGCCGGTGGGGTGATCGACGACTGGACCCTGCAAGGCTCGGTTTCTGTTACCGACCCGCGTGACCGGGATACCCGTAATCGCATCCGTCGGCGCTCCACGCACAGCCTGCGTCTGGAGGCTGATCGCCAGCTTGGCCGTGTGTCGCTGGGCGCTACCGTCGTGTACCAGGGCGACCGGTATGACGATGCCGCCAATACGGATCGCCTGTCGGGCTTTCCGTTGTTCAATGCCCGCGTGTCCTGGGAGTTTTCCGAGAACTGGAGCACCCGACTCACCGTCGACAATCTGCTTGATCGCGACTATGCGGTAGCGCGGTTCTTCGACGGTGATCGCTACGAACAGGCCGGCCGCAGTGCCTTCCTGAGTGTGCGTTATGGGCATCGGTAATCAGCCCATCTCAGTGGCAGCAGCATGGGTTCCGGCGCTTGTCGCCGGAACCCTGTTGCTGCTCGGCGCAGTTGACCTTGCTGCCGGTGATGGACCCTGTGTGATCGATGACAAGGAGCGTGAGGTCTGCCTGTCACGGCCCGCCGAGCGAATCATCGCCCTGTCACCCGGAGTCACCGAGTTGCTCTTTGCCGCCGGTGCCGGCGACCGCATCATTGGCGCAGTCCGCTACAGTGATTATCCCGAGGCGGCAAACGAACTGCCGCGTGTGGGCAACCACACCCGGGTCGACATGGAAACGGTGCTGGCCATGGATCCGAACCTTATCGTGGCGTGGGTCAGCGGCAATGCGCCCGAGCAGATCGATCGGCTGGAGCAACTCGGCCTCACCGTCTATTACAGCGAGGTGCGGAACTTCGATGATGTCGCGCGCAGTATCCGCCGTTTCGGCACTCTGGCCGGCACCGGGGCCAAGGCCGAGCAGGCAGCAGCGGATTTCAGTGCGGACCTCGACCGTCTGAACCAGACTTACGGCGACCGCGATCCGGTGCGGCTGTTCTACCAGGTCTGGGATGATCCGCTGATGACCGTCAACGATACCCATCTCATCAGTCAGATCATCGAACTTTGCGGCGGTCACAATGTGTTCGGGGCGCTGGACCGCATGGTGCCGCGGCTGGATCGGGAGTCTGTGCTGGCGGCACGTCCGGAGGCGATTGCCGCCGGCGGCATGGGTGAGGAGGACGAAAGCTGGCTCGAGCCCTGGAAGCAGTTCGATCAGCTACCGGCCACGGCCCGGGGCAACCTGTTCTTCGTGCCGCCATCGACCATCCAGCGGCCGACGCCACGGGTGATCGAGGGCGCCGAGATTCTCTGTGAACACCTGGAGACGGCTCGTGGCCGGCGCTGAACAACCGCTGCCGGCAGGCGCCGCCGCGGGCCGCGTCGCGCCCGGGCTGGCGCGGGTCTGGCCGCCGTTGCTGACGCTCGCCGCCTTATCCGTGCTGAGCGTGTTGCTGGCGCTGTCCATCGGCAGCGTTCATGTGCCCCTGTCCGGTCTTCTGGCGCTGTTCGGCTCCAGCGCCGATCCGCTGTATTACGCGCTGGTGATTGAGTTGCGTCTGCCGCGGGCCCTGGCGGCCTTTGGCACTGGTGGCCTGCTGGCGGTGGCCGGCGCACTGATGCAGGTGTTGTTGCGCAATCCGCTGGCCGACCCTTACGTGCTTGGCCTGTCCGGCGGTGCCGCGGTCGGCGCCCTGGGGGCCATGCTGCTGGGGCTGGGGGCGCTGGTGGTTTCCGGCTCCGCCTTCGTCGGCGCGTTGCTGTCCACGGTTCTGGTGTTCGGCCTGGCCCACGGTACGGGCTCCTGGACGCCGACCCGCTTATTGCTGACCGGGGTCGTGGTCGCGGCCGGCTGGGGCGCGGTGATCACCTTCATGCTGGTGATCGGCCCCACCGAACGTCTGCCCGGGATGCTCTACTGGCTGATGGGTGACCTGGCCTATGCGCGCTCGGCCTGGCCCTCGCTGACCATGTTGGCCGTGGCCTGTATCGTGCTGGCGCCACTGGGCCGCAGTCTGAACGTGCTGGCCCGTGGCCCGCTGCAGGCGGCGACCCTCGGCGTCTCCGTGCGGCCATTGGAGTGGACGGTGTTCCTCGCCGCCAGCCTGCTGACCTCGGTGGCGGTGATCACCGCCGGCACCATCGGTTTTGTCGGTCTGGTGGTGCCGCACATGCTGCGGCTGGTGTTCGGTGCGGATCAGCGTCTGATCCTGCCGGCCTCGGCACTGGCCGGCGGCAGTTTACTGGTGCTGGCGGATATCGGTGCGCGCACCCTGATGGCGCCGGAGCAACTGCCGGTGGGCGTGATCACCGCGCTGCTCGGCGTGCCCACATTCCTCTACCTGCTGTATCGCAGTCGCTGATGAGTACGCTACGCGCCCGCCATCTGGTGATCGATATTCCCGACCGTGTCGACGGCACGCCGCTGGACCTGGAGATCATGACCGGCCAGGTCTGGGGCGTGCTGGGCCCCAATGGCGCCGGCAAGACCACGCTTTTGCACACGCTCGCCGGGCTGCGCCCGCCGCGTCGTGGAGAAGTGCTGCTCGACGACCAGCCGCTGGCCGAATTGCGCCGCCGGACGATTGCCCGGCAGCTTGCCGTGGTCTTCCAGGAGCGGCAGGACGGTTTCCCGGCCACGGTGCTGGAAACGGCGCTGATCGGACGCCACCCGTTTCTGTCGGCGCTGCAGATGGAGACCGCAGAAGACGTCATGGTCGCCCGTCAGGCCCTGTCGGCGCTGGAGTTGGAGGGTTATGAGGCGCGCGCCGTGTCGACGCTGTCCGGTGGCGAGCGGCAGCGCCTTGCCGTGGCCACGGCGCTGGCCCAGCAGCCCCGGATCTGGCTGGCCGACGAGCCGACCAATCATCTGGATCTGCGGCATCAGGTAGCGGTGATGCACCTGTTGCAGCGCCAGGCGGCCAGCGGCCGATCCGTGTTTCTGTGCCTGCATGACATCAATCTGGCCGCCCGCTGGTGTGATCGCATCCTGCTGCTGTACCCGGATGGCAGCGCCTGCTGGGGCGATACCGAAAGCATGTTGATGCCTGCGGCGCTGGAGCAACTTTACGGCCAGAAACTCAGCGCGACGCGACTCGACGGTGCGCCGGTTTTCGTGCCCCGGCTGGTTGATGCCGGGCCGCCAGGCGGTTAATCACAAGGTGCTCGAGGCCATCCGCCCACATCATGCGGCCGGCAAGCCGATTCCCGCCGGACATGGCGGCATGACGGCCTGCTATCCGGTGAGACGGTCATGGCTGGGCGGCTCATCGGTCTTGGCCTGCAATCCGCGGCTATTGCCCGTTGGCCCCGACGGCGGTCGCGCAGTTCTCAAGCCAAAGGAGGCGGCATGAGCAGAACAGATGATGTGACCCAGGACGAGAGGCACCGTGCCCGCATGCAGCGGCGCAAGCAGGTGGTGGACGAGCGCATCCAGCGTGCCCAGGAGGAACGCGGGGTGCTGCTGGTGCTCACGGGTCCGGGCAAGGGCAAGAGCAGTTCCGGCTTCGGCATGATGGCCCGGGCTCTGGGTCATGGCATGCGGGTCGGCATCGTGCAGTTCATCAAGGGCCGTTTCAGCACCGGTGAGGAGGCCTTTTTCCGCGGCCTGGACGGAGTCGACTATCACGTTATGGGGGAGGGTTTTACCTGGGAGACCCAGGACCGCGATCGCGACATCCGCGCCGCCGAGGCAGCCTGGCAGCGGGCTGTGGGCATGCTGCGTGACCCCGCCTACGACATGGTGTTGCTGGACGAGCTGAACATCGCGCTCAAGCACCGCTACCTGGACCTGGCGCAGGTGCTGGAGGATCTGGCCGCGCGCCCGGCGATGCAGCACGTCATCGTCACCGGCCGCAATGCACCGCCGGCGCTCACCGAGGTGGCGGATACCGTGACCGAGATGAAGCTCACCAAACACGCCTTTCAGGCCGGGGTGAACGCGCAGAAAGGAGTCGAGTTGTGACGGGCTGGGTTTTAGGTTTTAGGTTTTATGTTTTAGGTGGAAGGCGACGTTCCGGTCGGCACCGAGTATCCGTTAGCTCCCGCGGTTCCGGAGACCCGCAACTTAAAACTGAACACTTAAAACCTAAGACCGGTTTTGTTTCTGTCCCATGCACCTGATGGTGCAAGGCACCACCTCCGACGCCGGCAAGAGCACGGTGGTGGCGGCGCTGTGTCGCTGGCTGTATCGGCAGGGTGTCAGCGTGGCGCCGTTCAAGCCGCAGAACATGGCGCTGAACAGCGCGGTCACCGTCGACGGCGGCGAGATCGGACGGTCGACGGCATTGCAGGCCCTGGCCTGCGGGCTGGAGCCGCATTCCGACATGAACCCGCTCCTGCTGAAACCGCAGTCCGATACCGGCGCCCAGGTCATTATTCGCGGACAGGTGTTCGGCAATCTCTCCGCCGGCGATTATCACAGCTACAAACGTGACGCCCGCGATGCGGTGCTGGCCGCCTGGGAGGCCCTGCGGAGGCGGTTCGATGTGGTGATTGTCGAGGGCGCGGGCAGCCCGGCAGAGATCAATCTGCGCGAGAATGATCTGGCCAACATGGGTTTTGCCGAGGCCGCGGACCTGCCGGTCTGGCTGGTGGCGGATATCGATCG
>SKGQ01000090.1 GCA_007117515.1 Ectothiorhodospiraceae bacterium | reverse complement strand
CCGGCGGAACAGGGTCGCTGCCTGCTCGTCCAGGCCGCTGACCTCGGTGCCGTCAACATGAATCGAGCCGGCATCCGGGCGATCCATGCCGCTGATGAGATTGAGCAGGGTCGATTTGCCACAGCCACTGCGCCCGACCAGGGCCAGCCGTTCGCCGGCGGCGACTTCGGCATGGAAATCACGAAAGACGCGGCGCTCGCCGGCCCCTTCCCGATAGGCTTTGCAGAGACCAGCAATGCGGATCATTGGTATTCATGACGCCTTTCGCCGCAACGACTGCAGCGGTAGACCGTTACCAGGCGCCCTTTACTCACATCAAAGCTGCTGCCTTTCTCCAGCAGCCAGCGGTGACGGCCGTTGGCACAAAGGGTGCGCCCCTCGCCCTGTTTGCGGCGACGCTGCCGACGCTGCAAAGGGATGACGTCACCCATGGTCAGGGAAACCCTGCTCAGGCAGGACGCGCGGTGGTGAGTCCGCGCGGCAGGGAAAAGGTAATGGTCTCGACCCGACCCGGCCGCTCCGCCGGTGGCGTGCAGCCCCAGGCCTCGAGTTGATCCAGCACCTCGCGCACCAGTTCCTCGGGTGCCGAGGCTCCTGCCGTGACACCGACCCGGTCGATACCGGACAACCAGTCCCGGCGTAGATCGGTAGCGTCATCGATCTGGTGGGCGATTACACCCATACGCTCGCCCAGCTCGCGCAGACGTGAGGAATTGGAGCTGTTGCGGGCGCCGACGACGATCATGGCATCGACTTCCTCGGCCAGCTCCTTGACCGCATCCTGACGGTTCTGGGTGGCGTAGCAGATGTCGTCCTTGCGCGGACCGACAATGGCTGGGAAACGGGCGCGCAGCGTCTCGATGATCTCCGCCGTGTCATCCATGGAAAGTGTGGTCTGACTGACATAGGCGACGAAGTCCGGGCGCATGACCGGGATTTCCTCGACATCTGCCGGCGTTTCCACCAGGTAGATGCCGCCGCTCTGCCCGGCACGGACCTCGTACTGGCCGATGGTGCCGTCCACCTCGGGATGACCGTGATGCCCGATCAGCACCACTTCCCGACCCTCGCGAGCGTATTTCTCCACCTCCAGATGCACCTTGGTAACCAGCGGACAGGTGGCATCGAAAACCCGCAGGCCGCGACGCTCGGCCTCGGCGCGGACGGCCTTGGACACGCCATGGGCGCTGAAAATGACGGTTTCGCCGTCCGGCACAGCATCCAGTTCCTCGACGAATACCGCGCCCTGTGCCCGCAGACCGTCCACCACGTGGCGATTGTGCACAACCTCGTGGCGCACGTAGATCGGCTTGCCGAACAACTCGAGGGCACGCTCGACAATACTGATGGCGCGGTCGACGCCGGCACAGAAGCCGCGGGGATTAGCGAGCAGGATTTCGGTCATGGCGGGCCTTCCAGGCAGTGAAAACGAATGTTCGGACAGTGTAACGCGCCCGGTGCGTGCGGGAAAAATCAGCGTAGCCGCGCGTCCAGGGCGCTCAGGAAGCGATCAATGCGCTGGGCATTGGTGCCGAGATCGCTGCGGCCGACACGTGAGGCCGAGCGCATGTCCAGTCGCGCGCCGTCAGCATCCGGCTGCACCCGGATCACGACATCATCGCGAAAACCGAACCAGGTGGTCTCGGCCACGGCCTCGATTCGCCCGCTATCCGGATCTTCCTCCACCAGCAACCAGCCCTGCTCCCGTACCTGCGCTGCGGCGGCCACGAACACCGCCTCGGGCGCTCTTGCGTAGCGCCGCGCACGGATTTCCGGATAGGCATCCCGCTGCTGTATGGCCACTTGCCCGCCGGGATGTTCCACCGCGTTCGGCGCGGCTTCACGTGCGGCCCGCAGGGCGACGAACTCCGGCGGTTCGACCAGATCAGTACTGATATCGTGGATCGGCGGCACGCTGACCGCGGCGTGGCGGAACTGCAGCGGCGGAATCACCACGATCACCGCGACCAGTACGCTGATCAGACAAAGCACGGGTCCGCTTCGCAGACCCCCGGCGCCGGTCAGACCGGCCAGCATCCCGAGCAGAGCTGCCGCGAGGCCGGGCCATAAGGCACCGCGAAACAGATCCAGCGCCGGCCGCAGTTCCAGCAGGTCCCGCTGGTAGGCTGGCCCCGGCAATAACAGCATCAACAGGCCGGCCAGGGCCGACAACAGCGCAAAAAGCAGGATAATGCGGCTCAGCAATCTGCTCATGAACGGGAGCTTCCGAATGTGGCATCAACGGAGGGTATCGGATAAACCGAACCAGCATAACAAGTCGTGGCCACAGGACGCTGGCCGGAATGGACTGCTCGGTCTGTCGCTTGCCATGGTGCTGACCGCCTGCTCGCTGCCTGCCTACCCCGAGGGCCCACAGCGGGGCACCGAACACGGTCGCCTGGGCGCCGAGGAGATGCGGCTGGACGATGGTTTCCGCCTGCCGGTGCGGGGCTGGGCACCGGAACAGGAACCGCGCGCCATCGTCCTTGCCCTGCACGGCTTCAACGATTACAGCCTGTCCTTCGAACCCCTGGCGGAAAGCCTGCTGGGTTCGGGGATCGCCACCGTGGCCATTGATCAGCGGGGCTTCGGCGAAACCGAGGGTCGCGGCCGCTGGCACGGTGCGGAACGCATGCGCGAGGATGTGCGTCAGGTATTACGTGAAATACGTCGAATGAACCCGGAGATGCCGCTTTATCTCCTCGGCAAGAGCATGGGCGGAGCCATGGCGATGACGGTCATGACAGGCGATGCGGTCCCGGACGTCGACGGTACAATCCTGGTCGCACCAGGCATCTGGGCCCGCGACACCATGCCCTGGTACCAGCGCTGGGCGCTTGCCGTCGGCGTCCGGATGGCGCCCAGCTGGACCGTGAGTGCCGAGGGGCTGTCGGTCAGACCCAGCGACAATACCGAGATGCTGCGGGAGTGGGGTCGGGATCCGCTGGTGATCATCGAGACCCGTATCGATGCGATCTACGGTCTGGGCAATCTGATGGATCAGGGCTTGGCGGCCGCTCCCGACATCCACGGCGACACCCTGATCCTGTACGGCGAAAACGACGAGGTCATTCCGCCACGACCAACATGCCGCATGCTGCAGGCCCTACCCGCCCAGGACTCCGTTAACTGGCGCTTCGTACTGTATCCCGAAGGCTGGCACATGCTGACCCGCGACCTGCAGCAGGAGCGGGTGCATGCCGATATCGCGGCCTGGATACTGGATCGGGACGGCAGTCTGCCGTCCGGCCTGGAAAGGGATCGTGACGCCGCCATTGCGCAACTCTGCGACTGACGCAGACGCGGGAATGAATCAGACGCCTAGTCCAAAACCCCTCCTTGTCCCGCCAACAGATCACACCGCGCGGGTCCGCTACGCTTGACCCGCCCTACGCCACCCCAAACATCCGCGGAGTTTCGTCGGGTGCATTAAGCGCAGCGAATGCACGCGGTGTCAGGCGTTGGATGTTGGGACGAAGTAAGGTTTTCGGTTTTCGGACAAGGAAGGACTGAAAACAGTGTCAGGCCTCGCACCGCGGTGCAAACCTCTCGGCAACCAGCCGGCGGCCAATACCCGCCCCGCTGTGTCTCGTCCGAAAACCTTCGTTGTCCCACCAGCGGATCACACCGCGCGGGTCCGCTTTGCTTGACCCGCCCTACGACGACACCACCGACGGTTCGGTCATTTGGTGGTGTCGTAGGGTGCATTAAGCGCAGCGAATGCACGCGGTGTCATCCGCCATGATTGTGGCAACAGGCACTCGGTTACTGCGCCGCCACCGCTCGCCCCGGCCTAGCCTGGTCCGAACACCTTCCTTGTCCGAAAACCTTCGTTGTCCCGCGAAGGGATCACACTAGAACAGCGCCCGGGTCAGCAGGAACAGGACCACGCCGACCAGGGCGCCGACCAGCGTGCCGTTGATGCGAATGAACTGCAGGTCGCGGCCAACGGCCACCTCCAGCCGGTCGGCCAGGGTTTCACCATCCCAATCGCGGACCACGGCGGCGATGAAACCGCCGATACGGTCCCGGAACGGCAACACGATCTCGCGCAGCAGACGAATCAGTCGTTCATCAAGACGCTCCCGGGCGGCCGGATCGGCCTCCAGCGTCTCGCCGAACTGACGGATGCTCGCCACCAGAGCCTGCCGGAGCCGGCCGTCGTCGGCCTCGGCCTCCTGTAACAGGCCGCGCCGCAGATCCTGCCAGATCGATTCCAGCACCTGCTGCAGCTCCGGACTGGCCAGCATTTCATCACGAAAGGCGTCAAGACGACCGCGCAACTGCTGCGATTCCGGCAGCCGATCAATCAAGTCACCGGCCGCGCGGTCCAGTTCCCAGCGGGCCGGATGATCGCTGGCCGCGACCTCGCCCAGCCATTCCTCGACGCCCTGGATGATGGACTCGGCCAGGCGACGGTCGAAGCGCCGCGGAATCCACCAGCTGCTGCGCTCCTCCACCCGGCGATACACGGTTTCCCGGTTCTGCAGCAGCATTTCCCGGGCGATGCGCACGCTGCGATCAAACAGCCTTTGATGATGCCCCCCCTCGACCACCAGGCGCAGGACCCGCTCGGCCAGGGGCAACAGATCCAGGCGACCGAGCTGGCCATGGAAGGTTTCGGCATAGAAACCACGGACTTCGGCATCATCAAAGGCCTGCAACACGTCCGGCGCCAGCGCCAGGCAGCGGTCCGCCAGTAGCCCTGCGTTGGCCTCATCCTGCAGCCAGACCGCGAGTCGCAGCGCCGGTTCGGAATCGCGCATGCGGCCTTCCACCACCTCCGGCGCGAGGAAGTTGCGGGCGACGAAGCGGCCCAGCCCGTCACCCAGGCGTGCCTTGTTGCGCGGAAGAATGGCGGTATGCGGAATCGGCAGGCCAAGCGGCCGCCGGAACAGGGCCGTGACCGCAAACCAGTCAGCAATGCCGCCGATCAATCCCGCCTCGGCACCGGCCCGTATCAGCAGGATCCAGAAACCGGGCTGGTCCACAAAGTGGGTGGCGAAGTAGATCAGGGCAGCGAGAAACAGACAGGCGGTGGCGAACCGGCGATGACGATCCAGCACCGCCCGTTGCCATGCCTCGGTCGGCAACTCCGGCTCTTTCATCGGCAACATCCAGACATGACCGCGCCCTCGCCTACCTGGCCGGATCCGCCGGGCGGCGTTCGAGAAAAAGGGCGTGGATCAGGATCATGATCGCGCCAATGGTGATGCCGCAATCGGCGATGTTGAAGATCGGGTAATGCCAGCGATCGTAGTAGACATGGATGAAATCGATGACGTGACCGTGGACCAGGCGGTCGATCAGGTTGCCGAGGGCACCGCCAAGCAAGAGTGCCAGGGCCCAGCGCATCCAGCGCTCGCTCGCCGGCAGCCGGCGGAGCCAGATCACCAGCACGATGCTGATTACCACGGCGAAGCCGCTGAAAAGCCAACGCTGCCAGCCCGAGGCGTCTCCCAGAAAGCTGAAGGCAGCACCAGGGTTGTAGCTCAGGGTGAAATTCAGCATCGGCAGAAGCGGCACCGGCTGGTGATAACCGAGCAGTGACTCCGCCAGCAGCTTGCTACCCTGATCCAGCAGAAGCACCACCGCGGCGATGGTCAGCCAGTGGCTGGCGGCAAGGCGTCGCAATGGGGATCTAAGGCCCTTCATGACGCCGTCGACCGCCGGGTCACGCGACCCGCCGGTGCTCGCCGGTATCACCGAGGTTATCGATGCAACGTCCGCAAAGGCCCGGATGCTCGACCGCCTGACCGACGTCCTCGCGCCGGTGCCAGCAACGGTCACACTTGGCGTGTTCCGAGCGCTGCACGGCCACGGCAACGGTTTCATCGGTGTCCAGGCGTACTTCGGTCAGCGCCTCATCGCGATCGGCCAAGGGATGCAGGCGAGCCTCCGAGGTAATAAGCAGAAAACGCAGCTCGTCGTCCAGCCGCTGCAGATCAGCCAGCAACCCGGGACTGCAGTACAGATCGACCTCGGCT
Source organism: Ectothiorhodospiraceae bacterium (assembly GCA_007117515.1). GTDB lineage: Bacteria > Pseudomonadota > Gammaproteobacteria > Nitrococcales > Aquisalimonadaceae > Methylonatrum. Next base: position 3,569 of record SKGQ01000090.1, on the reverse strand, counting down.
TCCAGTGAGGCGCCAAGCTGGTCGGCATTGCGCGCCTTTTCCAGCTCGCGACTGACCGTCTCACGGACCTCGATCAACTGACTCCAGAAGGCCCGATCGAAGGCCTCACCGGCATCCAGCGCGAACAGCCCCTGGTGCCATTCGGCGGTGAACACCGTGGACGCACGCTCGCCCGGCAGATGCTGCCAGATCTCGTCGGCAGTGAAGCTGAGGATCGGCGCCAGCCAGCGGACCAGGGCCTCGACGATGTGATACATGGCTGTCTGACAGGAGCGCCGCGCCAGGCTGTCCGCCGGCGTCGTGTACTGCCGATCCTTGATCACATCCAGGTACAGGCTGCCCATGTCCACGGTGCAGAAGTTGTGCAGTCGATGATAGATGCGGTGAAACTCGTTGCGCTCGTAATGTCCGAGCACGGCTTCCTGCACCTGCCAGGCCCGGTCCACGGCCCAGCGGTCGAACGGCAGCATGTCGGCGGGTGCGATCTGGTCGCGGTCAGGGTCGAAGCCGTTGAGGTTGGCGAGCAGGAAACGCGCGGTATTGCGCATCCGGCGATAGGCATCGGCGGTGCGCTTGAGGATATCGTCGGATACCGACAATTCGCCGCTGTAGTCCGTGGCCGCCACCCACAGCCGCAGGATATCGCCACCCAGCTGGTTCATCACCTGCTGCGGCGCTACCACGTTGCCCACGGATTTGGACATCTTGCGGCCCCTGGCATCCACCGTGAAACCGTGGGTCAGCACCGCCCGATAGGGCGCCTCGCCCCGGATCGCGACACTGGTCAGCAGCGAGGACTGGAACCAGCCCCGATGCTGGTCGGAACCTTCCAGATAGAGGTCCGCCGGCACGCAGAGTGCCGGATTGTCCTCCAGTACCGTGGTATGGGTGACGCCTGAATCGAACCAGACATCAAGGATGTCGGTGATCTTGTCGTACTGCCGGGCATCCTCACCCAGCATTTCGGCGGGTTCGAGATCAAACCAGGAATCGACACCACCCTGCTCGACCCGATCCGCCACCTGTCGCATCAACCGCACGCTGTCCGGATGCGGCTCACCGCTGCGCTTGTCGACGAACAGCGCGATCGGCACGCCCCAGTTGCGCTGCCGGGAGACGCACCAGTCCGGACGATTGCGGATCATGCCCTCGATGCGGGCCCGGCCCCAGTCAGGCATCCACTGCACGCCGGCAATGGCCTGCAAGGCCTGCTCCCGGAGACCACCCTGCTCCAGATGGATGAACCATTGCGGGGTGGCGCGGAAAATGATCGGCGTCTTGTGCCGCCAGCAATGAGGATAGCTGTGCTCGTAATTCTCGTGACAGAGCAGCGCGCCGGCATCCTCCAGCAAGGCGACCAGGGTCTTGTTGGCCTTGGCAACGAACTGACCGCCAACGAAGGGCGTATCCGGCAGGAAATGCCCGGCATCGTCCACCGGGTTTTCCACCTCCAGGTCATAGCGCAGACCGACTTGATAGTCATCCTGACCGTGGCCGGGCGCCGTGTGCACCGCGCCGGTGCCGGTTTCTGTCGTGACGTGGTCACCGACGATCACCGGCACATGCCGCTCCAGGAAAGGATGCTGCAGCTTCAAGCCCTCAAGTGCCGAACCCGGCACCCGGGCCAGTTCTTCCACCGCCGTCATGCCGAACCGCGCCAGCGCGGCCTCCGCCAGTTCCTCCACCAGCACCAGCACCTCTCGCCGGCGGCTGCCCTCGACCAGCAACACCTGATAGGTGAACTCGGGATGCACGGTTACGGCCTGGTTGGCCGGCAGGGTCCACGGCGTGGTGGTCCAGATGGGCAATGAAACGGCCAGGCCCAACACCGTTTTCGGCGCAATATCGCAACGCTCCAGCAACGCTTCCGCGTCCACCAGGCCGAAGCGGACATCGATCGCCGAGGAACGATGATCCTGATACTCCACCTCGGCCTCGGCCAGCGCCGAGCCGCATTGCGGGCACCAGTGCACAGGCTTGAAGCCGCGGGTCAGGTGGCCGTTCTCGACGATGCGCGCCAGCGCCCGCAGGATGTTGGCCTCGGTCCGGTAATCCATCGTCAGATAGGGATTCTGCCAATCCGCGAACACACCGAGCCGACGGAAATCCTCGCGCTGGGTGTCCACCTGCTCAGCGGCGTAGGCACGACAGGCATCACGAAACTGCCGCGGACTGACCGCATCACCGGCCTTGCCCTTGTCCTGCTCAACCTTGAGTTCGATGGGCAGACCATGACAGTCCCAGCCCGGCACGTACGGGGCATCAAAGCCTGCCAGAGTCCGGCTCTTGACGACGATGTCCTTGAGGATCTTGTTGACCGCATGGCCGATGTGGATTGCGCCGTTGGCGTAGGGCGGGCCGTCGTGCAGCACGTAACGTGGCCGGCCAGCGCGGGCCGCCCGAATCTGCTGGTAGACGTCGAGCGAGTTCCAGCGCTGCAGCATCTCCGGCTCCCGTTTCGCCAGGTTGCCGCGCATCGGAAAGTCCGTCTGGGGGAGATTCAGCGTGTGTTTGTAATCGCTCACGGCTCGCTCGCTGGAAGTGGTCAGGAAACCCGCAAGCTTAAGGAAATTCCGGCCTATTCGCACGTCTGCGTTGCTGGCCGCATGCGGCAGCGGTCAGGCGCCGGCGGTTGAGAACCACTCCCGGGCCGCCTGAGCGTCCCGGTCAAGCTGGGCACGCAGCGCATCCAGATCGGCAAAACGCTGCTGACCGCGGAGCCACTGTCGAAACGTGACCTGCAAATGCCGGCCGTAGAGCGACCCGGAAAAATCCAGTAAATGGACCTCCAGCAGGGGGCGCTTGCCGTTCACCGTCGGCCGCGTACCCACACTGACCACCGCCGGCAGCTCCGGCCCCTGCTCGATGCGCACATCCGCGGCCAGCACGCCATCCATCGGCGGCCGGCGTCGGAAGGGGATATTGGCCGTGGGGTAGCCCAGATCGCGGCCGATCCGGTCACCATGGATGACCCGGCCAGAAATCGCGTAATCCCGACCAAGCAGGGTACGCGCCGCGGCCAGATCACCCTCAGCCAGGCAGCGTCGGATACGCGTGCTGCTGATGCGGGCGCCGCCGTGACTCAGTGTCGGCGTCCGGTCCACATGAAAATCATGCACATGGCCTGCCCGTACCAGGGTGTCGAATTCGCCTGCCCGGTCCCGGGCGAAGCGAAAATCGTCACCCACCAGCAGATGACGCACGGCCAGGCCCTCAACCAGAATCTGTCGGATGAAGTCCTCCGGTGCCATGGCGGCGAGCCGGCGATCGAAATGCAGACAGAGAAAGCGCGCCACCCCCGCCTCGGCCAGCAGGCGACATTTGTCGCGCAGCGACGTCAGCCGCGGCTGTGCGGTTTCCGGGGCAAAGAATTCGTGGGGGTCCGGCTCGAAACTGATCACCGTCGCTGCCAGGCCCTGCGCGCCGGCCGATTCGCGGAGCGCCTGCAGGATGCGTTGATGACCGCGGTGAACACCGTCGAAATTGCCGATGGTGGCAACGCAACCGCGGTGCCGCGAACGCAGATTGTGAAGACCGCGGATCAGTTCCATGCCGCGTATTCTGCCATT
>SKGQ01000179.1 GCA_007117515.1 Ectothiorhodospiraceae bacterium | reverse complement strand
CGACGCTGAATGACTGGCGCGAACGGGCCCTGTATTGCCTGTACAAGAGCGAACGCTTCGATGAGTTCCGTGAAGGCCTGGGCGAGGCGCTGCAGCACAACAGCCGCTCGCCGTTGCTGGCAACCCTGTCATCGCATCATGCGCTGAACTTCGGCCTTGATGACCCCTGCCGGTTCTGCCCCAATCCGCTGGATTTCGTCCATCACGGTCAGATCCCGGAACTGGCGGACCCGGACAATCCGCTGTTGCAGGAGCTGCTGGAGGATATCCGGCATCGCGAGATCGCCGAATGGGGCCAGAGCCGCCTGCACCACGGCACCCAGTCAGCAGGCAACCTGCTGCGCCGGCCGGAAGCCTCCTTTCAGCAACTGGCGACACTGCTGGAGCGGACCATCCGCGAGTATCTCCAGATGCACGCGGACGCGGATTGCGAATTCATTCGCCAGTTCCCGGAGCAGATCGAATTCGGCAGTTCCTGGTACGTGAAGATGCGTCAGGGTGGCTACCTGGATTCCCATATCCACGAGGACGGCTGGATCAGCGGTTCGGTTTATCTGGCGATTCCCGAGCGTTCGGCGAGCCCGGAGGAAGGCTGCATCGAACTGAGCATGCACGGCGACCGCTACCCGCAACAACAAGACGACTTCCCCACCAAGCTGGTGCCGCTAGAGGTCGGCGACGTCTGCTTCTTCCCGTCCTCGGTCTTCCACCGGACCATCCCGTTCGAGGCCGACCAGGAACGCATCTGCATAGCCTTCGACGTCAAGCCGGCTCCGCTGAACTGACCGCTGCGGGGTAATACCGGCCCGCAGGCTGATAGGGACAGTGGAAGTTTTCGGCTGGCCCTGTTGGACCGCAGGGACGTCAGGCCAGACGAAAGCTTGCACTGGCCCATCCGCTCTCGATTCCGCACCAAACTCCAAGCCCCGTGCCGGGGGAGGAGAAGGTTTTTCTCCGGCCCTGTTGAACCGAAGGTTCGCCAGGACGGAAAAAAGCTTGTCCTCACGCGGCACGAGGCCAGGGAAGCGGATGGATCAGTGAACATCCAGCTTTTGGTTCAGTCGGGCTTAACGGTATCCCGGTCGCCGAGGGCGGCGGCGAGGAGTTGTCGGGTGTAGGGTTCGCGAGGATGGTCGAAGATGGCGTCCGCCTCGCCCTGCTCCACCACCAGACCGTCGCGCATCACGATGATCTCGTGCGCCAGCGCGCGGACCACCGCCAGATCGTGGCTGATGAACAGATAGGCCAGTCGATGCCTGGCCTGCAAGTCGCGCAGCAGGCCCACCAACTGGGCCTGCACTGACCGATCCAGCGCCGATGTGGGTTCGTCCAGTACGATCAGTTTCGGCTTCAGCACCAGGGCACGGGCCACGGCGACGCGCTGGCGCTGGCCGCCGGAGAGTTCGTGCGGAAAACGGCTCATGACGGTCTCGGGCAGTCCGACCTCGCGCAGGGCCTCGGCAATGGCGGTCCGGCGCTCCGCCGCGTTCATGTTCCGGGCATGCACCTCCAGGCCTTCGGCGATCACCTGTTCCACCGACATGCGCGGGCTGAGGCTGCCGAATGGATCCTGAAAAACCACCTGCATCTGTTTGCGCAGCGGCCGCAACCGCCCCGACGCCAGGGAACTGATGTCCTGGCCCAGAAACACGATTCGACCCCGACTGGACTGCAGCCGCAAAAGCGCCAGCGCCAGCGTGGTCTTGCCGGAACCGCTCTCGCCGACGATGCCGACAGTACGCCCTGGCGTCACCTGGAGCGACACGCCGTCAACGGCCCGGACATGGTCTTTCACCGTGCGGAAGAAGCCACCACGGATCGGGAAATGCACCTTGATCTGTTCCGCTGCCAGCACCGGCGCACCAGTGGCGGGAGCCGGATGCGGCCGGCCGGACGGCTCGGCATCGATCAGCGTACGGGTATAGGCATGCCTGGGTTGGCCCAGCACCTGCGCGGCCGGTCCCTGCTCGACGATGACACCATCGCGCATCACGGCGATGTCATCGGCCAGCCGCCGCACCACGTTGAGGTCATGGCTGATCAGCAGCACGCCCATGTGAAAGCGATCCCGCAGATCGCCGATCAGATCGAGGATCTGGGCCTGCACCGTGACATCCAGCGCCGTGGTGGGCTCATCGGCGATCAGCAGTTCCGGGTTGTTCGCAAGCGCCATGGCAATCATCACCCGTTGCCGCTGGCCGCCGGAGAGTTCATGCGGGTAATTGCCCATGCGCCGCTCAGGCTCCGGCAGCCGCACGAGCTCGAGCAGTTCCAGGATCCGCGCTCGCGCCCTGGCGCCGGTGAGCCGGCTGTGCAGGCTCAAGGTCTCGGCAATCTGTTTTTCCACGGTATGCAGCGGATTCAGCGAGGTCATCGGCTCCTGGAATATGGTGCCGATCCGTCCCCCACGGCAGGCACGAATGATCGGCCCCGGCGCACCCAGCAGTTCCTCGCCGCGAAAACGGATACTGCCGCCGGGATGGAAGGCCCGCGGGTAAGGCAGCAGTTGCAGTACCGACATGGCAGAGACCGACTTGCCGGAACCGCTCTCTCCCACCAGGGCGAGCGTGCGCCCGGCCTCCACCTGCCAGGACACACCCTTGACCGCCTCCACCTCACCGGCCTCGGTGCGGAAGCGGACCTCCAGATCGCGGACATCGAGCAACCTTTCGCTCATCGCATCTGGCTCCCGAAGGTCTTGCGTGGATCAAAGGCGTCGCGGATCGCCTCGCCGATGAAAATCAGCAGCGTCAACATCACCGACAGCACCAGAAACACCGTGATACCCAGCCAGGGGGCATGCAGATTGGCCTTGGCCTGGGCCAGCAACTCACCCAGCGAGGCCGAGCCCGGCGGCATGCCGAAACCGAGGAAATCCAGTGCGGTCAGCGTGGTGATGGAGCCACTGAGGATGAACGGCACGAAGGTCAGGGTGGCCACCATCGCATTGGGTAGCACATGCCGAAACATGATGGTGCGGTCCGGCACGCCCAGGGCCCGGGCCGCGCGCACATAGTCGAAATTGCGGACCTTCAGGAACTCGGCGCGAACCACGGACACCAGCTGGGTCCAGGCGAACAACAGCATGATCAGTAACAGCCAGGCGAAACTGGGCTCGACGAAACTGGCCATGATGATCAGCAGATAGAGCACCGGCAGGCCGTTCCAGATCTCGATGAAGCGCTGGAACAGCAGGTCCAGCCAGCCGCCGAAATAGCCCTGAACGGCGCCCGCGAGTACGCCGATGATGGAACTGGCGATGGTCAGCGCCAGGCCGAACAGCACCGAGATGCGGAAGCCATAGATCAGCCGCGCCAGCACGTCGCGGGCCTGATCGTCGGTGCCCAGCCAGTGTTCCGCCGACGGCGGCGCCGGCGCCGCCACCTCCAGGTCGTAATTGACGGTGCGGTAGTTGTAGCGGATCAAGGGCCACAGCATCCAGCCGTCGTCCTCGATCAGCTCCTGCACGAAGGGGTCGAGATAGTCGGCGGTGGTCGGAAAATCCCCGCCGAAGGTGGTCTCCGGATAGTCCTGAACGATCGGGAAGTACCAGCCGCCATCGAAATGCACGACGATCGGCCGGTCATTGGCCAGAATGTCGGCAAACAGGGTCAGCGTGAACAGCACCAGAAAGATCCACAACGACCACCAGCCACGACGATTGGCGCGAAACTGCTGCAACCGGCGGCGATTCATCGGGCTGAGCTGCATGCCTCAGCCCTCCCGCTTTTCGAAGTCGATGCGCGGATCGATCAGCACGTACATCAGGTCCCCGATCAGGTTCAGGAACAGCCCCAGCACCGTGAACACGAACAGCGTGCCGAACACCACCGGATAGTCGCGGTTGATCACCGCCTCGAAGCCGAGCAGACCCAGGCCGTCCAGCGAGAAGATCACCTCGATCAGCAAGGCACCGGTGAACAGGATGCCGAGAAAAGCGGCCGGAAAGCCAGCGATCACCACCAGCATGGCGTTGCGGAACACGTGCCCGTAAAGCACCGCATGCTCGCTGGCACCCTTGGCCCGGGCGGTGGTCACGTACTGCTTGTTGATCTCCTCGAGGAAGGAATTCTTGGTCAGCATCGTGAGGCCGGCGAAACCGCCGATTACCAGGGCGAACACCGGCAATGCGATATGCCAGAAGTAATCGACGATGCGCATGGGCCAGGACAGTTCTTCCCAGTTCTCCGAGACCAGGCCACGCAGCGGGAACAGGTCGAAGAAACTGCCGCCAGCAAACAGCACGATGAGCAGGATCGCGAACAGGAAGCTGGGTATCGCGTAACCGATGAAGACCACCGCCGAGGTCCAGAAATCAAAGCGGCTGCCATCCCGTACCGCCTTGCGGATGCCCAGCGGGATCGAGATCAGATAGACCAGCAGCGTGGTCCACAGGCCGAGGGAGATGGACACCGGCAGCTTGTCGCCGATCAACTGCATGACGCTGCGGCTCTGGTAGAAACTCTCGCCGAAATCCAGCCGCAGATAGTTCCACAGCATCATGCCGAAGCGTTCATGGGCGGGCCGGTCGAAGCCGTACATCCGCTCCAGTTCCTCGATCAGCTCGGGCGGCAGGCCCCGTGCGCCGCGCGTGGTGTCGTCACCCCGGGATTCGAGAAACCGGGCCGCCTCGCCGGTATCGCCGGCCGCGGTGCCGGTAAAGCGGGCGGTGCTGTCCACCGCCTGCCCCTGCAACTGGGCAATTGCCCGGTCCACCGGACCACCCGGCGCCACCTGCACGATGGCGAAATTGATCAACATGATCCCGAGCAGGGTCGGGATCATCAGCAACAGGCGACGCAGGATGTAGTTGTACATGGGCGATGGGCGCAGCGGCGGGCGAGGCGCCGACTAGTCCTTGTTTTTCTTCCACCAGGTATCGAAGCCGAGCGCAAAATCCGGTGAGATCTCGGGGCGTTCGAACTTGTCCCAGTAAACCAGCCGGAAACTGCTGAGATACCAGTGCGGAATCACGTAGTGCCCATGCAGCAACACGCGATCCAGTGCGCGGGTGGCAGCCACCAGTTCATCCCGATCTGCGGCATAGATCACGCGATCGATGAGGCTGTCGACGACCTCGTCGCAGATGCCGGCGTAGTTGCGGCTGCCACTGGTATTAGACGCGGCACAGCTCCAGTAACTGCGCTGCTCGTTACCGGGCGAGACGGATTGCCCGATCTGCTGCACGGTCACGTCGAAATCGAAGTCATCCATCCGATTCTGATACTGCGAGCTGTCGACGGTGCGCACATTGGCATCGATACCCAGCCGCTCCAGGTTGTTGGTGAAAGGCAGTGTCACCCGCTCGAAAGACGGGTTATCCAGCAGCACTGTCAGTCGCATCACCTCACCGCTTTCGGTGTGAGTCAGGCCGTCATCGGCAACTTCCCAGCCGGCCTCGCGCAGCAGTTCCAGCGCCCGACGCAGGTTCGTACGCATGCCACCCCGACCCTCGGCGGTGGGCGGCTCGAAAGCCGTGTCGAACACGGCCTCGGCCAGCTGTTCGCGATAATTCTCCAGGATCTCCAGTTCGCGGCCGTCGGGCAAACCACTGGAGGCGAGCTCGGAATTGGAGAAATAACTCTTCGTGCGGGCATACGAATCGTTGAACAGGGTCCGGTTGGTCCACTCGAAATCGAAGGCATAGCCCAGTGCCTTGCGCACCCGGCGGTCGGCGAATTTGTCCTGGCGGGTATTGAAGAAGAAGGCCTGCATCCCGGTGGGGATTTCGTGATCGATTTCTTCCATGATGATACGGCCATCACGCACCGCGGGGATGTCGTACTGCGTCGCCCAGTTGCGCGCGATATTTTCCTGTCGCAGGTCGTACTCGCCGGCCTTGAACGCCTCCACCGCCACCGTGGCATCCCGGTAGTAATCAAAGCGCAGACTGTCGAAATTGAAGCGACCCCGATTCACCGGCAGGTCCCTGGCCCAGTAGTCATCAACCCGTTCGTAGACTATCGCGCGGCCGCTATCCACGCGGGTCACCCGGTAGGGTCCGCTGCCCAGCGGTGGTTCGGTGGTGGTACGGGTGAAATCACGATCTGCCCAGTAATGCCTGGGCAGCACCGGCATCTGGCCGAGGATTAATGCCAGCTCGGCATTGTCAGTGGTTGTGAAGTGAAACTTCACGGCTCGCTCGCCCACTTTCTCGGCGCGCTCCACCTCGCTGTAGTACATGCGAAACTGTGGGTGCCCCTCGCTCTGCAGGGTGTCGAAGGTCCAGATCACATCGTCGACGGTAATCGGCTCGCCATCATGAAAGCGGGCCTCCGCGCGAAGCGTGAAACGCACCCAGCTGTTGTCCTCGGCAACCGCGATGGTTTCAGCAATCAGGCCATAGCTGGAAAACGGCTCATCGGCCGATTGCACGGTCAGCGTGTCAAACACGTCGCTCATGCCTGCCGGCGACGTGCCACGCAGGATGTAGGGATTCAGGTTATCGAAGGTGCCAAGCGCCGACAACCGCACACTGCCGCCCTTGGGTGCGTCCGGATTGACGTAGTCGAAATGACTGAAGTCCGGTCCGTATTTGAGGTCACCATGGAGCGAGAGTCCATGCTGCCCGGCGGTGACAGACAGCGGGGCAATAATGCTGGCGATCAGGACCAGATCGCGCGTTGCGCGGGAAAGTGGCATGCAAGCGTCTCCTTCCGTGTGATTCCGCGACAGGCGAGACCGGGACCCCGTCAGCTTGGGCCTCCCTGCTCCAGTGCTGGCGGCGGGCGGCGGCATGGGGCAGCAGAATACGCTATAGTCCCCGCCATTCAGAGCATGATCGCCGCCGGTTGGCAAGAGCTTAGACGGACAAAGGCGCCTCAGGTTTCACATCGACATCAGGCGATCCGCTTTCCTGTGTCGATTCAGCCCGTTATCGTCGGTACCTGATAGCCATCAGCCCCCAAGCGACCAGGGAGAAAGCAAGAGATGGGATTTCTCGCCAACAAGAAAGTACTGATCACCGGTGTTGCCGGTAATCGCTCAATCGCCTGGGGCACCGCCCAGGCCATGCATCGGGAAGGCGCCGAGCTTGCCTTCACCTACGCCGGCGACAAACTCAAGCCGCGCGTCGAAAAGCTCGCCGCTGAACTCGGCTCGGAGTTGGTATTGCCTCTGGATGTGACCCGGGACGAGGATTTTGCCTCGTTGTCAACGTCACTCGAGCAGCACTGGGGTCAAGTGGATATCGTGATCCACTCCATCGCCTTCGCGGCTCAGGAAGAACTCAAGGGCTCGTTCGTCGACAACACGACGCGGGACGGTTTCCGCACTGCTCACGACATCAGCAGCTATAGTTTTGTCGCCCTGGCCAAGGCCCTGCGTCCCCTGATGCGGGAGGACAGCTCACTGCTGACCATGACCTATCTCGGCGCCGAGCGCGCTCTGCCGTCCTACAACGTCATGGGCCTGGCCAAGGCCAGCCTGGAGGCGGGGGTCCGCTACATGGCCTACGACCTGGGCGCCGAGGGTATCCGGGTTAACGGTCTTTCGGCCGGCCCGATCAAGACGCTGGCCGCCGCCGGCATTGGCAGTTTCCGCAAGATGCTGGACTACAACGCACGCTCGGCACCGCTGAAGCGGAACGTGACGATCGAGGAAGTCGGCAATGTCGCGGCTTTCCTCTGTTCCGACCTGGCACGAGGTGTGACCGGCGAGGTGGTACATGTGGATGGCGGATTTCACATCGTCGGTCTGCCGGGACTGGATAGCGGTGACGCCACGGACTGATCGTGTGCCGTGTCACGGAGCGTAAAAAGCCCGGCCATTGGCCGGGCTTTTTTAATGGAAGATGCTGCTCGCCTCCCGGGCCTCTCCCGGGGGGGATGGCTACAAACGATCCTCGTGGATCTCGATATCCGCCTCGGCGCGCAGGCTTCGCACCAGCCCCAGCAGGGCGTCATCACCGTAGGCCATGCGCAGCTGATCCTTCAGCCGATCCCGCGCATCGGCGTCCATGTCCGCTGCCTCGCCATCTCGTACCGACCTGACCAGAACCACGGCGAGATCACCACCGCCCATTTCCGCAATGCCCGTGCGCACCTGGCCCTCCGGGGGCCGCTCCAGGGCGAACGCCGATTCCAGGACGCTCCAGGGCGCACCGCTGTCACGATCGACAAAGCCTGGCGTGTCCAGACGCACCGCGTCGTGTTCCTCGGCCAGGGCTTCCGGATCATCTCCGTCTGCCAGCCTCTGGCGCAGGGACTCCGCCAACTCACGCGCCTCGTCCATCGCCGCGCGACGCCTCAACTGCTCGCGAATCTCATCGGCAACCTCGTCAAAAGCCAGCTGCTCGGGCGGCTGATGATCCTCGATGCGCAGCGCGAGATAGCGGCCGTCACCAAGGTCCAGCAATTCACTGTTCTGGCGCGCCTCGAGCACCTCTTCGGAATAGGCGGCCTCGACCACTTCGCTGTAGGCGCCGATACCATCCTCGGCGCCGTCGCGGGTAATCCAATCGCTGGTACGCTGCTCCAGCCCCAGCTCCTCGGCCGCCGGTTCCAGCGAATCCGGCCATTCGAAGATCAACTCGTCCAGTAGCGACGAGCGTTCGAAAAACAGATTGCCGACCCGCTCCTCGGCCAGTTCACGCGCCAGTGTGTCACGCACGTCATCAAAGTCCTGCGCCTCTCCGCCATGAATTGCCGTGACCTCGATCAGGTGAAAGCCGAAGGGGGTTCGAACCACCTCGCTGAGCTCGCCTTCATCCAGCGCGAACGCAACCGCATCAAAATCCTCATGCAGATCACCGGCTTCGAGTTCACCAAGGTCACCACCCTGGGCGGCGGAACCGCTGTCCTCGGAATATTCCTCGGCCAGATCTGCAAAGGATTCTCCATCGACGATGCGCTGACGGATCTGCTGCAGGCGTTCCCGGACCGACTCGACCTCGTCACTTTCAGAATCCGCGTCTATACCTAGCAGGATATGCCGCACCTCGCGGGTCTCGGTTTCGGTGAAGCGGCTGTCCCGTAGCTGCTCGTAACGGGAGCGAATGTCGTTCTCGTCCACCTCGACCTCGGTGAGTAGATCGTCCTCGCGCATTTCCAGATAGCGAAGCCGCACCCGCTCCTCCGACAGATAGCTGTCCTGATTCGCCTCGAAGTGGTCACGCACCGCGTCGTCGTCGATCTCGACCGTCTCCAGCAGCCGTTCACCGGAAATTCGCAGATAAGCCAGATCGCGTTCCTGGCTCTGCAGCGCCAACAGACGCTCGAGTTCCTGATCCGGCACCAGCGCGGTATCGCTGACCGCGCCCCGCAGCTGATCCATCAGCACGCCCCGGCGCACCTGACGCTCATACTGACCGCTAGTGAGCCGGTTAGCCTGCAACAACTGTTGATATCGTTCCGAGGAGAAGCGACCGTTCTCATGAAACACCTCCTGACTGCGGATCACCGCAGCCAGATCACTGTCGCTGAGACGGAGGTTATGCCTGTCGATGAATTCAGCAAGCAGGCGTTCCTCGATCACGCGGTTAAGCGCATCGCGGCGCAGCTCATCTTCACTGAACAACGACGGATCGAAGCGGTCACCCAGCATCTCTTCCAGCTGCGAGCGCTGTTGCCGGTAGACACGGTTGATCTCGTCCGG
>SKGQ01000169.1 GCA_007117515.1 Ectothiorhodospiraceae bacterium | reverse complement strand
GCCAGGTATCTGGAAGCGCAGATCACGGAACCAGACGCAGCGTTCCCCGTCGACGGTCTCTATGGCATACAGTGCCGGTGCATCCGCGAACCGGCGGTAGAACTGCATCCCGTCCTTCGCCCAGACCGTGCGTGCGGCAGCGTCCTCCTCACCGTCGCCGAACCGGCGATAGCTTTGCCATTCGGCCTCGCCGACCGGCGGATAGGCAGCATGCAGCCGCCGCAGGAAGCCGGCCTCCGGACTAGGGTCCGCCGGTGCTTCGTCTCGCAGCAGATTGAAGCGTGCCAGGGTGTGCCGTTCGGGTTCGCTGATGATGACCTTCCAGTTGAACCAGGACAGTGGCTGTGGGTAGGCCTCAATACGTTCCACGGTCATGTCGCGCTGTTCGGCATACGCGATGCCAACCGTGAGTGCGGCACGATACTGAGTGTACTGCAGCAGTACCACGGCGCTGATCGCCACCAGGGCCAGACTCGCGCTCAGGCGTGGTCGCCACGCCAGTGACAACAACAGGCCCAGTATCAGAATGGCGGAAAACCAGGGGTCTATGATGAAGGTGGTGTTGAGGCCTGGTGTCCAGTCACTGAGCGGCGCAAGGATCTGCGTACCGAAACTGGTAATCAGATCGCCGACGATGTGAATCCCCAACGCCAACGCGCAGACACCGTAATAGGCTTTCCAGGAATGACGGCGGCCGCCGACCAGGGCGAAGCCGATGGCCAGCACCCAGGCCCAGGCCGGGAGTAGCAACAGGGAGTGGGTTTCGGCTCGATGGTGTTCCAGGTACGCCACCTGGCCCCAGAGCCGGACGACAATGTCCGCATCCGGCGCCGCCCCGGCGAGAAAACCTACCACGGTGCGCTCCCGCAGGGACAGGGTGTTGACCCGGTGTTCCGGGGCGGTGGCACGGGCGAGCAGGGCGCCGCTGATGGCATGGGTCAGGGTATCCAGACGGCACTCTCCAGTGATTGTTCTATGGCCTGTCGACACTTCCCTGGCGGAAAAACGGCTGCCGGCGCGACAATCGTGGAAGTGGCAACAGCCCGGTTATTTCATGGCATCCGACTGGGGCATCTGTCCCGGTGGTAAGGCCTGCGGGCGTGATGCGGTCTGCCAGCCGACGCGCCGGTTGATGCCACCGACGCCGCGGCGGAACAGCGCTCGCGCTTGCTCTGGCCCGGTTTCGGCGTGGCGCAGCCAGAGTGCGAAGCTGACACGAACAGCGTGGTCAATGCGGTTTCCTCCAGCGCCCGGCGCAGGCCACTGGCGTTGCAGTCGGCGGCTTCGCGCAGCCACTGTACCGTGCGGCTGATGCGAAGCACAGATGGCAGTTGCACATGCAGATGACCCGGCTCCAGCTTGCCGAGGATCATCTGCCGGGTCACTCGATGATGGGCCTGCATCGCATCCAGCCAGCAGAACAGCAGGTGCTCCAGTCGCGACTCCACCGGCAGGCTTGCCAGTGCCGGATCGGCGGCTGCCTGCAGCATGGCCTGGTCTGCGCGGTCAAACCAGGCGTCGGCGAGCTCTTCCTTTTCGCGGAAATGGACGGACAGCGCGTGCAATGGACACCCCAGCCGCCGCGCCACGTCCTGCAGGCGAACGGATTCCCAATCGGTTTCTTCGGCCAGCGTCATGGCGGCATCCACTATCTGGTCACGGCTCGGGGTCATCGGCATCGTCCTCGCGACATGTTGCTTCTGGGGCTGAGTCTAGGGAAACACTGATCTATCCTCACGCCTGCGTTGGAGTCCGCATTTTCTCCGAGGCAAGGCGCACTGTACCGCGCCGCAGTCACTCTGCGGTCAAGCAGCGCAACACAGCAATCGGGGAAAATGCGGCCCAACCCGAAGGGCTCGGCCGGTTTTGGCCCCTGGCTGTGTTTCGTCACCGGCCCGGTAGCTCAAGCTACCGAACCGGCACCGCGCCTTGCCAGATGACCAAAACCGGTCTCGGGCGCAGGCGCGGGGATAAATCAGTGTTTTCCAAAAAAGCGAGCATCGTAGACTGTGTCGCTTTCCACATGCAGGAAGAGACATGATTCGACACGTATGGTTTGCCCACGGCAAGGAGAGCGGACCCTGGGGGCGGAAGATCAGCGCGCTGGCGGTACAGGCCAGGGATCGCGGGTTGACCGTCGAAAGCCCGGATTACCGTTTCACGATGGACCCGGACGAACGCGTGCGGCATCTGCTGTCGCTGCAGCCCCCGGTGGAGGAGGGGCTCGCCCTGGTAGGGTCCAGCATGGGCGGCTACGTGGCAGCGGCCGCCAGTGGTGCCTTGCAGGCCGAAGGCCTGTTCCTGATGGCCCCGGCCGTGGATATTCCCGGTTACGATGGCGACACCACGCCCCGGGCGCCGGTGGTTTCGGTGGTGCATGGCTGGCAGGACGAGATCATTCCGCACGACATCGTGTATCGCTGGAGCGCGCGGCACCGGGTGCCGCTGTCCCTGGTCGACGCTGAACATGCCCTGACCTCGCGGCTGGATGAGGTGAGCGCACTGTTCGAGAACTTTCTGGACCGGTTGCAGGCATGACAACGGAAAATTCCATGACCGATTCCATGATGAAGACGCCACCGCGGCTGGTGCCGTTGCTGCATGCTGTGCTCGCCCTGATCGCGGCCTGCGTACTGTATGTGCCGGTGCTGCGCCTGCGCGAGGCGCCGGATCTGAGTATTGCCGCCATCGGCGGTGTCTGGACTACCGTATCGCTGGTTCTGCTGGTCGGCCTGATGGTGGCGGCCGTACTGGTGGTCGTGCTGGACCGGGGCAACTGGTCACGCCTGCTGTTGCTGGATCTGGGCGTGATCGTCGGTCTGGTGCCTGCAGTGGTTGGTCTGGTAATGGGCTGGTCGGCGCCCGAGGGTGGCGTCGAAGGGCTGGCCTGGGGCTTCTGGCTGGCCATGCTGCTGCTGGTGGCCCGCATCCCGCTGACGCTGTGGATCCGGACCCAAGCAGCTCGCATACCACGAGTCGGATAAGCGAAGACTTCACACTGAGAACTTACCGGAGAGTGTTACATGGCCCGATCCCTGCCGTTCCTCGGCCTCCTGCTGATCCTGATACCTTTGACGCTTGCCGCAGACAACGATCTCTCCTCCGTCGAACTGGAGGAGCAGGACGTGCTGGGGCATGTCGAGGCCGTTCGCTTGATGCCCGATGAGATCCCGGCCAAGGCCCGTCTGGATACCGGGGCAAGCCGCAGTTCCCTGCATGCGCGTGAGATCGAAGCTTTCGACAAGGACGGCGAGGAATGGGTGCGGTTCGTGTTCGACGATCATGACGGCGGCAAGCACGACTTCGAGTTGCCGATAGAAGACGAAATCACCGTCACCCAGGCCAGCGGCCAGGAAAACCGCTATGTGGTCAAGGTCGGTCTGTGCGTCGGCGCCCATTACTCGGAAACGGATTTCACGCTCACCGACCGCAGCGCGCTGACCTACCCGATCCTGGTGGGCCGCACGTTCCTGTCGGAGGGCATCCTGGTCAGCTCGGAGCATGATCGGACGGTGGAACCGGATTGCGGTTAAGACCCTTATGTTTTAAGTGTTACGTTTTATGTTTTAAGTTGTTGACATAAAACATAAAACGTTGCACCTAAAACGGACATCAAAGATGTTCCAGAATCACCGGCTCCAGTTCTTCCCGCGTAATCTCCCGGGCGAAACGATGCACGATATGTCCGTCTTCATTGATGATCACGGTATACGGTAACGTGCCACTGGAATTGCCGTAGGTCTCGAGGATTTCCGAGACCGCCTGTACCCCGATCAGGCTTGGGTAATTGACTTCGAACTCGGCGTAGAACTCGCGGGCATCGTCCTCGCGGTCCATGGCGACGCCGACAAAGCGCACGCCCTGCTCCTCGTACTCGTCCTGCAGCTCCATGAACATCGGAATCTCATGGACGCAGGGCGGGCACCAGCTGCCCCAGAAGTTCAGCACCACGAGGTGACCGTCCCACTCGCTGATCGAGCGCTCCTCACCCTCCAGATCCGGCAATGTGAACTCCGGACGCGTCTCCGGTCCGCGTTCCTGCCACGCCGTCCAGGCGACGAAACCACCGCCACCGGCGGCGGCACCGAGGATAATGACGAGTATGAAGGCGATGAGTTTTGGCATATCTCTCGTCTCTTATTCCCGCGCCGACTCCACCACCTGCACGAAATCTTCCGGTGGCATGAAGCCGACGACCCGGCTGTTCCCGCGTTCCTCGCCGTCTTTGCCATAGAAGATCACGGCCGGTGGCAGGAACACGTTCAGGTGTTCCAGCAATTCACGGTGTGCGCTGTTCATGCCGGTGACATCCACCTTCACCAGCTTGGTGTCGTCCAGTGAGTCGCGTACCGCCTGATCCGGGAAGGTGTTGCGTTCCAGTTGCACGCAGTAGACGCACCAATCGGCGTAGACATCCACCATTACGGCTCGGTCGTCGGCATTGGCGGTTTCGATCACCTGATTCAGTTCCTCGACGCTCTCGACCATCCGCCAGGGCAGCGGTTCGCGATCGTCCACCGCCAGCGGTGTCCAGAAGCTATGCCCGCCGATGGCGGCGCCTGTAATCAGAACCGCCCCCCAGACGCCGGCAGCGGTGCCGGCCAGTCCACGGGTGATTCCGGCACCGCCACCAACCTGGCGGCGGAAAACCGCACCCAGGAGCCAGCCCGCGACACCGAAGAACAGCATGGCCCAGAGTGCGAGTGCCGCCTGGTCCGGCAGAAGGCGGCCGAGCATCCAGATGGCGACGCCGATGAAAATCACCCCGAAAACCCGTCGCACGGTGACCATCCAGGCGCCGGAGCGCGGCAACCAGCGACCGGCAGCGGTGCCGATCAGCAGCAGCGGCAGGCCCATGCCATTACCCATGGCGAACAGGGCAAGACCACCGATCATCGCGTCGCCGGTGTTGCTGATGAAGGCCAGGGCAGCGATCAGCGCCGGGCCCGAGCAGGCACCGACGATCAGCGCCGAGAGCACGCCCATGATGCCAGCGCCGATGAAGGTGCCACCGCGCTGCCGGCGGGACAGGGCATCCAGGCGGTTCTGGATGGCGGCCGGCATCTGCAGATTGAAGACACCGAACATGGCCAGCGCGAGCATCACGAACAGGGCGGCGAAAACACCCAGCACCCACGGCCCCTGCAGGTCCGCCTGGATGGCCGAGCCGGTCATGCCCGCGGCGGCGCCGGCCAGGGCATAGGTGATGGCGGTGGCCTGAATGAACACCAGAGACAGCAGGAAGGCGCGGCCGCTGGACCGTTTGGCATCACCGGCGATGATGCCGGAGAGGATCGGAATCAGCGGATACATGCAGGCGGTGAAGGCCAGCAGCAGCCCGGCCATGAAGAAGCCGCCGAGAATCAGTGGCAGGTTGCCGCCACCGAGGAGACTCTGAAGATTGCTGCCGGGAAGCCCGCCGAAGCCGCCATCGGCGCCACCGCTCGGGCCGCCACCGGCAGCGACGCCGGCGCTCTGGGAGCCCGCCGCCATGTCGAAGCTGCTTTGCATCGGCGGGTAGCAGACACCGTTGTCGGCACAGCCCTGGTAGTCCACGTTCAGCACGACGCGGTCGCCTTCCACCGGCCCGTCGAGCTGGAGGTACACCTCCAGGGTGCCGTAATAGACCTCCATCAGACCGAAGTTGGGATCATCCTTCTTGATCCCGTCCGGCATCTCGTAGCCGGCGATCTCGGCGCCATCGACGGCGAAGTCGAGCCGGTCGCGGTACAGGTAATAGCCATCGGCGGTGCGCCAGCGGGCGATGATGATGTCATCGCCGATCAGTTCGGCCGAGAACGGGAAGGCCTGATCCGGCGGCAGTAATTCATCGTCGCCACCACCGAACAGCGCGCGCAGCCCCGACGACTGATTGCCGCTGTCCTGGTACATCGGGATTTCACCGCCATTGCCACTGTTCATTGCGGTTGCCGTTATAGGCAGCAACAAGCCGATGCAGAGCATCAGCAGTAACAGGGGCAGATGATGGAAGCGGATGGTCGGCATGTTGGGATAGACCGGCAAACTGGCCCCGGCGTTCAGCGCTCCTCGGTAGTCTGGTAGCCGACCCAGGCCAGATAATCGTTAAGCCCGGTGTCGATCGGCAGGGCGATGATCTCTGGCACTTGATCCGGATGCAGACGCAGCACGGTCTCTTCCAGCTTCTTCCAGCGCGGGCGGGTGGTCTTCATCACCAGCAGCCATTCCTGGTCGCGACAGGTTTCGCCCTGCCAGCGATACACCGAGGTCAGCCCGGGGATGATGTTCACGCAGGCCGCCAGGCCCTCGTCCACCAGGGTGTCGGCGATTTCGTTCGCGGTGTTTGCATCCGGGCAGGTGGACAGGCCCACCAGGTGTTCGGCGCTCATGGTTTCACCTTTGTTGCAGCCGCGGGAATAAATCTAGTGTTTCCCTCGCGCCGCGCGATTGTAGCAACGGATGCGGCAATTTGAATGGCTTGTTTATCGGGGCGACGGGCGCTTTCTTCAACGCCTCATGCGTCGTCGGCGTCCGATGGCAGACCGGGCCAGTCGACCACGCGTTCCTCGATATGGTCGGGATGCACGTGCTGTTCGTTGACCACGCGCCCTCGCACCGAAGCGCCGGCCCGGTGCACGGTCTCCGGATCGCCGGAGACCAGCGGATGCCACCAGGCCAGGTCGCGGCCCTCGGCCAGCCGCCGGTAAGCGCAGCTCGGCGGCAGCCAGTCAGCGTAAAAGGCGGTGTTCAGCGTCATGTTCAGGCATTCCGGCACGCGCTGAAAGCGGTTCGGGTAATCGCTGCAGCGGCAACTCTGCCCGTCCAGCAGCCGGCAGGCGATGTCCGTGTGCACCACCTCGGCGGTGTCCTCGTCCTCCAGCTTCTGCAGGCAGCAGCGGCCGCAGCCGTCACACAGTGATTCCCACTGGGTCTCGGTCATCTGTGCCAGGGGCACGGTCTTCCAGAATTCGTCTTCGCTCATGTTGTGCTCAGTTCAGGACCCAGATCGCGGCATTCAGGCTCACCGCATAGCTGACCCAGAGCAGGTATGGCACCAGCAGCCAGCCGGCCAGCCGGTGCTGCCGGAAAAAGGCGATCACGGTCGCCAGCAGCAGTACCCAGAGCAGTAGCAGGTCAAGCAGCGCCAGACCGACCCAGTGCAGGCCGAAGAACAGCCAGGACCAAAGACCGTTTATGATCAATTGCGCGATGAACAGTCCGATTGCCGTGTGCGCTCCGGGTTCCGGGCGCCGGCACCAGACCAGCCAGGCAGCCACCGCCATCATCGCGTAGAGCGCCGTCCAGACCGGTCCGAACAGCCAGTTCGGTGGCGTCCAGGGTGGCTTGTGGATGGCGGCGTACCACTCGCCGGGCGTGAACCATGCGCCAAAGGCGGCCACGGCAAAACAGATCACCAGCCAGGCCAGCAGCGAGGGCAGTCGGGAAACGGACATGCAAGGACTCCATGGTCGGGGTCGGATCGGACAGCGCCTAACTGTATACTCTGCGCCCTCCGTGCCGACAGTACCGTCCGCGCGACGACATTCTCAGGCAGGACCAGAAAGCCGATGAGCGCCCTTGTTGAACAGGTGAACCGACGCCGGACCTTCGCCATCATCTCGCACCCGGACGCCGGCAAGACCACGGTGACCGAAAAGCTGCTGCTCTACGGCGGGGCGATTCAGGTGGCCGGCACGGTGAAGGGGCGCAAGGCGGCGACCCATGCCACTTCGGACTGGATGGCCATGGAGAAGGAGCGCGGGATCTCGGTGACCTCCTCGGTGATGCAGTTCCCCTATCACGACTGCGTGGTGAACCTGCTGGACACGCCGGGTCACGCGGATTTCTCCGAGGACACCTACCGGGTGCTGACCGCCGTCGACTCGGCGTTGATGGTGATCGACGCTGCAAAGGGTGTCGAGGAGCGCACCATCAAGCTGATGGAGGTCTGTCGTTTGCGCGACACCCCGATCATGACCTTCATCAACAAGCTGGACCGCGAGGGCCGCGATCCGATGGAGGTCATGGACGAGGTGGAGTCGGTGCTGGGCATCCGGTGCGCGCCGATCACCTGGCCCATCGGCATGGGCAAGCGGTTCAAGGGTGTTTATCACCTGTATAACCAGACGGTGCACCTGTTCAGCCCCACCCATGGCGGCAAGGTGCAGCAGGGCGAGGTGATCGAGGGCCTGGATAACCCCCGGCTGGATGAGCTTTTCGGCGGTATGGCCGGGGAACTGCGCGAGGAGATCGAGCTGATTCGGGGCGCCAGCCACGAGTTCGACAAGGACGCCTACCTGCGCGGTGAGCTGACACCGGTGTTCTTCGGTTCAGCCATCAACAATTTCGGCATCCGCGAACTGCTGGATGATTTCGTCAGCTACGCGCCGCCCCCGCAGCCGCGGCCGGCCCTGGAGCGGGAGGTCGAACCGGCGGAGGACAAGCTGTCCGGTTTCGTGTTCAAGATCCAGGCGAACATGGACCCCAACCACCGGGACCGCGTTGCCTTCATGCGCATCTGCTCCGGTCGCTTCCAGCGTGGCATGAAGATGCGGCATGTGCGCATCGGCAAGGACGTGAAGATCGCCAACGCCATCACCTTCATGGCCTCGGACCGTGAGGCCGCAGAAGACGCCTGGCCTGGTGACATCATCGGTCTGCACAATCACGGCACGATCCAGATCGGCGATACCTTCAGCGAGGGCGAGGCGCTCAAGTTCACCGGCATCCCCAACTTCGCGCCGGAGCTGTTCCGCCGCGTGGTGCTGAAGGATCCGCTGCGCCTGAAGGCGCTGCAGAAAGGCATCCAGCAGCTCTGCGAGGAGGGTGCCTCGCAGCTGTTCAAGCCGCTCAACAACAATGACCTGATCGTCGGTGCCGTCGGCGTGCTGCAGTTCGATGTGGTCGCCTACCGGCTGAAGGCGGAATACAACGTCGATGCGGTGTTCGAGCCGGTCACCATCAACACCGCCCGCTGGGTGGAATGCGATGACCCGAAGATGCTCGAGGACTTCAAGCGCAAGGCCGGCGACAACCTGGCGCTGGATATTGGCGACAACCTCACCTACCTGGCCCCCAGCCGGGTGAATCTGGATCTGACGCAGGAACGCTGGCCGGAGGTGAGGTTTGAGGCGACCCGAGAACATTGAAGGGCGCGAAGCGCCTTTCAATGTTCTCGGGCGTTTAATGTTTTACGTGTTATGTTTTACGTTGAAAAACAGACACCTAAAACCTAAAACCTAAAACGTTTAACGTTAAACGGGTCGGATCATCCTCAGCCCCCAACGAGCCTCTCGAATATCCGAAAGCCCGCAATATACGTCCCCGCCGCGGACCCGATGGTCGCGAACAGGAATACCAGCAAGGTGCGGGAGACGCGGTTGGTCCACCAGCCGCGGAGCTTGACGACGTCCTTGCGCAGGCTGGCGAAGTGGGAGACGGTCGGGCGCCGCAGATAGAGTTCCACACCGGCGGCAACGAAGCCGGCACCGATGGTGGGGTTCAATGAGGTCAGCGGTGCCGCGAAGAAGGTGGCCACGACGGTGCCGGGGTGACCCCAGGCGAGTGCCGCACCGATGGCTGAGAGTACCCCGTTGATCAGGAACCATTCGGTGACCAGTTCCATGCCCAGTTCGAAGTTGCGGCTGAAGCCGATCACGAAGCCGGCAAGGACCAG
>SKGQ01000206.1 GCA_007117515.1 Ectothiorhodospiraceae bacterium | reverse complement strand
TCGCGCTCGTGTCCGATTTCGGCAGCCTGGCAAGGCGCGGTGCCGGTTCGGTAGCCCGAGCTACCGGGCCGGTGCCGCAACACCGCCAGGGGCCGAAATCGGCCGAGCCCTCCGGGTTGGGCTGGCATTTTACCCGACTGCGGCGTTGCGCTGCTTGGCCGCAGGGCGGCTGCGGCACGGCACAGCGCGCCTTGCCTCGGAAAAAATGTCAGCCCAACGCGAGCGCGGGAATTGCTCAGTGTTTCCTCAAGCGACGCCAGGCCAGACGAAAGGTTGCACTGGCCCAAACATTTTCAGAAAAGCACCGCGCATTCGTATTATTCAAGGACGCGCTATCTTATTTCGCAATGCCCAGAAACACGGCCAGGCAACGCTCGACTTCCACCAGCAAGTTAGCATCGATGCGGCCCAAGTTCTGCCCGACCTTGTCGCGCCGCACCGTCATGGCCTTGTCCACCATCACCTGGGAAGGCTTCCGCAGACCGTTCTCCGTCGTCGGCTGCACGGTGACGCGAAGCAGGGGCGCCGCGACCAGCGTGCTGGTCACAGGCAGGATCGTAATGCTCGAATGCTCGCTGAACTGATCCGCCTGAATAACCAGAGCCGGGCGCGGCTTGCCGAAGTCGCCCTGTATGGCGATGGTCACGAAATCACCGCGAATCACTCGGTCCAGCCGTCCACATCGGACAAGGCGTCATCCATGAGCTGCTCCATGGCCTTGTCAGCTCGATCCGTGTGGGCAACCAGACGGCACTGCCGGCGACACTCCTCCGCGAAATCGGGACGGCGCGTATCCGGCACCCAGATCTGCACGGGACGCAGCCCTGCCTTGCGCAGTGCGTCACGGTGCTTCTGAACTCGTGCATTGACCGGCTTCATTCCCATGCTTCGCCCTCTCCGTTACATGCCACAGGATAGGCTGCCCACCCGTTACATGCAACGCCGGGCCGATATGGTGGCTGCCGCCCCGATCGCATATCACGCCGGGGTTTCCCTCTGGACGAAGCAGCACCATTCGCAGTCTGGCAGGGACAGTGGAAGGTTTTTCTTGGCCCTGTTGGGCCGAAGGCACGTCAGGCCAAGAAAAAGCTTGCACTGGCCCCGACGCCATCGGAAAAAAACATTCAGCCCGGTAGCGACGAACCAGAGCCACAAACCGGACACGCCGGGTCGCGGTCGAATTTTACCGTCTGCCAGACGGCGTCCAGCGCCGACCACAGGGTCAACCGGCGGCCATCCGCCTCGGAAAAGCCCGTCAGCAGGCGGATCACCTCCACCGCCTGCAGGCTGCCGATTACCCCGACCACCGGCGCCAGCACGCCGGACTCCGAGCAGCTCAGACGGGCATCCGCACCGTCGGCCGGTGGGTAAAGGCAGGCATAACAGGGACGATTATCGAGATCGGCGCGAAACACCGCGAGCTGGCCCTCCAGCCGGATGGCCGCACCGGAGACCAGTGGCGTGCGCGCCTGCACGCAGGCCGCATTGACCGCGAAGCGGGTGGCGAAATTGTCGCTGCCATCCACCACCACATCCGCCGCACGGGCCTCGCGCCGCAGTGCCTCCGAATCCAGTCGCTCAGCCAACTCGGTGAGCTTCAC
The DNA here is from genome assembly GCA_007117515.1 of Ectothiorhodospiraceae bacterium. Taxonomy (GTDB): domain Bacteria; phylum Pseudomonadota; class Gammaproteobacteria; order Nitrococcales; family Aquisalimonadaceae; genus Methylonatrum. The sequence goes on along the minus strand of SKGQ01000206.1, from coordinate 8,071 downwards.
CTCCGGGTTCAGATCCCGCAGCCGCGCCGCCGCCGAGGCAACCTTGCTCTGGCCCAGGGAGTCGCTGCCGTGCACGATCTGCCGCTGCAGGTTGCTGAGCTCGACCACATCGTCATCCACCAGCACCAGATGCCCGACACCCGCCGCCGCCAGGTACATCGCCGAGGCCGAACCAAGCCCACCCAGGCCGATCACCAGCACCCGCCCGGCCAGCAAACGCTCCTGCCCGGCATAATCCACCTCCGGCAGCATCAGTTGGCGGGAATAACGCAGGAGTTGGGAGTTGTTCATGACATCGCCGTTTTACGTGTAACGTTTTACGTTTTAAGAGGGCTTTACACGTAATACCTAAAACCTAAAACCTAAAACGCCGCGGAAGCGTGTGGCATCAATGCCTCGTCCTTCCCGGCGGGCTGCTGTCGCCTTCGCCGCTGAACAGTTGTTCCACGTCCACCGAGTCAAAGGCATAGCGCTGCCCGCAGAAGTCGCAGTGTGTCTCGATTTCCTGTTGTTCGGCGATGATGGATTCGGCCTCGTCGCGACCCAGTGAATACAATGCGCTGGCGACCCGTTCGCGGGAACAGGGGCAATGGAAGCGCAGGGGTTCCGGGGGGTAGAGGCGGATGTCCTCCTCGTGGAACAGGCGCCGGATGATGTCCGGGATCGCCAGTTTCAGCAGTTCCTCGGGGCGGATGGTGCTGGCGAGGTGTTCGGCCCGGTCCCAGGCATCCGCATCCGGATTCGGCGCGTCGGGCAGACGCTGCAACAGCAGCCCGGCTGCCGATTTCCCGTCGCAGGCCAGCCAGATGCGGGTGGGTAGCTGTTCACTCTGGGCGAAGTAGCCGTCCACCGCCTCGGCCAGTCCTTCCGACTGCAGGGGCACGATGCCCTGGTACCGATCATTCGACTCCTCGGGGTCGATGGTGATGGCCAGATACCCTTCACCGAAGAGTTCCGCCAGCGTTCCATCCGGCACGTCCCGCTCGCCGTGACGGGCGACCGCCCGCAATTCCGAGGCATGACTGGCGCTGGCCACGGCCATGGTGACCGGCCCGGACCCCTGAATCTGCAGGATCAACGAGCCCTGGAATTTTATCGTCGCGGCGAGCAGACCGGCTGCCGCCATCGCCTCACCGAGCAGCCGCGCCACCGGCGCCGGATAATCATGCCGGCGCAGCACCTCGCGGTAACTGTGATCCAGGTGAATCAGCTCGCCACGCACGTTGGCGTACTCGAAAATGAAGCGCCGACGTTGATCGGGATCAGCGGACAAGAGCGTACCTCTCGTTTGTTTGGCATGCAGGTTCAAGGAGACTGCCACGGGTGGCCCGGGTCAAGCCTTCGCGAAGCTGGGGCGGGGGTTTCCCGGAGGAACGTCGGCCGCAGGGACGCGGCCGTCGAGCCCCCACGGATGGGTTCATGGCGATCCCGGAGGGAAACCTCCCGCCCCAGCCCCACTGCAGTGCAGTGCAGTGCAGGATTTCACGCCGAGCAAGTCTGAGAACGACACGCCCGAATGCGCGAGCCGGGTGGGCGGAGCCATCCTCCGCCCACCCGGCGTCGAGACTCGGATTCAGCCAGAGAGCTTCTTCTTCAGCAGCTCGTTGACCTGGGCCGGGTTGGCCTTGCCCTTGGAGGCCTTCATCACCTGGCCGACGAAGAAGCCGAGCAACTTGTCCTTGCCGGCCCGGTACTGTTCCAGCTGACCCGGATTGGCGGCAATGACCTCGTCGATCATCGCCTCGATGGCGCCGCTGTCGGTGACCTGCTTCAGACCCCTGGCCTCGATCACGGCATCGGCATCGCCCTCGCCGTTCCACATGGCCTCGAACACGTCCTTGGCGATCTTGCCGGAGATGGTGTTGTCACTGATGCGCTTGAGCATGCCGCCGAGCATCTCCGGGCTGACCGGGCTGTCGCCGATCTCACGGCCATCACGGTTGAGGGCGCCGGAGAAATCGCCCATCACCCAGTTGGCGGCCAGCTTGGCCTCGCCATCGGCGGCCTGAACCACTGCCTCGAAGAAATCGGCCTGATCGCGGCTGGCGGTGAGCACGCCGGCATCGTAGGCGGACAGGCCGTAGTCGGCCATGAAGCGCTCCTTCTTCGCGTCCGGCAGTTCCGGCAGCGTGGCGCGGATCTGTTCCACTTCCTCGCTGGTGATCTCCAGCGGCAGCAGGTCCGGATCCGGGAAGTAACGGTAATCGTTGGCCTCTTCCTTGGTCCGCATGGAACGTGTCTCGCCCTTCACCGAGTCGTAGAGGCGGGTTTCCTGGACCACGGTGCCGCCGGACTCCAGCAGGTCGATCTGACGTTCGATCTCGTAATTGATCGCCTTCTCGACGAAGCGGAACGAGTTCAGGTTCTTGATCTCGGCGCGGGTACCGAACTTCTCCTGGCCCTTCGGGCGCATGGAGACGTTGGCATCGCAGCGGAAGGAGCCTTCCTGCATGTTGCCGTCGCAAATCTCCAGGTAACGCACCAGGGAGTGGATCTTCTTCATGTAGGCCACGGCCTGCTTCGCCGAGCGCAGATCCGGCTCGGACACGATTTCCAGCAGCGGCGTGCCGGCGCGGTTCAGATCGATGCCGGTGACGCCCTCGAAGCCCTCGTGCAACGACTTGCCCGCATCTTCCTCCAGATGCGCGCGGGTCACGCCCACCCGCATGGTCTCGCCGTCATCCAGCTCGATGATGACCTCGCCCTCATGCACCACCGGCAGCTCGTACTGGCTGATCTGGTAGCCCTTGGGAAGATCGGGGTAGAAATAGTTCTTGCGCGCGAACACCGAGTGCGGGGCGATGCTGCAGCCGGTTGCCAGGCCGAAACGGATGGCCATGTTCACGGCCTCGGCATTCAGCACCGGCAGCACGCCCGGCAGGCCCAGATCCACGGCACAGGCCTGGGTATTGGGCTCCGCACCATAGGCCGTGGAGGCGCCGGAGAAGATCTTGCTGCGGGTGGCGAGCTGGGCATGAATCTCCAGCCCGATGACCGTTTCCCATTCCATCGTCATTACCTTCTGGTCAGTCCATCGCTACCGATGGCGTCAATTCGTAGAGGCAATCAGGCGAACGCTTCCGGCACCCGCGTATGCCAGTCGGTGACCTGCTGATAGGCGTGGGCCGCATTCAGCAAGCGCGCCTCGTCGAAATAGTTGCCGATCAGCTGCAGGCCCACGGGCCGCCCGTCGGCGAAGCCGGCCGGCACCGAGATACCCGGCAGACCGGCGAGATTCACGGCGATGGTGTAGATATCCGACAGGTACATGCTGACCGGATCATCGCTGCGCTCACCGATGTTGAAGGCTGCCGTCGGCGAGGTCGGCCCCAGGATCAGATCCACATCCTCGAAGGCCTGCAGGAAATCGTCACGAATCAGCCGCCGGACCTGCTGCGCCTTCAGGTAGTAGGCGTCGTAATAACCGGCCGAGAGGGCGTAGGTGCCGACCATGATCCGGCGCTGCACCTCGTCGCCGAAGCCCTCGCCACGGGACCGCTTGTACAGGTCCTCGAGATCCCTGGGCGAGTCGCAGCGATGGCCGAAACGCACGCCATCGAAGCGCGACAGGTTGGAGGAACACTCCGCCGGCGCAATCACGTAGTAGGCCGGCACCGCCAGATGAGTGTTGGCCAGACTGATCTCGCGGAATTCAGCGCCCAGCTTGCGGTACTCGGCGATGGCCGCATCGATGGCCGAGGCCACCGTCGGATCGAGACCCTCACCGAAATACTCCTTCGGCAGACCGATCGTCACACCCTTGAGATCGCCACCCAGGGCCTGACTGTAGCGCGGCACGTCACGCTCGACGCAGGTGGAGTCCCGGGCATCGAAGCCGGCCATGGCCTCCAGCAACAGCGCGCAGTCCTCGGCGGTGCGGGCCATGGGCCCCGCCTGATCCAGGCTGGAGGCGAAGGCGATCATGCCGTAGCGGGACACGCGACCATAGGTGGGCTTGAGGCCGGTGATACCGCAGAGCGCCGCCGGCTGCCGGATGGAACCGCCGGTATCCGTACCGGTAGCGGCCGGAGCCAGCCCGCCGGAGACCGCCGCCGCCGAGCCGCCAGACGAGCCACCCGGCACCGCCGCCGTATCCCAGGGGTTCTTTACCGGACCGTAGAAACTGGTCTCGTTGGACGACCCCATGGCGAACTCGTCCATGTTCGCCTTGCCCATACAGACCATCCCGGCCGCCGCCAGGCGGTCAACCACGTGCGCGTTGTATGGCGAGATGAAGTTGTCCAGCATCCGCGAACCGCAACTGGTGCGCACGCCCCGGGTGCAGAAAATGTCCTTGTGCACCATGGGCACGCCGGTCAGCGGTCCGGCCTCGCCGGCGGCACGCGACCGATCAGCGGCATCCGCCGCCGCCAGCGCCTGCTCCGCGGTGACGGTGATCACCGCGTTGAGCGCTGCGCCCTGGCCCTGAATGCGCTCCAGAAAGACTTCGGTGAGTTCGCGGCTGGAGTGATCGCCACGGGCAAGCGCCGTGGACAACTCGGCAACGGTGCTGGTGTGAATGCTCACAATCGATTCCCGTAGTTTATTGAGGAAACACTGCTTTTAGTGTCTTGGTCGGTGGCGCGGCCGGTGTGCGCGACAATGCCGCGGCATCGGCCCGGCGTTGGCCCGCTATTCGATGACCCGGGGGACGAGGTAAAGACCATCTTCGACCGCCGGCGCAATACCCTGAAACAGCTCGCGCTGATTGTCCTCGCTGACTTCGTCGGCCCGCAGGCGCTGCCGCATCTCCAGCGGATGGGCCAGCGGGTCGACGTTGCTGGTGTCCACGGCGGACATGGCCTCGACGAATTCCAGGATCGCGGAGAGGTTGCTGGCGTGCTCGGGCAGGCGCTGATCATCGACGGCAAGCCGCGCCAGGTGCGCAATCTGCCGCACATCGTCGTTATCCAGGGACATGACTCTCTCCAAAACGGTTTTCAGGATCCGGCCACGGAACGCATGGCACGCACAAAAGATGACTGCGCTGGCGACGCCAGACGACGACAGTTTCCTGCCGCCCGCAGCGCAACGGCCGAGCCGCGGATTTTCAATCAATGACAACGGGATGGCAAACCCGGCGAGGCCCGGCCTCAACCCCGGTTTGCTTGCTTGCCGAAACCTGGGGCCGTTGTTAGATTACACGCCTTTCACCGGGGGGACGGTTTACATGTTCAAGGCAATCCGCGGGCTCTTTTCCAATGATCTCTCGATCGATCTGGGCACCGCAAACACCCTGATCTACCTCCGGGGTCAGGGCATCGTGCTGAATGAACCGTCGGTGGTTGCGATCCGCCAGGATCGGGACGGCGGCCCGAAGTCGATTGCCGCCGTCGGTGTCGAGGCCAAGAACATGATGGGCCGCACACCGGGGAACATCCGCGCGATCCGGCCGATGAAGGACGGCGTCATTGCTGACTTCACCGTTACCGAGAAAATGCTGCAGCACTTCATCAAGAAGGTGCATGAAGCCCGTTTCTTCAAGCCCAGCCCACGGGTTCTGGTCTGCGTGCCCTGCGGCTCCACCCAGGTGGAGCGCCGCGCGATCAAGGAATCGGCGATGGGCGCCGGCGCCCGCGAGGTCTATCTGATCGAAGAGCCACGGGCGGCCGCCATCGGCGCCAACATGCCGGTGGACGAGGCGCGCGGCTCGATGGTGCTGGATATCGGCGGCGGCACCTCGGAAGTCGCGGTGCTGTCCCTGAACGGCATCGTGTACTCCGCCTCGGTACGGGTCGGCGGTGACCGTTTTGATGAGGCCATCACCAATTACATTCGCCGCAACTACGGCATCCTGGTGGGTGAAGCGACGGCCGAGCGCATCAAGCATGAGATCGGCACCGCCTTCCCGGGCAGCGAAGTGCGGGAAATCGACGTCAAGGGGCGCAACCTGGCGCAGGGCGTACCACGCAGTTTCACGCTGAACAGCAATGAGATCCTGGAGTCTCTCCAGGAGCCGCTGTCCTCCATTGTCGGTGCAGTCAAGAGCGCGCTGGAGCAGACGCCGCCGGAACTGGGCGCTGACGTCGCTGATCGGGGCATCGTTCTCACCGGGGGCGGCGCCCTGCTGCGCAATCTGGATCGGCTGATCATGGAAGAGACCGGACTGCCGGTGGTGGTTGCGGACGATCCGCTGACCTGCGTCGCTCGAGGCGGCGGTCGTGCCCTGGAACTGATGGACGAGCAGGGCCTGGATCTGTTTACTGCCGAGTAGGTTGCAAACACCGGCCACGGAAATGCCGGGCCGGGGAATGCTGATCCGTCCCCCGGGTTGTGCCGGAGTCCGCGTTCCCCCGGGACCAGGGGCGAGGTTCCGGTCGCAGACGCGGCAACGGGACGGCGTTACCATAGCAAAGTGCGAACTCGGGAATAGATTCTGCACGTCCCTGCGGTACCCTTTTCGGAACATCAGGCAGACACCGAGCGTTTGCCGCCAGTCCGCGTGGCAGCCATTCAAGTCCGGGGTAGGCCATCAAACCGTTATTCGCGCAAGGTCCTTCAGCGACCACCCGCTTCATCCTGCTGGCAATCGTGTCAGTGGGCATCATGACGCTCGACCACCGCGACCAGCTAACGCACCCGGTCAGAGAGGCCGTACACACCGCCGTCTCGCCGGTGCATTACACCGTCAACCTGCCGTTCGAGATCACCGAACACCTGGGCGAGACGCTGGCCACGCGTCGCGCCCTGCAGCAGGAGAACTCGCGTCTGCGCGATCAGCAATTACTGAACGCCGCGCGCCTGCAGCGGCTGGACGAACTCGAACGGGAGAACATCCGCCTGCAGGGCCTGCTCGACTCATCGTACGAGGTCGAGGAATCGGTGGTGATTGCCGAGTTGATGCGTCTCGACCTGAGCCCGCATCGGCATGTCATTCAACTCGACAAGGGCAGTCGACACGGCGCGTTCCCCGGCCAACCGGTGCTGGACGCCCACGGAGTGGTCGGCCAGGTGGACACCGTTGGCCGAGGGACCTCGGTGGTGCGCCTCATCACCGACCCCAGCCACGGGATCGCGCTTCAGGTGACACGCAACGGACTGCGTACCGTGGCGGTGGGCAATGGCAATCTGAGTGAACTGGAACTGCCGCATCTGCCGAACAACGCCGACATCCAGGTCGGCGATCACCTGGTCACGTCCGGCCTGGCCGGCCGATTCCCCCGCGGCTATCCCGTGGCCGAAGTGACCGAAGTCCGGCGCGAACCCGGTCTGCCTTTCGCCCGGGTCATCGCCAGGCCGCGCGCGGAACTGGATCGAAGCCGGGAGATGCTGCTGGTGCGCACCAGCCGCGAACAGGCCGATGACCCCGCAATGCCGGCTCCGGAACCCGACTTCGATCAGCCCCCGGGCGAACGACTGCCGCCGGACGACGGCCTGCTTCCGGACATGACACTGCAGGAACCCGAAGGGGCCGCCGTACCAGGCCGGAACCCCGCCACCGAGGGACAACCATGACCGAGGTTGTCAGCCGCGGTCGCCTGGTGATTCTGGTTACGATCCTGGTGGCCTATGTACTGGTGGTGTTGCCGCTGCCCGCCTGGGCCCAGTTGGCGCGACCGGAATGGGTTGCCCTGGTGCTCATTTACTGGTGCATGGCGGTGCCGCAACGGGTCGGGGTTGGCGTTGCCTGGCTTGCCGGGCTGGGCCAGGATGCGCTGCAGGCCGGTTTGCTGGGACAGCAGGCGCTGGCTTATGCGCTGCTCGCCTTTGTTGTACTCAAGCTGCACCAGCGGGTGCGCGTCTACCCACTGGGCCAGCAGGCACTGATCGTGCTGGCGCTGTTGTCTCTGGTGACCCTCGTCCAGGTCTGGACCAACGGCCTGATCGACCGGCCGATGTCGATTCACCGCTACTGGCTGCCACCCGTGGTGGGTATGCTCCTCTGGCCCTGGCTGGTCGTGCTGCTGCGTGCAGTTCGCCGGTACTATGGTGTGCGCTAGGGAAACACTGATTTATTATCGCGTCTGCGCCCGAGACCGGTTTTGGTCATCTGGCAAGGCGCGGTGCCGGTTCGGTAGCCGCAGCTACCGGGCCGGTGGCGTAACGCAGCCAGAGGCCAAAACCGGCCGGG
>SKGQ01000068.1 GCA_007117515.1 Ectothiorhodospiraceae bacterium | reverse complement strand
TGCTGCCGGCGGTGATCGTTGGTCAGGGCTGTCGGATCCGCCGTGCGGTGATCGACGAGGGCTGCCGCATCCCCAATGGCACCGTCATTGGATATGATCTGGAACAGGATCGCAGTCGCTTCTATGTTTCGCCGGGGGGTGTGGTGCTGGTGACGCCGGAGATGCTCGGTCAAGAGGTTGATCACGTGCGTTGAGGAGACACTGATTCATCCCCGCGCCTGCGCCCGAGACCGGTTTTGAGCATCTGGCAAGGCACGACGCGCGCCTTGTCCCGAAAGAAATGCGGACTCCAGCGCAGACCTGCGAACAAATCAGTGTTCCCTTAAGCAAGGCCAGGAAGACGGGCGTGTCTTTCAGGCAACAGATTCGTGCCCCCGGAGAGCCGAACAACACGGCCCGGGTAGGCCGTTGGAGGAGATAAGGGCATGGCCATGTTCGATTTGGGGAAACGCGGGGACGGTAGCAAGCCGGAATCCAGCCAGGAGGATGTCAAGATGCAGGATCGGGAAACGACGGGAGCATCAGCGGTTCAGGGAAGTGGCGCGGGCACCAGTGGACGCGGCGCCGCCGTGATCGGGCCATCGATTCATATCGAGGGGACCTTGCGGGGTGGTGAGGACCTGGTGATCGAAGGCCAGATCAACGGCCGCATTCACCTGCCCGAAAACAGCCTGACCATCGGCGCCAAGGGGCGCATCAAGGCCGAAGTCTATGCGCATACCGTGTACGTTGAAGGGTCGGTGGACGGCGACCTCTATGGTGCCGACCGCATTGTCATCCGTAAGTCGGCGGAGATTCGCGGCAATCTGATGGCGCCGCGGGTGGCCCTTGAGGAGGGCGCCCGTTTCAAGGGTGCCATCGAAATGGATAGCAAGGCCGTTGAATCGGCGATGAACAAGGCCAAACAGGCCTCTGCCGCCGAGACTCCGGCAACCACCAACGGTGCGGCCGCGGCCGACAACAAGGGTGCCAGTGCCGGTTCCCCGGCCAAACCAGCGGCGGAAGCGGTAGGCGCCAAGGGCGGCGCCTGATCTGGTGGGAGCCGCAAAGCAGACAGCCCAGCGATGACGGTGGCAGAACGGGAGCGCGGCCGGGCAGGGGGCAGCCAGAGTTCCGGCGATTTCCCGGCCCGCCTGCTGCAGTCGACGGTTGACTGTCTGGAGGCAGGCGAGCGGCGGGTCATACTCGATCTCGGTCCGGCGCACCCGGGGACCCTCGACTTGCTGTCCGGGTCTCGCTGTCGCTACTGCATCGGTGACGCGCTGGAGGCTTTGACGCGGCTTGGTCCGGAGCGCGAACCGGGGGAGCTGGATACAGCATTGGCGCAACTGCTTCCGGTCGAGGTGTTCGCCAACGCCGATCTGGTGCTGTCCTGGCAGCTGTTTGATTATCTGGAACGGCCTGTACTGGAGGCCTTCGGCAGGCATCTACCGAATCTTCTCGCGCCCGGCGGTCATCTCCACGCCATCACCGAATACAGTGCCGGCACCATGCCGGATCCGATGCATGGCCTTTTTCTCGACCGGGATGGCACTGTCCGCCGCATTGGCACGCATGCCGGCCAACGGCGGACCGCGCCGCGCCATGCCCCGGCCGAACTGCAGAGGCGCCTTGGCGGTCTGCAGATGGAGCGTGCGGTGCTGCTTGGCAATGGCATGCAGGAATACCTGTTCCGTCTCTGAGGACCATCGCCATGCGCGTACCGTGCCTGACCCTTCGTGCCTTGCTGCTCCCCCTGCTACTGGCTATTGCGAGTGCCCTGCCCGCTGCCGACGGGGACCATCCGGCCCTCTGGCGGGTTGATGGCGGGGATTCCACGCTCTACCTGTTCGGCACCATGCACCTGCTGCCCGAGGGTCACACGCCGCTGGCACCGGTGATCGAGAGCGCCTTTGATTCCAGTGATGTGCTGGTGCTGGAAATGAACCTGAGCAACCTCAATCAGGCGGAAATCCAGCAGCTCATGTTTCAGCGAGGGCTCAATATGGATGGCCGCCGGCTCTCGACGATTGTCGGTCCCGAGCGTTGGCCAGAGGTGCGCAGTGCGGTCGAGCAGGTGGGCCTGCAGCCCGTGTTGCTGGAAGGCATGCAGCCCTGGCTGGCCGGCATGACCCTGACGCTGAGCTCCTTGCATCAACTGGGCATGCGGCCGGATCAGGGTGTCGAGTCATACCTGCTGCGACGCGCCGGTAACGCTATGGAAGTGCGTGAGCTGGAGAAATTCCGCGAGCAGCTCGGCGTGCTGGCCAATCTGGCCGAAGAGACACAGATTGCCTTGCTGATGCAGACAGCGCGGGAAATGGATGATCTGGAGTCGATCACCATGCAGACGCTGGAGGCCTGGGCGGTGGGCGATGTTGCCGCCCAGGAGCGGTACCTGCTCGAGACCTACAGCGATTATCCGGATCTCTACAAGGCGCTGATTGTCGATCGCCATCGCGACTGGCTGCCGCAACTCGAGACCATGCTTGCCGAGCCGGGCACGTATTTCATCGCCGTGGGAGCCTTGCACCTGGTGGGTGAGGACAGCGTGTTGCAGGCCCTGCGACGTGCCGG
>SKGQ01000137.1 GCA_007117515.1 Ectothiorhodospiraceae bacterium | reverse complement strand
GTGCCGGTTCGGTAGCCAGTCGTTACCGCCCGGTGATGCAACACAGTCAGGCGCCAAAGCCGGCCGAGCCCTTCGGGTTGGGCCGCATTTTCCCCGACTGCTGCGTTGCGCTGCTTGACCGCAGAATGACTGCGGCGCTGCACAGCGCGCCTTGCCCCGGAAAAAATGCGGACTCCAACGCAGGCGTGCGAATAAATCAGTGTTTCCCTAGCCTGGCGGCGGGATCACCAGATCGGGCTCGCCGTGTAGCAGTTGCCGAACCGCGTCCTGATTGGCCCGATCCATGGGCTGCCCATCCACCGGACTACGTGGCGCCTGGCGCAGCCCATCAACGGAAAACACGGTCAGATCCACCGGCACCTCGCCAGCCATGAATCGGTAAACCGGGTAGAACTCCCAGTCATCGCGGTTGAAACGCAGTCTGCGTTCACCGGTTTCAAACGGTATTCCGCGGTCCATCAGAAATACCGCGACATCCTCCGGCGTGTCGGCAAACACATGCAGGGTGACGTCCGACCAGTCGCCGGCCGTGCCGTCGAGCACCGCTCCAACCAGCCGCGGCCGGAACGCGGCGAAGAATTGCATGGCCTCCAGCGCGGCCTTGCGCAGTTCACGCAGATGGCCGGCATGGCTGTCGCCACCGAACAGGCGCTGGTAATCCAGCACCGCCTCCTGGATTTCCCGGTTGCGCGGCATGTTCTCGGTGCCAGGCGCGTTCAGCCGATCAGCGGCCTTGCGCTTGACCACCAGATAATCCCGGACCCCTTCCTCGACCATGATGCGGGCGCATTCCTGGATAAGACGCTGCCGCATACGCTGGTCACGAGGTGCGCCCTGCTTGGCCATGATTACGGGATCCTCCTGCCTGCTCGCGTAACCGCCCCGGGAAAAGGCCGCTGCGCGAGACCTGCTCGTTCAGAACAGCGGTTCGGAACGTCCGCCGCTGCCAGTGCCGCCGGAACCGCTGCCCGAGCGGTCGCGCCGAGTTTCGCTCCTTGGCACAGCGCCCTCCTGGAACAGTTCGAAGATCGCTCTGGGATTATCGGAACTGGTCAGCAGGCCGGACTCCGGATCGATACGCGCAGTAACCAGCCCCGAAGGTCGCGGCGGGGATTCTTCCGGAATATCGCGTAAGGCTACACCCATGAAGTCGATCCACATGGGCAGGGCCGCGCGACCACCAGTTTCGCCCCGCCCAAGGTTCTGCGACTGGTCGAAGCCGACCCAGGCGGTGGTCACCAGGTGCCGGTTGTAACCGGCAAACCAGGCATCGCGAAGATTGTTGGTGGTCCCGGTCTTGCCGGCGATATCGCTACGGCCGAGTTCCCGCGCACGCTGTCCCGTACCGCTGCGGATCACATCCTTCAGCATGTCGGTGATCAGAAAGGCATTGGTCGCCGGCAAGACGCGCTCCGCCGGCCGAAACTGCTGACTTAGCGGATCCGCATTGTCGCCGGCTTCGGCAGCCGTTTCCTCGGCCGTGTCCGGGTCGAACACAGCGCAGTCGTCACAGGCCATCGCCGGCACCGCCCGGAACACGACTCTGCCATCCATATCCTCGATCCGGCTGACCAGATAAGGATCGACCCGATAACCACCATTGGCGAACACCGCATAGCCCGCGGTCAGCTGCAGAGGGGTCACTTCGGCACTGCCCAGGGCCAGTGACAGCCCCGGCGACATGCGTTTCGAATCAAAGCCGAACCGCTCCATGAACTCGGAGGTGTAACCAATGCCGAGATCCCGCAAAACGCGAATCGACACCAGATTGCGTGACTGTGCGAGGGCCTCGCGCACCCGGGTCGGACCATAGAAGCGCCGGGAATAGTTCTCCGGTCGCCAGCTCCGTTCCAGTGAATCATCGTCAACCACAATGGGCGCATCGTTAACCACCGATGCCGGAGAGAAACCGCGCTCCAGGGCGGCGGAGTAAATAAAGGGCTTGAACGCCGAACCTGGCTGACGCTGCGCCTGTACCGCCCGGTTGAATTGGCTGCGGCCGAAATCGAAACCACCTGCCAGGGCAACCACGGCACCGGAGGCCGGCGACAGACTGATCAGACTGCCGTCTATCGCGGGCACCTGGGAGAAGCGCAATACGGTCCGTTCCTCCGCGTCATCCTCTGCCTCGATTCGCTCCGGATGGACGCGCACCAGATCGCCGCGCGAGAGCACCTGCGCCACCGAGGATGGTCGATCCCCAACCGCGGATTCATTGATATACGGCCGGGCCCAGCGCACCGCATCCAGGTCCAGTTCCCCGTAAGCACCGCGACCGAGATAAAGCCGCGCAAGGTCCGCCGATTCATCCACATCGACGACCAATGCCGGCCGCAGATGCGCAACCCGACGGTGGTCGCCGAGCAGGCGATTCCATGCTTCCTCGTCGGCATGCTCATCCAGATCGAACTGCGCTTCCGGACCGCGATATCCGTGCCGCCGATCGTAGGCCAGCAGATTATCGCGCAGCGCACGGTCCGCCTCGCGCTGCAAATGGCTGTCGATGGTGGTGTAAATCCGGTAGCCGTCGATGTAGGCATTCTGGCCGAAGCGCTCGACGGCGTAAGCGCGCGCCATCTCGGCAACGAATGGTGCACTCACGCCTGGGCGCTCCTCCCGGTGCAGGGTGGCCGTGACCGGCGCGGTGCTGGCTTCGGCAAACTCCTCCTGCGAGATCACCCCGGTCTCCAGCATGCGTCGCAGCACATACGCACGCCGTTGCAGGGCCTGTTCCGGGCGGCTTACCGGGTTGGCGAAAGATGGCGCCTTCGGCAGGCCGGCAATCATGGCCATCTGGGCCAGATCCAGATCGGCCACATCCGAGTTGTAATAAATGCGGGCGGCGGCGCCGATGCCGTAGGCGCGCTGGCCCAGGTAGATCTTGTTCACGTAGAGCTCGAGAATCTCTTCCTTGCTCAATTCGCGCTCGATGCGCAGCGCCAGCAGGATCTCGTTGAGCTTTCGCAGGTAAGTCTGTTCACGGGACAGGAAGAAATTGCGCGCCACCTGCATGGTGATGGTGCTGCCCCCGGGGCCGATCTCCTGATGCTGGACCAGGTAGAGTACCGCGCGCGCCATGCCCAGCGGGTCCACGCCGTGGTGGGCATGGAAATTCTCGTCCTCGGCGGCGATGAAGGCATCCCGCAGACGCTCGGGGATGTCCTCGTAGGCCACCGGCTCGCGCCGGTACTCGCCGAACTCCGCAATCAGCTCCTCATCGGCCGTGTAAATCCGCAACGGCTGCTGCAGGCGGATATCGCGCAGGGTTTCCACCGAGGGCAGCTGTGGCTCCAGAGAGAGATACAGGCCCGCCGCGGCCACCGCACCAAGCACGATCAGCGACAGAAATGCAGCCAGCACATAGGCAATTGCGCGGAGTAGCCAAGCCATGATCGGGGATTCTATCTACGGAGTCTCGGTTTTAAGGGCGGAAAACGCAGTATAAAGTCATCGTGAAGGCGGAGGATACAGCGGAAAACGCTTGTAATCCTGCCACATCCCCCGACAATAGGGATGTTGCCGAACGGCGACGGATGCGGCCACGCTGGTCCGCACGACAAGAATACGATTCTACAGGTTTCGAACGGCGCCGGCCGCGGCGTTCGAGTCAGGGCAGCTCGGGAGACGCGACATCGTGGGTTTGTTCGGCAAGTCAGGGACGGCCCTGCTCGGCGTCGACATCAGTTCGACGGCGGTGAAATTGCTCGAGATACGACGTCAGGGCGGTCGTTATCGAGTCGAAAGCTATGCGGTGGAAGCACTGCCTACCGATTCCGTGGTGGAGAAGAGCATTACCAATCTTGATGCCGTGACCGCCGCCGTGGCCGGCGCAGTCAAGCGCTCTCGCACGAAGCTGAAGGACGTGGCGCTGGCAGTGCCCGGGTCTGCCGCCATCAGCAAGACCGTGAACATGCCGTCCGGGCTTTCCGAAGACGACATGCAGGCACAGATCGAAATCGAGGCCGAAAAATACGTACCGCACCCGCTGGACGAAGTCAGTCTTGACTTTCAGGTCCTGGGGCCAGCGGCGCGGGACCCGGGAAGCGTCGAGGTGCTGCTGGTCGCCTCCCGCAGCGATAATGTAGACACCCGCGTCGATGCCTGCGAAGGCGCCGGACTCAAGACCAGGGTCGTGGACGTCGAAAGCTACGCCACGGAGAATGCCTTCGCTTTGCTGGCCGAGGATCTGCCTGCGCATGGTGAGGGTCAGCGCATCGCCGTTGTCGATGTTGGTGCCACCATGACCACCCTGTCGGTGTTCGAGAACCAGCGCATCATCTACACCCGGGAACAGGTTTTCGGTGGTCGTCAACTGACCGAGGAAATCAGCCGGCGGTTTGGCCTGTCCATCGAAGATGCCGGCCGCGCCAAGCGCCAGGGCGGCCTGCCGGACAGCTACGAGGACGAAGTGCTGCATCCTTTCATGGATTCCATGGCCCAGCAGATTACCCGCGCACTACAGTTCTTCTACGGCTCGAGCCAGCACAACTCGGTGGACAGTATCGTGCTCGCCGGCGGTTGCGCCTCGATCGTGGGCATTGACGATCTGGTAAGGGATCAGGCGGGCATTCCGACCTTTATCGCCAATCCGTTCGTGAACATGTCGGTTTCCAATCGGGTACGCCCACAAACGCTGGTGGAGGATGCGCCGGCACTGTTGATCGCCTGCGGGCTTGCGATGAGGAGCTTTGACCCATGAGCACCCGCATCAACCTCCTGCCCTGGCGTGAAGAACGCCGGCGCCGCCGGCAACAGGCATTCCTGGGGATGCTCGGCGCCGCGGTGGTGATCGGTGCAGGCATCTGGTTTGCCGGCCTGACCTACCTCAATCAGCAGACTGAGCATCAGGAATTCCGCAACGACATGCTGCGTGCCGAAATCCGCGAACTTGACCGACAGATCGCGCGCATCAGCGAACTGGAAGCGACCCGCAACCAGCTCAATGCGCGGATGGAGATCATTCAGGATCTGCAGCGCGGACGGCCGCAAATCGTGCACCTGTTCGAGGAAATGGTGCTAACCCTGCCCGATGGCCTGTACCTGAACTCGCTGCGACAACAGGACAACCGCCTGACCCTGAGCGGCGTCGGCCAGTCCAACGCCCGCGTCTCGAGTTACATGGAGCGCCTGGACGCGTCCAACTGGCTGCGCAATCCGGAGCTCGAGGTCATCGAAGTGCGGCGTGAGGACGGCATGCGATTGAGCGACTTCACATTGCGGACGCAGCAGACATCGCCGGTCATGGGCGATGAGAATGACAACGGGGAGGACGCCGAATGAAGGTCCAGGGCGTCGAACTCAGTGAACTCGATCTGAATAACACGGGCAGCTGGCCGGCGATCATCAAATTCCTGGCAGCGCTGCTGGTCTGTGCCGCGGTGGTCGGCGCCGGCTGGTATTTCTCCTGGCAGGACCAGCAGGAACGGCTGGCGCGCGTCGAGGCTCAGGAGCCGCAGCTACGCAGTGAATTCGAGACCAAGCAGGGGCGCGCCGCGAACCTTGGCGCCTACGAGGAATTGCTCGAAGAGATGGAGCGCTCACTGGAGGCCCGCCTGCGCGAATTACCCAGTCGGGTCGAAGTTCCCCCGTTGCTGGTGGATATCTCCCAGGCCGGCCTCGGTGCCGGTCTCGAATTCGAGTTGTTCCGTCCGGGCAGTTCGGTCCGTCGGGACTTCTACGCAGAGATGCCGATCCAGATCCGGGTGCGCGGCCGGTTCCATGAATTCGGCCGTTTTGTCAGCGATGTCGCCAATCTGCCTCGCATCGTCACACTGCATGATGTGGAGATTTCCCGGGGTGGTGGCGATAACGGCGAACTGACCATGAGCGCCACGGCCCGGACTTACTGGTATCTGGATGACGAGGGCGAGGACGAGTCGTGATGCGGAATGACTGGCGCAATCGCCGACAGACAATTCCCGGAATGGCAATCCCGGTGACGCTGCTTTGCGGGCTGCTGCTTGCTGGCTGCGGCCAGGAAACCAGCGACCTGGAGGCTTATATTGCACAGGTCCAGGCGCGTCCGGCGCCGCCACTGGAGCCGTTCCAGGAGCCGGAAGATCCACCAAGTCATGTTTATCCGGACGCCCCGGAACGGGATCCCTTCAATCGGCTGAGTTTCCGCGAGGAATCGCGGGACGCCGAGGTTGCATCAGGGCCCCGACCGGACCCGGACAGGCCCCGCGAAAACCTGGAACAATTTCCGCTGGATTCGCTGCGCATGTCCGGGCTACTGGAGCGTGAAGAAGAGCGATTCGCCCTGGTGCGTGACCCGCAGGGCACGGTGCACCGCGTCAGGGAAGGGAACTATCTTGGGCAGAACCACGGCCGCATCGTGGACATCAGTGAGCGGCGTGTCGAAGTGCTGGAACTGGTTCGGACTGGCGAACAGTCCTGGACCGAGCGGGAAGCCGCACTCAGCGTACGCGATGAACGGTAGACAGGGAGCATAACAATGAACAGCGTCACCTTCGCACCCAGCGGCGCGGCCAGGGGCCAGGTCTTCCGCTTCATCCTGCTGGTCGGGCTCATACTGTTCGGTTGGCAGCATGCCGCGGCGGAAACGTCCATCAGCAACATTGAATACACCACGCTACCGGGCAACGAAGTGCAGATCGCCATCCAGCTGGAAGGTGATCCGGTGCGGCCCAGCAGCTTCAGCGTCGATGACCCGGCGCGCATCACGTTTGATTTCCTAGGCACGCGCAACGCGCTCAGCGAACGCTCCGTCGACATTGGCGTTGGTCGCGTCGAGCGGATCAACACCGCCGAGGCCGGCGGTCGTACGCGGGTGGTGCTGCAGCTCTCCGACATGATGCGCTACGACGCGCAACTGGATGGCAATCGATTCCTGATCACGCTTCGTGAGGGCGCGGACCGTCCCGCCCAGCGCGGTCTGGTGGAACGCAGCGAGCGGGAAGACGCCGTCCGCCGCACGGCGCGCCGGGAACTGATGGACATCGATTTCCGTCGCGGCAGCGATAATGCCGGTCGCGTGGTGATTGAACTAAGCGACGACTCCACCGACGTCGATCTGCGCCGCGAAGGCGACCACATAGTCGCCCGCTTCAGCGATGCCCAACTGCCGGAGCGCCTGCAACGACGGCTCAATGTCGAGGATTTTGCGACTCCCGTGCGGACCATCGACACCCGCCAGGAAGGTCGCGACGTGGTGATGCGGATCCGCCCGGAAGGCGAGTACCGACACATGGGCTATCAGACAGAAAACATGTTCACCGTGGAATTTCAGCCCCTGACCCGGGCTGAACGCGAACAGGCGCAGCGCGAGGATCCGGAATACACCGGCGAGCGGCTGTCGCTGAACTTCCAGGACATCGAGGTCCGCGCCGTTCTTCAGCTGATTGCCGATTTCACCGGCCTCAACGTGGTTGTCAGCGATCGGGTGACCGGCAATCTGACCCTGCGCCTGCAGAATGTGCCGTGGGATCATGCGCTGGACATCATCCTGCGCACCCAGGGACTGGACAAGCGCATCACCGACAACGTCATGCTGGTGGCGCCGGCCGAGGAAATCGCCGAGCGTGAGCGCCTGGACGCTCAGGCACGCCGCGACGAGGAAGAATTGTCGCCGCTGCGCTCTGACTACTTCCAGATCAACTATGCCAAGGCCGGAGACATTTCCGCGCTGCTGCAGTCTGCGGATGCGACCCTGCTCTCGGAACGCGGCAATGTCGCCATCGACGAACGCACCAACACGCTGATCATTCGTGACACCCAGAGCAACCTGGCCGAGATCCGCCGGCTGATCAACCGTCTGGATATCCCGGTCCGGCAGGTGCTGATCGAATCCCGCATCGTGCTGGCCAACGACGATTTCAGCCGCGAGCTGGGCGTGCGGTTTGGCGCCAGCGGGAGGCAGTCAACCCGGGCCAGCGGCCCCGACGGACAACTTGGCGGCACTCGTCCCGGCGGAGTTGTCGACAGTGGCGCCGGTGGTGGGGCCATTCCCGGATCCCCGGGAACCGGAACCGGCACGGGTGGCCTGCTGGTGGACCTGCCTGCCAGCGATGCCGCCGGCTCTGTTGGTCTCGCGGTTGGTCGTATCGGGGACCGCCTGCTGCAACTGGAACTTTCCGCGCTGGAAACCGAGGGACGGGGTGAGATCGTCTCAAGCCCCCGCGTGATTACTTCCAACCAGCGGACTGCCAGCATCAAGCAGGGGGTCGAGATACCCTATCAGGAGGCGACTGCCAGCGGTGCGACCAACGTGTCCTTTCAGGAGGCGGTGCTTTCTCTGGACGTCACCCCCCAGATCACACCGGACAACCGCGTGATCATGGATCTCGAAGTCAGCAAGGACACCATCGGCGAAGTATTCCTTGGTGTACCCAGTATCGACACCCAGTCGGTCACGACCCAGGTGCTGGTCGACAACGGAGAAACCGTGGTTCTCGGCGGCATCTATGAGCGGGACCGGCGTGAGCAGGTCAGTCGCGTGCCATTCTTCGGCTCACTGCCCGCTGTCGGCTGGCTGTTCCGCAACAATCTGCGCATCGATGAAAACAGCGAGCTTCTGATCTTCGTCACGCCGCGTATTCTCGACGAAAGCCTATCCGGCGGCAGCATCAACTAGTTCATTCATCAGGCGATCTCCCGGTGTGCCGAGCCACTCATGGCCGACACACTGGGGTTACCTGCCGGCGGCAGGTATCATCCTCGACATCGTCGGACGCACGTCTTACAGATCATGACTGCATTCAGCTGCATCAGCCTGATCGGGCCCATGGGCGCCGGCAAGTCGTCCATCGGGCGACAGCTGGCCCGCACGCTCGGATACGAATTCTGCGACAGCGACAAGGAGCTGGAGCGGCGTACCGGCGTTGATATCCCGGTGATCTTCGATATCGAGGGTGAAGAGGGTTTTCGGCGGCGCGAGAAGGTGATGATCGACGAGTTGAGCCAGGGCGACCGGCGTGTGCTGGCAACCGGCGGCGGTGCCATTCTGGACCCTGAAACCCGGCAGCGCCTGCGCGAACGGGGCCTGGTCATCTACCTGGAGACTTCAATTGCCGAACAGCTTCGGCGCACTCGCCGCGACAAGAACCGACCCCTGCTGCAGACCGAAGACCCTGAATCGCGTCTTCGCAGCCTGATGGAGCAACGTCAGCCGCTTTACCGGGAAACCGCCCATATCACCGTGAACACGGACCGCGGCGGGCTGCAGCAGCTTGTGCGGGACATCACGCGCGCCCTGGACGAATGGAACGAACTCCGATGAGCAAAACCCAGACCTTGCAGGTTGAACTCGGCGAGCGCAGCTATCCGATTCACGTCGGTACCGGCTTGCTGAACCGGCATGAGTTGATTCGCCCTCACCTGCGCGGCCGCCAGGTGCTGATTGTCAGTAACACCACTGTCGCTCCGCTGTACCTCGACCGTCTGCTCGAGAGCTTAAGCGACCTGGACGTGGACAGCGTTATCCTGCCGGACGGCGAGCAGTACAAGAGCCTGGACACCTGCAATCAGGTCTACGATCGCCTGCTGCAGCGGCGGTTCGATCGCAAATGCATGCTGATCGCCCTGGGCGGTGGCGTGATCGGCGATCTGACCGGCTTTGTTGCCGCCAGCTACCAGCGTGGCGTGGATTTCATTCAGGTTCCCACCACACTGCTGGCCCAGGTGGATTCCTCGGTGGGCGGCAAGACCGGCGTCAACCACCCGCTGGGCAAGAACATGATCGGTGCCTTCCACCAGCCACAATGCGTAGTCGCCGATACCGCGACGCTGGCGACGCTGCCGGATCGGGAGATGAGTGC
>SKGQ01000032.1 GCA_007117515.1 Ectothiorhodospiraceae bacterium | reverse complement strand
TATCGGGAAAAGCTCATGACCCTGTGTGGCGGTGAGGTTGTGGTCACCGTCGATCCTGATCGTTGTCTATTGATCTATCCCCTGCCCGAGTGGGAACTGATCGAGCGCAAGCTTATTGCGCTGCCCAGTCTCAAGCCGCAGACCCGTCGCCTGCAGCGGCTGCTCATGGGGCATGCAGCCGAGGTGCAGCTTGATGGTAGCGGCAGGATTCTGCTGCCGCCGCCGCTACGCGAATTCGCGACTCTCCAGAAAAAAACCGTCCTGATCGGTCAGGGCAACAAGTTTGAACTGTGGGACGAGACGGTCTGGAGCGAGCGTTGCGATCAATGGCTTGAGGAAGCGGCTCAGGACTTCGAGCTCTCGGAGGAGCTGGAGTCCCTGTCGCTGTGACGGTGGGCCAGGCGAGCGGACATGAGTCCGTCTTTCTGAACGAGGCAGTCGAGGGGCTGAACGTGCGGCCAGATGGCTTCTACATCGACGGCACTTACGGGCGTGGTGGTCACGCCGCCGCCATCCTTGGGCGCCTCGATGAAAGTGGCCGACTCTGGTTGGTCGATCAGGACCCCGAAGCTGTCGCCCATGCGCAGGCGCATTTCGGCGACGATCCGCGCTGTCGGGTTGTGGCGGCTTCGTTCCGGTCGCTCGGTGCGGTGCTTGCAGAGGCCGGTTGTGAAGGCTGTGTGGACGGCCTCTTGCTGGATCTTGGCGTGTCCTCGCCGCAGCTGGACGAAGCGGATCGCGGTTTCAGTTTCATGCGGGACGGTCCGCTGGACATGCGGATGGATACGACCCACGGGCTGACTGCGCATCTCTGGCTGCAGCAGGTGGATGAGCAGGAGCTTGTCCGGGTACTCCGCGTCTACGGCGAAGAGCGGTTTGCGCGGCGGGTTGCCGGGGCAATCCGGAAGGCCCGTGACGAGGACCGTCTGTCCGAGACGACATTGGGGCTGGCGGAGCTGGTGGCGGCGGCGATCCCGCGCCGGGAGCGGCACAAGCACCCGGCCACGCGGACGTTCCAGGCCATTCGCATTGCGGTCAATGGCGAGCTGGACGCGCTCGAGACGATTCTTCACGAGGCGCCATCCTGGTTGCGGGCCGGAGGGCGTCTGGCGGTGATCAGTTTTCATTCTCTGGAAGACCGAATGGTCAAACGTGCCATGCGCGGCCCGCGCCCGGTCACGGATCTTCCGCCAGGAATCCCGGTGGTGCAGGCGTCCACCGAGCCGGCACTACGCCCGTTGGGCAAGCCGATGTTCGGCGACAGGCACGACCGCAACAACCCGCGGGCGCGCAGCGCCGTGTTGCGGGTCGCCGAGCGTGCGGCATGACGCGGGTTGCGGAGATTGTTGTCCTGCTGGCGTTGGTGACCGCGGTGACGCTCACCGCCCTGAGCGTTGTCTACAGCAAACACGCCAGCCGTGATCTTTTCTCGGCGGTGGAAGAGCAGAACCGCTTGCGCGACGACCTGAACGCGGAATGGGGGCAGTTGCAGCTCGAGCAGGGTGCCTGGGCCACTCATAGCCGGATCGAGCGCCTGGCGCGTGAGCGGCTGGATATGCGGCTGCCTGCATCCGGCGATGTGGTGATTCTGGAGCGACAGCGTGCCGATTAGCGCGAGCAGTTACGGGAATGGGACCGGAGGGTCGGAAGGATAATGGCTGAATCCCGGGCGAATGGGCAGGAACTGGTGACCTGGCGGTATGTGCTGCTGCTGTTGGCGCTTGCGCTGCTGTGCCTGGTGTTGGTGGCCCGTGCCGTCGATCTTCAGATTCTGCACAAGGATTTCCTGCAGTTGCAGGGTGATGCCCGCCATTTGCGGACCATGGCAATTCCGACTCACCGGGGCATGATCAAGGACCGTACCGGCCAGCCGCTGGCGATCAGTTCACCGGTTGAATCGTTGTGGGCACATCCCGCCAATCTATTGGATTCCGGCGTCGATCTTGGCGAGCTGGCCGACTTGCTTGGTGTGGACAGCGCGTCTCTGACCCAGCGGCTTGAATCCCGCCGGGACCGGGAATTCTTTTATCTGCGGAGGCAGGCAGCGCCGGCAGTCGCCGAGCAGGTCATGGCATTGGGTCTGCCGGGAGTCGCCGTGCAACGCGAGTACCGGCGGTTTTATCCCTCCGGCGAGATCGTCGGGCACCTGCTCGGTTTCACCGACATCGATGATCGTGGCCTGGAAGGTATGGAATATGCCTACGAAAGCTGGCTGCGCGGCACGCCGGGAAGCAAGCGCGTGCTGCGCGATCGCCTGGGTCGCACGATCGCCGATGTCGAACAGCTGCGTGAGCCGCGCCCGGGGCGCGACCTGCAGCTCAGTATCGATCGTCGGCTGCAGTTCCTCGCCTATCGGGAACTGAAGAGTGCAGTGCAGAACAACAGCGCCCGTGGTGGGTCGCTGGTGTTGCTGGATACGCGCACAGGTGAAGTGCTGGCGATGGTCAATCAGCCCACCTTCAATCCGAACAACCGTCGCCAGCTAACCGGTAGTGCGCATCGGAACCGGGCCGTGGTCGATGCCTGGGAGCCTGGTTCCACGATCAAGCCGTTCACGGTGGCAGCTGCGCTGGAAGCGGGCGTGGCCGATGCCGACACGATACTCAATACGCATCCGGGGACGATGCGGGTTGGCCGTCACACGATCACTGATGTGCGTGATTTCGGCAAAATCGATCTGACCACGTTGATCAGCAAGTCGAGCAACATCGGTGCCGCGAAGCTGGCTCTGGATCTGCCCGACGAAACCCTCTGGAACCTGCTTGCCGGGCTCGGTTTCGGTCGCACCACCGGTAGCGGCTACCCGGGCGAGTCGGCCGGCGTGCTGGCAGCTCAGGCGCCCCGTTCCAGTGTCGAGCGGGCCACCCTGAGTTTCGGGTACGGACTGTCGGCAACGCCACTGCAGCTTGCCCAGGCCTATGCCGCAATTGCCAGCGGTGGCGAACTCAAGCCGGTGTCCTTCGTGGCCGTCGACGAAGCGGTCAGAGGTACTCGGGTGATGCGTCGCGAAACCGCCGACGCAGTGATGGCGATGATGGAGGCGGCGGTGGAAACCGGCGGCACGGCTACCCGCGCAGCCGTGGATGGCTACCGAATGGCGGGTAAGACCGGCACCGTCCGCAAGTCGACGGTGGGTGGCTATTCCAGTGATCACTATGTGGCCTGGTTTGCTGGTGTGGGTCCGGTCAGTGATCCGCGACTGGCCATGGTGATCATGCTCGACGAGCCGGGCGGCCAGGCCTATTACGGCGGTCAGATCGCAGCACCCGTGTTTGGTCAGGTCATGGCCGGAGCCATGCGGCTGATGAACATCACTCCGGACGCACATACCGGCGATACATCTCCCGCACTCACTGCGATGCGCAGGGAGGAGCCATGACACCGGCCGAGTGCTTCAACCAGCAACTGCGTCTCGCCGACCTGGTGTCTGACACCGTGGCCGCCGGTGCGGGCAATCCGGCGATCTCCGGTGTCAGTGTGGACAGCCGCCGCGTTCGCCCCGGCTGTCTGTTCGCCGCCTGCGCGGGGGCCACCAGTCACGGGCTGGCCTACGCCCGCCAAGCTGTCGACCAGGGCGCGGCCGCCATTGTCTGGGAGCCCGCTGGTGGTGTTGTGCCGGAGCAAGGTTTGTCGGTGCCGACCATTGCGATGGCCGGATTGGGCCGGCGACTGGGCGAGCTGGCGGCGAAGGTCTATGGCGACCCTTCAGCAGCCCTTCGCGTGCTGGCTGTGACCGGCACGGATGGCAAGACCTCGGTCAGCCAGTTCCTCGCTCAGGCGCTGGCCGCACGGGGTGAGGAGTGTGGCCTGATCGGCACGCTGGGGTACGGCCTGCACCCGACGCTGGAGCCGGCCAGCCATACCACGCCTGACGCAGCCCGCGTCCAGGAGTTGCTGGCAGGGTTTCGCGATGCCGGAGCTCCCAACGCGGTAATGGAAGCCTCGTCCCACGCGCTGGATCAAGGCCGCCTGAACGGCACCCGGGTGGCGGTGGCCGTGCTGACCAATCTCGGTCGCGATCATCTGGACTATCACGGCACCGAACAGGCTTATGCCGAGGCCAAGCGACTGCTGTTCAGGCAGCCGGGGCTGGAATACGCGGTGGTTAACCTGGATGACAGCTTTGGCTGCTCGGTGCGTCGCTCGCTGGAGCCCGGCATTGGCCGCATCGGCTATTCCATGCAGGCTGACAGTGATGCCGATGTGGTGATCACTTCGCTGCGTCCGCATGCCACGGGGTTCGTGCTGGAGGCGATCACGCCGGTCGGGCTGGTGGCGGCGGATCTGCCGCTGCTAGGCCGTTTCAATGCGCACAATGTGTTGGCCGTGATCGGCGCACTCGTGGCTCAGGGCTGGTCCTCGGAGGAAATCCAGCAGGCGCTGAGTGGCCTGCATGCAGTGCCGGGCCGGATGCAGCGTTTCACCGTCCCCGGCAGACCTCTGGTGGTGGTGGATTACGCCCACACACCGGGCGCGCTGGAAGCGGCCCTGTGCGGTCTGCGCCAGCACATCGATGGGCGGCTGATCTGCGTTTTCGGCTGTGGTGGGGATCGGGATCGCGGCAAGCGGCCGTTGATGGCTGCCGCAGCTGAGCGGGTTGCCGACGGAATCGTTCTGACTGACGACAATCCGCGCAGTGAGTCGCCGGTCCGCATTGTCGAGGATATCCAGCAGGGCTTTCGTCGCGACGGGGCGCGCGTGGTGCATGACCGCAAGGCGGCGATTGCCGAGGCCATCGAGATGGCCGGCCCGGGGGGTGTCGTGCTGGTGGCCGGAAAAGGCCATGAGCAAGTACAGATCGGTGCGGATGGCGCGCGTCCGTTCAGCGATGCGGATGCGGTCCTGCGGCTGCTGGGAGGGGCGGGCTGATGATGCGTCTCCGGCTGCAGGACATTGCCAACGCAATTGATGGTGCCAGGGTTGGGGGTGACGCCACGTTCACCGGACTGAGCACGGATTCTCGCCAGATCGGTGAGGATGCCCTGTTCGTCGCCCTGCGCGGTCCCAACTTCGATGGCCACGACTACCTCGCTCAGGCCCGCGCCGGCGGCGCTGCCGCACTGCTCTGTGAACACGGCCGATTGCCGCCGGACGTGCCCGGCATCGAGGTCGCAGACACTCGACGGGCCCTGGGGGAACTCGCTCGCTACTGGCGTCGGCAGTTGCCGGTGCGTCTGGTGGCGATTACCGGCAGCAACGGCAAGACCACAAGCAAGCAGATGCTTGCCGCCATCCTGTCCCGGGTCGGCCCGACCCTGGCCACGCGTGGCAATCTGAATAACGAGATCGGCGTGCCGCTGACGCTCGCCGGGCTCACGGCGGAACATGCCTTCGGTGTGATCGAGATGGGTGCCAGTGCCGCCGGCGAGATCGCCTGGCTGGTATCGCTTGCCGAGCCCGATGTTGGTGTGGTGCTGAACGCGGGGCCGGCGCACCTGGAGGGCTTCGGCTCACTGCAGGGTGTGGCCGAAGCCAAGGGCGAAATGTTCGCCGGTCTGCCGGCCCATGCCACGGCCGTTATCAATGCCGATGATACTTTCGCACCGCTCTGGCACGAGCTGGCTGCGCCACGCCACATCGTCACCGTGTCCCTCGACGGTGATGCGGATCTGCGCGGTGAATCACTGGCGGATGGACGCCTGCGGCTGCATTGGCAGGGTGAGCAGATCGACCTCGGTCTGCCTGTGCCGGGCGCGCATAACCATCGCAATGCACTGGCCGCGGCAGCCGCCGCGCTGGTGCTAGAGGTGCCGCTGACTGCCGTTGCCGCCGGGCTCGAGGCCTTCGAACCGGAGGCGGGGCGCCTGCAGCTTCTTGCCGGGCCGCATGGCAGTCGGCTGATTGATGACAGCTACAACGCAAACCCGTCCTCGCTGCGCGCCGGGATCGACGTGCTCATGCAACAGGGTCTGGAGCCCTGGCTGGTGTTGGGCGACATGGCAGAGCTGGGTCCGGAGTCATCCGCCCTGCATGCCGCCGCGGGGCACACCGCCAGGGAAGCCGGGGTGACGCGGCTGTATGCCGTCGGACCCCTGAGCCTTGCGGCCGTCGACGCCTTTGGCGCCGGCGGTCGCCATTTTTTGGACAAGACAGCCCTGCAGCAGGCGTTGCAGGAGGATCTGCACGGTGAGGCTGCAGTGCTGATCAAGGGATCTCGGAGCGCCGGAATGGATCACCTCGTGCGCGCGCTTGGCGCACCACATCGCGGCGAGGAGGCAAGCTGATGCTGGTCCACCTGGCGGAATGGCTTGAGGCCTATCACAGCGGCTTTCGCGTGTTCCAGTATCTGACGCTGCGCGCCATCCTGGGTGTGCTCACCGCCCTGGTATTCTCGTTTATTGCCGGCCCCTTCCTGATTCGCCGCTTGAGCCAGCATCAGATCGGTCAACAGGTGCGCGACGATGGTCCCAGCAGCCATCTGGTCAAGGCCGGCACGCCGACCATGGGCGGTGCACTGATCCTGGTCGCCATCGCTGGCGCCACGCTGCTCTGGTCCGATTTGACCAACCGTTATGTCTGGATCGTGCTGCTGACCACGCTGGCCTTTGGCGTGATCGGCGGCATTGATGATTATCTGAAGCTGCGCTTCGGCAATTCCAGGGGCTTGCGCGCACGCAGCAAGTACTTCTGGCAGTCCGTGGTCGCGCTGCTGGCGGCGGTGATCCTGTTCATGACCGCCCAGGAAGCCGTGGAAACCACGCTGATCGTGCCGTTCCTCAAGGATGTCAGCTGGCAACTCGGCCTGCTGTTCATTCCGCTGGCCTACTTTGTCATCGTCGGCTCCAGCAATGCGGTGAACCTGACTGACGGACTGGACGGCCTGGCAATCAACCCGACGGTGTTGGTCGGCGGTGCGCTGGGGGTCTTCGCCTATGCCTCCGGTAATTTCTATTTTGCCACCTACCTGGGCATTCCCTTTGTCCCCGGGGTCGGCGAGGTGGTGGTGTTCTGCGGCGCCCTGGTTGGCGCCGGGCTCGGTTTTCTCTGGTTCAACGCCTATCCGGCTCAGGTGTTCATGGGCGATGTCGGCGCCCTGGCGCTGGGTGCAGCGCTGGGGGTCCTGGCGGTGGTCACGCGGCAGGAACTGGTGCTGTTCATCATGGCGGGCGTGTTCGTCATGGAGACGGTTTCAGTGATCCTGCAGGTGGCCTCGTTCAAGTTAACCGGCCGCCGAATTTTCCGTATGGCTCCACTGCATCACCACTTTGAACTCAAGGGTTGGCCGGAACCCAGGGTGATCGTCCGTTTCTGGATCATCACCGTGATTCTGGTCCTCATTGGTCTGGCTTCGTTGAAGATCCGCTGATGATCACGCAGGCAGAGAACACCATTCGCAAGACGGTCGTGGTAGGCCTTGGCGCCACCGGCCTGTCCTGCCTCCGCTTCCTGCGAGACCGGGGCGAGGTGCTGTGGGCCACGGACAGTCGCGCCCGGCCGCCGGGGCAGCAGGAAGCAGCGGCATTGGTGGACCGGCCGCCGTCCCTGGGCCAGCTGGATCCGGCTCTGATCCTGGATGCCGATCGTGTGATTGTCAGCCCTGGTGTTGCCGCCGATCTGCCGGTGCTGGAGCAGGCCCGTGCCGCCGGTCGCGAGGTGTTCGGCGACATCGAGCTGTTCGCGCGTCATGCGAATGCCCCGGTGGTGGCGATCACCGGCTCCAACGGCAAGAGCACCGTTACCAGCATGCTCGCGGCAATGGCGGAGCATGCCGGGCTTGATGCGGCGGTGGGCGGCAATCTGGGGGTTCCGGCACTGGACCTGATCCGTGAACCGGCACCCAGTGCCTATCTGCTGGAGCTCTCCAGCTTTCAGCTGGAGACCACCGACAGCCTGCGCCCGATCGCCGCAGTGGTCCTCAACGTCAGTGCCGACCACATGGACAGGCATCACAGTGTCGAGCAGTACGCCGCGATCAAGTCGCGCATCTACAACGGTGACGGCGTGATGCTGGTTAACGCGGATGATCCAAGGGTCCTGGCCATGGCCAGGAGTGATCGCCGAGTGGTGCGGTTTTCGGTAATGCCGCCGGCGCATGACGCGGATTACGGTCTGCTGGAGCAGGACGGTGAGATCTGGATGGCGTGCGGCTCCGAGCGGCTGATGCCGGCCTCGGAACTGCTGGTCCGGGGGCGTCACAATCTGGCAAACGCCCTTGCCGCATGGGCCCTGGCGGACATCCTTGAGCTGCCGCGACTGGCCTGTCGTCAGGCTTTGGCTGAATTTCCCGGTTTGCCGCATCGCGGGCAATGGCTGGCGCGAAAGGGTGCCGTCGACTGGTTCAATGATTCCAAGGCCACCAATGTCGGTGCAGCGGCGGCGGCCATTGCCGGTATGCCGGGGCCGCTGGTGCTGATTCTGGGCGGCGACGGCAAGGGAGCGGATTTCACGCCACTGACGGCCTGCATGGATGAGCGGGTCCGCGGCGTGGTGCTGCTGGGCCGCGATGCGCCGCAGATCGCAGAGGCCCTTGCCGGCCGTGTCAGCCTGCATCAGGCGGCGGATCTGCCGGATGCCGTCGCCCAGGCCGCTCGATTGGCCCAGCCCGGTGACAGTGTGCTGTTCAGCCCGGCCTGTGCCAGCTTCGACATGTTCGAGAATTATCAGGCCCGCGGTGATGCGTTTGCCGCCGCGGTCGGGAGGCTGCCGCAATGACCGCGCGCGCACTCCCAGGAATGATCCCGGAACGGCCGGAGGTGGACAGCCTGCTGGCCGGTCTGGACTGGCGGTTGTTAGGCGCAATCCTGGCGATCTCGTTACTCGGGCTGGTGATGGTCGGCTCTGCCTCGATCTCATTGGCCGATCGTAATCTGGGCTCGCCGTTCTACTATCTGCAGCGCCAGGCCTTTTTCTTCCTGGTGGCGTTTCTGCTGGGCGGGATAACGCTCTGCGTGAAACTGGACGTCTGGCGGGCGCTGAGTGGCGTCGGCCTGCTGGTTTCGCTGGTCCTGCTGGTCCTGGTGTTGATGCCTGGCATCGGTCGGGAGGTGAATGGCAGCACGCGCTGGATCCCGATCGGGCCGTTCAATCTGCAGGTGGCTGAGGTGGCGAAGCTCGGGGTCATCGTCTACCTGGCAGCCTGGCTGAGTCGGCATGGCGACCGGGTCCGGCAGACCATGTCCGGCTTCCTGCTGCCGATTGCCGTGTTCTGCGTGATCGGTTTCCTGCTATTGCTGCAACCGGATTTCGGCGCCGCCGCGGTCATCATGGCCATCGGTCTGGGCGTGCTGTTCCTGGCCGGCGTACCGCTGTGGCGCTTCGGTTTGTTGCTCGCTCTGGCGGTGGCCGCCGGCGCTGCCCTGATCGTCACCTCACCCTATCGCTGGGAGCGCCTGACCGCGTTCCTGAACCCCTGGGCGGACCCCTTCAACAGCGGCTTCCAGCTTACCCAGTCACTGATTGCCATCGGCCGCGGGGAGTGGTTCGGGGTCGGCCTCGGTGCCAGCGTCCAGAAGCTGTTCTACCTGCCCGAGGCGCATACCGATTTCGTCTTTGCCGTGCTGGCCGAGGAGTTCGGGCTGTTCGGTGTGCTGGTGGTTGTGGTTCTGCTGGCCTACGTCGGCTGGCGCATCCTGGCCATCGGTGCCGCCTGCCTGCGCCACGGCAAGACCTTCCCGGGTTATGTCTGCATGGGTGTCGGGCTCTGGTTCAGCATGCAGTGTCTGATCAATATCGGCGTCAACATGGGATTGCTGCCGACCAAGGGATTGACCCTGCCGCTGATGAGTTACGGCGGCAGCAGTCTGCTCATGTCGATGGTCGCGTTGGCCCTGGTGCTGCGGGCCGACTACGAGTTGCGCGCCGTTGGCGCGCGGCTGCGGCCGGGGCGAGCCGCCGGAGGTGCCGCATGAGTGAGGCACCCGTGATGATCATGGCGGCCGGTACCGGTGGTCACGTGTTCCCCGGGCTGGCGGTGGCTCGCGAACTGCTGGATCGCGGGGTACCGGTGGTCTGGCTGGGCACCGATACGGGCCTGGAGGCTAGACTGGTGCCGGCTGCCGCGCTGCCGCTGGAAACCCTGCAGGTCAGGGGGCTGAGGCGGAACGGTCTCAAGGGCTGGCTGTTGGCGCCGTTCATGGTGCTGGCCGCGGTTCGAAGTGCTGTCAGCATCCTGCGTCGACACCGGCCGCGTGCGGTGCTCGGTCTCGGCGGCTATGTCACCGGTCCGGGTGGCCTGGCCGCCTGGCTGTTGCGGCGCCCGCTGGTGATCCACGAACAGAATGCCAGGGCCGGTCTCAGCAACCGGCTGCTGGCGCGTATTGCGCGGCGCCGGCTGTCCGGCTTTCCGCTTCGTTTTCCTGGCCGTGGTGAGGCCGAGGCCGTGGGTAACCCGGTGCGTCGTGAATTCGCCGGTTTGCCCGCCCCGGCCACGCGTTATGGCGCGCGCAACGGTCCGCTGCGCGTGCTGGTGGTCGGTGGCAGCCTCGGCGCCCAGGTGTTGAACGAGTTGGTGCCCAGGGCGCTGGCGCAGTTGCCCCCCGAGGCCCGGCCGTTGGTGCGCCACCAAAGTGGCGAGCGCACCGCCGAGCTGGCGCACCGGGCCTACGCCGAGGCGGATGTAAGCGTCCATCTGGAAACCTTCATCGATGACATGGCCGCAGCATATTCCTGGGCTGATCTGGTGATCTGTCGGGCCGGCGCGCTGACCGTGAGTGAACTGTCGGCCGCCGGGGTTGCGGCCTGGCTGGTGCCTCTGCCGCACGCGGTGGACGACCATCAGACCGCGAATGCGCGAGTGCTCGCCGATGCCCACGCGGCGGTGTTGATGCCGCAGTCCGAATTGACGGCCGAGTCCCTGGCGTCGGCGCTTCGGGCCGCCGATCGGGACCAGCTACGGACCATGGCCGAGCGGGCGCGGGCGCAGTCCAGACCGCGGGCAACCGAGCAGGTGGCAGACGTCTGCCTGGAGGTGTCGGCGTGACGGCGCGACGGCAGCAGACATGGGTTCACGCCACACCGGGCGCGAGCATGGGTCGCGTGCGGCACCTGCATCTGATCGGGATCGGTGGCGCTGGTATGAGCGGCATCGCCGAGGTGCTGGCCAATCTCGGTTACACGGTCTCCGGCAGCGACCTGCGGGAGTCGGCCGTGACGAAGCGGCTGCAGGGGCTCGGAATCGAGGTGTTCATCGGTCATGCCGCCGATCACCTGCGCGACGTCGATGCGGTGGTTATCTCCAGCGCAGTGGGCGGCGACAACCCCGAATTGCTCGCCGCCAGGGCTGCCCGCGTCCCTGTGGTGCCACGGGCCGAGATGCTGGCCGAGCTGATGCGCTTCCGTTACGGCGTCGCCGTGGCTGGCACTCACGGCAAGACGACGACGACCAGCCTGATTGCCAGCGTCCTTGCCGAGGGTGGCCTGGATCCCACGTTCGTGATCGGCGGTCGACTGAACAGTGCCGGTGCCAACGCGCGCCTGGGCGAGGGGCGCTTTCTGGTCGCCGAGGCGGATGAGAGTGATGCCTCATTCCTGTACCTGCAGCCCATGATCGCGGCCGTCACCAATATCGATGCCGATCATCTCGAGGCTTACGGCGGCAAGTTCCACAACCTGCGAGGGGCGTTTCTCGAGTTTCTGCATCACCTGCCGTTTTACGGTCTCGCCGTGCTCTGCCTGGATGATCCGGTGGTCCGCGAGCTGATTCCGGACGTCACCCGGCCGGTTCGCACCTACGGTGTAGACGCTGCCGCGGACGTCCGCGCCAGCGGTATTCGGCAGGAGGGCAGCCGCACTGCCTTCGAGGTTCGAATCGACGGTACCCATCCGTTGCCGGTCGAACTCAACATGCCCGGTCGGCATAACGTGCTGAATGCCCTGGCCGCGATCACCATCGCCAGCGAACTGGGTGTCTCGCCGGAGGCCACGGTCCGCGCCCTGAACAACTTCGCGGGAATCGGTCGCCGCTTCCAGAGCTATGGAGAACTGGCCTTTCCGGCTGGGCATGCCCTGGTGGTGGACGATTACGGCCATCACCCCAGTGAGATCGCGGCCACCATGCAGGCGGTCCGCGACGGCTGGCCAGAGCGACGGCTGCTGGTTGCGTTCCAGCCGCACCGGTTCACCCGGACACGCGACCTGTTCGAGGACTTCGCCCGGGTGCTTTCCGACTGCGACGCGCTGGTCATGACCGATGTCTACGCCGCCGGCGAGGAGCCGGTGGCCGGTGCCGACGGACGTGCGCTCGCTGCAGCAATCCGTGCGCGCGGCAAGGTCAATCCGGTTTTCGTCAGCGACATCGATGAGCTGGTAGACAGTCTGCCGGCGATGGTCCGGAACGGCGATATCGTGCTGACCCTGGGCGCCGGCAGCATCGGTACCGTCGGTGGGCGATTGACCGAGCTTGCCGCGGAGGTGGGCTCATGAACGTGGTGGCAATGGAGCATGGCCTGCGCGGCGAGTTGCGCATGGATGAGCCGATGGCCCGCCACACCACCTGGCGCGTCGGCGGTCCGGCCGATCGCTTTTACCGGCCTGCGGACCGCGAGGACCTGGCCCGGTTTCTGCGTGAACTGCCCGCTGATGAACCGCTCTACTGGTGCGGCCTGGGCAGCAATCTGCTGGTGCGCGATGGGGGGCTGCGCGGCAGCGTCATTTTCCTGCATCCGGGTATCTCGGGGATTCATCTCACAGCCGACGGCGGTCTCTGGGCCGACGCGGGAGCACCCTGCGCCAAGGTGGCACGCTTCGCAGCCCGGCATGACCTGGTCGGTGGTGAGTTCCTGGCCGGAATTCCCGGGACCATGGGTGGGGCTCTGGCCATGAATGCTGGTGCCTTTGGTGGCGAAACCTGGGGTTGTGTCGCCGCCGTGGAAACCGTGGACCGCCAGGGTGTTTTGCGGCAACGCGGTCCGGCCGATTTTCAGGTCGGCTACCGCAGCGTGGCAGGGGCCGATGGCGAATGGTTTACCGGCTGCCTGCTGCGCCTGGAGCCAGGTGATGGTGCGGCCGGCATGAGCCGCATCCGCGACCTTCTGGCCCGGCGTGCCGAAAGCCAGCCCATTGGCAAGCCGAGTTGTGGTTCGGTATTCCGCAATCCGCCGGCCGATCACGCGGCGCGCCTGATCGAGGCCGCCGGCCTCAAGGGACGCTCCATCGGCGGCGCGCAGGTTTCCGAGAAACACGCGAATTTCATTCTCAACCGGGGCGACGCCACGGCGGCGGATATCGAGGCACTGGCGAAGGAGGTCGCCGACCGAGTCGAGCAGCACTTTGGTGTCCGTCTGCAGCGTGAATTCCGGATCATTGGCGAGGGCAGGTCATGAGCAGGGTGGCCCCATCCGCGAAGGAGCTGGGCAAGGTGGCGGTGCTGCTGGGCGGCTGGGCGGCCGAGCGCGAGGTGTCGCTGAACAGCGGTGCCGCGGTGCTGGCGGCGCTGCAACGGCGCGGTGTGGCCGCCGAGGCGGTGGATGTTGGGCGCGACGTGCTCGATCGGCTGAGAGAGGGCGGTTTCGACCGCGCCTTCATCGCCCTGCACGGGCGCGGCGGCGAGGATGGCGTGATCCAGGGTGCTCTGGACCTGCTGCAACTGCCCTACACCGGCTCGGGTGTGCTTGGTTCCGCGATCGGCATGGACAAGGTGCGGACCAAGCAGATCTGGCAGGCCATGGGCATTCCGACGCCGGGCCATGCGGTGATCCGCCGTGGTCCCCTGGATGTGACCGATCTTGCCGCCCATGTCGGTCTGCCGATGGCGATCAAGCCGGCCCGGGAGGGCTCGACCATCGGCATCAGCCGGGTCGAGCGCGCCGAGGACGTGGCCGATGCCTGCACTGCGGGTTTCCGCCATGACGACGTGCTGCTGGCGGAACGCTGGATCCAGGGCGAGGAATACACCGTGGCCCTGCTCAATGGCCGGGTACTGCCGATGATCCGGATCGAGCCGGCAGACGATTTTTACGACTACACGGCCAAGTATCACTCCAACGACACCCAGTACCACTGTCCCTGCGGCCTGCCGGCCGGGAAGGAGCGCGCCCTGGGCGAGATTGCCCTGCAGGCGTTCGAGGCGGTCGGGGCCACGGGCTGGGGGCGGGTCGATCTGATGGTTGATGCAGATGGCGAGCCCTGGTTTCTGGAAGTGAACACTGTTCCCGGCATGACCGATCACTCACTGGTGCCGATGGCCGCCGCTGCTGCCGGCATCGATTTCGACGAGCTGGTCTGGCGAATCCTGCTGGGCACGCTGGAGGTTCGGCGATGAGACGAGCGCAGCCCAGCGGCGCAGTGTCGCGCCGGCCGCGGCAGCCGAGCCCGGCCAGCCAGCGCCATAGGCGGGTGCAGATGCGGCGGCTGGGCCGTCGTGGCGGCGTGCTGGTGCTGGTGCTGATGCTGGCCGCCGGGGGCACCTATGGGCTGCAGCAGTTGACCGCGCCGGAGCAGTTTCCGCTGCAGGCGGTGCAATTCGACAGCGAGTTGCAACGGGTGCGTGAACAGGATCTGCGGGCGGCGCTGGATCCGTTGCTTGACGGTGGCTTTCTGGCCCTGGACGTGTCGGCAATCCGTCGGGCCCTGGAAGACATTGCCTGGGTCGATTCGGCCTCGGTGCGGCGGCAGTGGCCGGGCACGCTGCGGGTGACCATTGTCGAGCAGGAGGCCGTGGCCATCTGGAATGAGGAGGCCCTGCTCAGTGGCGCCGGTGAGGTGTTCGCGCCCGATCCGGCGACCTGGCCTTCGGGCCTGCCGCGGATGGCAGGTCCGGATCAACGACCAGAGAAAGTCAGCGTTCGCTTCGCCAGCCTGCAGCGCTTGCTTGATGACGCCGGGCTGGAGCTGCAGGGCATCGCGGTGGACGCGCGGGCCTCCTGGTCAGCGATCGTCAACGGCGGCGCGGAGCTTTTGCTGGGCCGGGAAGAAGTGGAGTCGCGGGCGGCGCGGTTTGCCGACGTGTATCCGGAGTTGGCGGCCGCGCAGGACGGGGCGCTGGAGCGCGCCGACCTGCGCTACCCCAATGGATTTGCCATTCGCTGGACGGAAGCGTCCGGCGCCGAGCAGTAGGCGAGAGGAAACAGAATGTCGAAGAAGACGGAGCGCAGCATGCTGGTTGGCCTGGATATCGGCACCTCCAAGGTGGTGGCGATTGTCGGGGCCATCGGTGATGACGGCGTCATTGAGATCGTGGGTATCGGATCTCACCCCTCGCGTGGTCTCAAGAAAGGCGTTGTGGTCAATATCGAATCGACGGTGCATTCCATCCAGCGTGCGGTGGAAGAGGCCGAGTTGATGGCGGGCTGCCAGATCCATTCCGTATATGCCGGCATCGCCGGCAGTCATGTTCGTAGTCTCAACTCCCACGGCATCGTTGCGATCCGGGACAAGGAGGTTGGCGCCGCGGATCTGGAGCGGGTCATCGACGCCGCTCGTGCGGTTGCCATTCCGGCGGATCAGAAGATCCTCCACATCCTGCCGCAGGAATTCATCATCGATTCCCAGGAGGGTATCCGCGAGCCGATCGGCATGTCAGGCGTGCGGCTGGAAGCCAAGGTGCACATGGTCACCGGCGCGGTCAGCGCGGCCCAGAACATCGTCAAGTGCATCCGCCGGTGCGGCCTCGAGGTGGACGACATCATTCTCGAGCAGCTCGCTTCCGGCTACTCGGTGCTGACCGAGGACGAGAAGGAACTGGGCGTCTGCCTGGTGGACATCGGCGGTGGCACCACGGATATCGCGATCTTCACCGAGGGTGCGATCCGTCATACGGCGGTGATCCCGATTGCTGGTGATCAGGTGACCAACGACATTGCCGTGGCCCTGCGCACGCCGACCCAGCATGCCGAGGAAATCAAGGTCAAGTACGCCTGCGCCCTGTCGCAGCTGGCGGGTGCCGACGAAACCATCGAGGTGCCTTCGGTGGGCGAGCGCGCGGCACGCCGCCTGTCCCGTCAGACCCTGGCCGAGGTGGTTGAGCCTCGCTACGAGGAACTGATGACGCTGGTGCACCAGGAACTGCGGCGCAGCGGCTTTGAGGAGTTGATCGCCGCGGGCGTCGTGCTCACCGGCGGCAGCGCGAAGATGGAGGGCGCGGTCGAGCTGGCAGAAGAGGTGTTTCACGTGCCGGTGCGACTGGGTATGCCGCAGCAGGTCACCGGCCTGGCTGATGTGGTTCGCAATCCCATTTATGCCACCGGCGTGGGTTTGCTCTATTTCGGCGCCAACAACCGCGCCAACCCGGTGGTGGAGTACGAAGCGGAAAAAGGGTTCCGCGCGATTCTCGATCGCATGAAGAGCTGGTTCCAGGGGAATTTCTGAGCGCGCTCCAACCAGGAGCTCGTGTTCAGGTCAACGGGCAACAGGAGAAACGATCATGTTTGAAATCATGGATTCCGTCAGTGAAAACGCGGTAATCAAGGTTATTGGTGTCGGTGGCGGCGGCGGTAATGCCGTGCAGCATATGGTCAAGGCCGATATCGATGGTGTTGATTTCATCTGCGCCAATACCGATGCCCAGGCGCTATCGAGCACTACGGCACAAACCGTGCTGCAGCTTGGTGGGCATATCACCAAGGGGCTGGGGGCCGGTGCCAATCCGGAAGTTGGCCGCAACGCTGCATTGGAGGATCGGGACCGGATCGCCGAGGTGCTGGACGGTGCCGACATGGTGTTCATTACCGCGGGCATGGGTGGTGGCACCGGTACCGGTGCGGCGCCAGTGGTCGCCGATGTGGCCCGGGAGATGGGCATTCTCACGGTGGCCGTGGTGACCAAGCCGTTCCCGTTCGAGGGCAGCAAGCGCATGCGGGTTGCCACCCAGGGCATCGAGCAGCTGGCCCGCTCCGTGGACTCGCTGATCACCATCCCCAACGAGAAACTGCTGAGCGTGCTGGGCAAGAACCTGACGCTCCTGGACGCCTTCAAATCAGCCAACGATGTGCTGCTGGGCGCAGTCCGCGGCATTGCCGAGCTGATTACACGCCCGGGTCTGATCAACGTCGACTTTGCCGACGTGCGCACCGTGATGTCGGAAATGGGCATGGCGGTCATGGGCACCGGTTCGGCTTCTGGCGAGGGACGCGCACGCGAGGCTGCAGAACGTGCCATTGCCTGCCCGTTGCTGGAGGACGTGAGCCTGGCCGGTGCCAACGGTATTCTGGTCAATGTCACGGCCGGCATGGACATGTCCATTGGCGAGTTCGACGAGGTTGGTCAGGCCGTGCGCGAGTTCGCGTCGGATGAGGCGACCGTCGTGGTCGGTACCGTCATCGATCCGGAACTGGAAAACGAACTGCGGGTGACCGTGGTCGCCACCGGTCTGGACCGTCCAGTGTCCGCATTGCGACCGGAAGAGCAGAAGCCGCAGCTGCGGGCTGTGGCACGCAAGCCCAGCGGCGAAGTCGACTACAGCCAACTTGAGACGCCTACAGCCATTCGCAAGCAGGCTGCGAATGAGCGGTACCCGCAGGCGGCAGGTGCCGAAGGTGATATGGACTATCTGGACATTCCGGCCTTCCTGCGTCGCCAGGCCGATTGAGCCGGCGGCGGTATGGCCTGGAGTGAACGACCCTGGACGCCACTGTAGCAAGGCTTTGTTGCGCTGCAGTATGCAGCATTCTTTTGTTGCAGTAGAATGGCGGGGTTTTCACGCAAGGGGATGCGTCCTGCCTTGCCACGATGCTTGCCTGGCAGCGCCTGATCGCGCCGGGGTCGCAGGGAGTTGTGACTAAGAATGATTCGACAGCGCACACTGAAGAATGTGATCCGGGCGACCGGTGTCGGGCTGCATACGGGTGAGAAAGTCTTTCTGACCCTGCTGCCGGCGCCGGCTGACTCGGGAATAGTTTTCCGACGGGTCGATCTGGATGGTGGCATTGACATGCCCGCTCATCCGGAAAAAGTGGGCGACACACTGCTGTCCACGAATCTGGTGCAGGACGGCGTTCGTGTCTGCACGATCGAACATCTCATGTCGGCAATGGCCGGTCTGGGTATCGATAATGCGGTGGTGGAACTGAGTGCGGCCGAGGTCCCGATCATGGACGGCAGTTCAGGCCCGTTCGTGTTTCTGATCCAGTCAGCCGGGATCCAGGAGCAGGATGCTCCGAAGCGGTTCATTCGGATCAAGAAGCCGATCCGCGTCGAGGATGGGGACAAGGCCGTTCAGTTCGAGCCGTTCAATGGTTTCAAGGTCAATTTCGCCATCGACTTCGATCACCCGGTGTTCGAGAAGGGATGTCAGACGGCGGAGGTGGATTTCTCCAGCACCAGCTTCGTGAAGGAAGTCAGTCGCGCCCGGACCTTCGGCTTCATGCGTGACATCGAAGCGTTGCAGGCGAATCGACTGGCGCTCGGCGGCAGTCTGGATAATGCCATCGTGGTCGATGACTACCGCGTCCTGAACGAGGACGGCCTGCGCTACCGCGATGAGTTCGTCAAGCACAAGATTCTCGATGCGATCGGCGATCTCTACCTGCTGGGCCGCAGTCTGATTGGCTCCTTTACGGGAACCCGGTCGGGGCATGCCCTGAACAACCAACTGCTGCGGGCCCTGTTGCAGCAGCCGGATGCCTGGGAAGAGGTGACGTTTGACGACGCGGCGGAATCGCCGATTTCGTTCGATCAGTCGCTGCCGGCTCCGGTGCTCGCCGGCGCCTGATCGGCCGAGACCGATCAGGTCTTTTTGTCCGGCGTGGCGCGCGACGCCAGCCGAAGCAGTGCCTGCCGAATACGCTCGT
This sequence comes from Ectothiorhodospiraceae bacterium, assembly GCA_007117515.1. Taxonomy (GTDB): domain Bacteria; phylum Pseudomonadota; class Gammaproteobacteria; order Nitrococcales; family Aquisalimonadaceae; genus Methylonatrum. The sequence continues at coordinate 10,603 of SKGQ01000032.1, read as the reverse complement.
TAGGCTGGTGGCGGGCGGCTGCCGACAGGTGGCTGGCCGCGGTCTGACTTAGTTTGCGCTCTTGCTTCGGACCCTCCCTTGGCGCGCGCTGCGGCTCGATGCGAATTCTTACCCTTGTCGGGGAACGGCCCCTGCGGCCCGTGACCCGATCGCACAAGGAGGCGCCGAGGTAGCGCAGCTGACTGGCGGCGGCCGGCGTGTCGGTTACCAGCAGCAGTTCACCGTTGTCCTCCACCCGGGCAAGCTGACAGCGCGGTCGCAAGGCCTCCGGAAGTGCCCCATGCAGCGCGGCTTGCTGCGTCCTCAGGTGGTCTGCCTCGTTCTTCAGTTGTGCCAGCATCGACCTCGGATTCGCGAGAACCCGGTCGACCGGCTGAGGCCGTTTCGTACGCATCTTCCACCCCGTTCCCGGCACAGCCGTGCCTTCCTGAACTTTGCGTTGTGATCGGTTATGATACGCGGCTTCGATCGCGGTCGGAACGTGATGGTGGGCGGGCGGAATCCGTTGCCTGCCGGAGCGTTTGGCCGACCGCATCAGGCCAGGCGGCACCGCCGGCGTCCAGCGGACAGGCGGTGCAAATCTCCGGAACAGAATCGAGTGACTCCATGTTAGGCGCTATCGCGAGAAAGGTATTCGGCAGCCGTAACGATCGTCAGGTACGGCGCATGCAGAAGACGGTCGACCGCATCAATGCGCTCGAACCAGAGATGGAAGCGCTGTCGGAAGACGCCCTGCGTGGTAAGACGGTCGAATTTCGCGAGCGGCTCGAAGGCGACGCGACTCTGGATGATCTGCTCCCCGAGGCCTTCGCCGCCGTTCGCGAGGCCTCTCGCCGGACGCTGGGCCTGCGCCACTTTGATGTCCAGATGATCGGCGGCATGGTCCTGCATCAGGGCCGCATTGCGGAAATGAAGACCGGTGAGGGCAAGACTCTGGTTGCGACCCTGGCCGCGTATCTCAACGCGCTGTCCGGCAAGGGCGTGCACATCATCACGGTTAACGACTACCTGGCGCGACGCGACGCCGAGTGGATGGGTCAGATCTATGCCTATCTCGGCATGACCACCGGCGTTGTCGTGGCCGGTATCCCGGCCGAGGAAAAGCGCGCGGCCTACGAATCCGACATCACCTACGGTACCAACAACGAATTCGGTTTCGATTACCTCCGCGACAACATGGCCTTCCGGCTGGAAGACCGCATGCAGCGCGAGCTGAGCTTCGCCATCGTCGACGAGGTCGACTCCATCCTGATCGACGAGGCGCGCACGCCGCTGATCATCTCCGGGCCGGCTGAGGACAGCAGCGAACTGTACGCCCGGATCAATACCCTCGTGCCGAAGCTGGAACGTCAGGAAGAAGAGGAAGGCGAGGGTGATTTCTGGGTCGACGAGAAGCAGCGTCAGATCTTTCTCACCGAGACCGGCCACGAACATATCGAAGAGCTGTTGCTCAACGAGGGGCTGTTGCAGGAGGGCGAGAGCCTTTACGACGCCCGCAACATCGGCAAGGTGCATCACATCAATGCGGCGCTGCGCGCGCATCACCTGTACCACCGGGATGATCAATATCTGATCAGTGATGACAATCAGGTGGTCATCGTCGACGAGTTCACCGGCCGGGCCATGCCGGGACGTCGCTGGTCCGAAGGTCTGCATCAGGCCATCGAGGCGAAGGAAGGCCTCAAGATCCAGCATGAAAACCAGACGCTGGCGTCTATCACCTTCCAGAACTACTTCCGGATCTACGACAAGCTGGCGGGCATGACCGGTACCGCCGACACCGAGGCCTACGAGTTCCAGCATATCTACGGACTCGAAGTCACCGTGATTCCGACCAACCGGCCGATGGCTCGGGTCGACCACAATGATCTGGTGTTCCTGACGCAGAAGGAAAAGCTCGACGCCATCGTCGAGGACATTCGTGAGAACCGTGAGGCCGGGCGCCCGATCCTTGTCGGTACCGCGTCCATCGAGGTCTCCGAAACCATCTCCGCCGCGCTGAAAAAGGACAAGATCCCGCATGAGGTTCTGAACGCCAAGCAGCACGAGCGCGAGGCAATGATCATCGCCCAGGCGGGGCAGCCCGGTGCAGTGACCATTGCGACCAATATGGCCGGCCGCGGCACGGACATTGTGCTGGGCGGCAACCCGGACACCGAGATCGCGAATCTGGAAGATCCGACCGACGAGGCGGTGGCCAGGGTCCGCGCCGACTGGGAAGAGCGGCACAAGAAGGTGCTGGAGGCCGGTGGCCTGCACGTGGTGGGCACGGAGCGGCACGAATCCCGCCGCATCGACAACCAGCTTCGCGGCCGTTCCGGGCGCCAGGGTGACCCGGGTTCGACCCGCTTCTACCTGTCGCTGGACGACAGTCTGCTGCGCATCTTCGCCTCCGAACGTGTGTCCGCGCTGATGCAGCGGCTGGGCATGCAGGAAGGTGAGGCAATCGAGTCCGGACTGGTTTCCCGGGTGATCGAGAATGCCCAGCGCAAGGTCGAGGCGCACAACTTCGATATCCGCAAGAATCTGCTCGAGTTCGATGATGTCGCCAATGATCAGCGTCGGGTGATCTACGCCCAGCGCACGGAGTTCATGAGCGAGGACGACCTCAGCGACACCGTGGTGCAGATGCGGGAGGACGTGCTCAACACGGTCATCAATGACTATATTCCACCGGGCAGCATCGAAGAGCAGTGGGATGTCTCCGCGCTGGAGGACGTGTTGAACCGAGAATTCGGCCTCGAAATGCCCATTCAGCAGTGGCTGGACGAGGACGACAAGCTGCACGAGGAGACCCTGCGGGAGCGCATCATCGAGGAGGCTGAAAAGGCCTACAAGGCCAAGGAAGCAGAGATCGGCGCAGACGTGCTCCGGCGCTTCGAGAAGGCCGTACTGCTGCGGGTGCTGGACAGTCAATGGAAAGAGCATCTGGCGGCGATGGATTATCTGCGTCAGGGCATCCATCTCCGCGGCTATGCGCAGAAAAACCCGAAACAGGAGTTCAAGAAAGAAGCCTTCGCAATGTTCTCCACGATGCTGGACAGCATCAAGCGCGAGATCGTCACCATTCTCTCCCGCGTTCAGTTGCGTGCGCCGGAAGATGTGAAAGCGGTGGAAGAAGAGCAGCGTCCGTCCGAGGACAAGATGCAGTATCAGCACGAGTCCGCCAGCGCGATGGGTGGTGAAGAGGCCGATGACGAGCAGCAGGGTGGAGGAACGTTTGTTCGCCAGGAGCGCAAGGTGGGTCGCAACGAGCCCTGCCCCTGCGGTTCGGGCAAGAAGTACAAGCAATGCCACGGCCGGCTGAACTGATTGGCAATGGCGGTTGGTCTGCATCCTCCAGGTGAACTGCTTGCCATAGAAGGCCTGCGTCTGGGTACGGCGGAGGCCGGCATCCGCAAATCGGGTCGGCGTGATCTGGTGGTGCTGGAGCTGCCGGAAGGGGCCGAGACCGCCGCCGTGTTTACCCGCAATCGATTCTGCGCGGCGCCGGTGCATCTGGCCCGGCAGCACCTGGAAAGCACGTCCCCACGTTATCTGCTGATCAACACTGGCAACGCCAATGCCGGAACCGGCCAGCGCGGCGCCCGCGATGCCCTGAGATGCTGTCAGGCATTGGCGGAGCAGACCGGCGTGGCAGTCGACCGCATCCTGCCTTTTTCCACCGGCGTGATCGGTGAACCTCTGCCGGTGGACCGGCTAATTTCCGGCCTGCCGACAGCCCTGGGTTCGCTGCGTCCCGACGGCTGGCAGACGGCGGCGGAGGGGATTCTGACCACCGACACGGTGGCCAAGGCCTGCAGCCGTCAGCTGGAACTCGATGGCCATACGATCACGCTGACGGGTATGGCCAAGGGTGCCGGCATGATCCGGCCGGATATGGCGACCATGCTGGCCTTTGTCGCCACCGATTGTTCCGTGGGCGGCCCCCTGCTGCAGCGACTGCTGCAGGGGGTCGTTGATCAGTCGTTCAACCGCATCACCGTCGACGGCGACACCTCGACCAATGATGCCTGCGTATTGGTCGCCACGGGCGCATCCCACTGCCGGCTCGATGCGCTGCACCCGGAGGATGTTGCCGCCTTCGCCGAGACTCTCGCGGATCTGTGTCGGGAGCTTGCTCAGGCCATCGTGCGTGACGGCGAAGGCGCAACCCGCTTCATCACCATTCAGGTAGAGGAAGCTGCCTCGGCGGCTGAAGCCCTGACTGTGGCCTACTGTGTCGCCCACTCACCGTTGGTGAAGACGGCGTTTTTCGCCGGCGACCCCAATTGGGGTCGCATCCTTGCTGCCGTGGGGCGGGCCGGCGTGGACGACCTGGACGTGGATCGTGTGCGCATCTGGCTGGATGATGTGTGCCTGGCGGAGCATGGCGGACGTGCCGATGGCTATTCAGAGGAAGCCGCGGCGGAGCGCATGGCAAAGCAGGAGATCGGCATCCGCGTTGCGCTCGGGCGCGGCAACGCCAGCGAGACGGTCTGGACCTGTGATTTTTCCTATGAATACGTGCGCATCAATGCCGAGTACCGGACCTGAGGTAATGACAAACCCGGTGGCGGTCGCCGCCGCCGTAATCCATGGCCGGGATGGTCGTTTCCTGGTCAGTCGACGGCCGCAGCACCTGCATCAAGGGGGGTTGTGGGAGTTTCCCGGGGGCAAGCTGGAAGCTGGCGAGACTGCGGGCCAGGCATTGCAACGTGAACTGACCGAGGAACTCGGAATCCGGGTGCAGGAAGCGGAACCACTGATCCGGGTGCCCTGGTCCTATCCTGACAAGACCGTCGTACTGCATGTCTGGCGCGTCACCCGCTTCGACGGTGAGCCGGAACCCCGCGAAGGCCAGGGCGTGCAATGGGTCGACGGGGCGCAACTCGCCGCCTTGCCTTTTCCCGACGCCAATCAGCCCATCGTCACCGCGGCCAGGCTTCCGGACCGTTATCTGGTCACCCCGGAACCAGCCGGTGCCGTCGATGATTTCCTTGCTGCGCTTGACCGAGCCGTTGCAGACGGCATCAATCTGATCCATCTGCGCGCCCGATCGCTGGATGATGCCGCCTACGCACGTCTCGCCAGGCATGTGGTTGCACATTTTGGCCAACGGCCGGTCAAGCTTCTGCTCAATGCGGAGCCATCGCTGGCGCTGAGCCTTGGTGTCGGTCTGCATCTCAGTGCGCGGCGTCTGCGGGCCCTGGGCGCGCGACCAGCGCTTGCGCCAGGGCAGTGGCTGGCAGCGAGTTGTCATTCGACCGCGGAATTGTGGCAGGCGGTCCACAAGGGCGTGGATTTTGCCGTGCTCGGCCCGGTATTGCCCACCCGCAGTCATCCGCAGGCTGCTGGCATCGGCTTTGATCGCCTGTACGCACTGCTGCGGGAGGTGCCGCTACCGGCCTATGCCCTTGGCGGCCTGGATCCGGGGCATCTGGATACGGCAAAAGCGCATGGCGCTCAGGGCATCGCGGCGATCCGGGGGCTCTGGCCCCGTGGCCAGGGAAACACTGACCAGACGCGTAGGGTGAATTAAGCGAAGCGAATGCACGCGGTGTGATCCGCCACGGGTTCAAGGTTCAAGGTCCGTAGCGCCGGAGCGTGCGTTAACCGCGGTGTCAGGCATCTCGGCATGGCACGGCATTTCGGTGAGTCGGGGCAACCCGTCAACGGATCACACCGCGCGGGTCCGCTTCGCTTGACCCGCCCTACGCCACCCCGAGCACGGCGGGTACCGCGCCGCACCGGATGACCAAACCCGGCCTCGGGCGCAGGCGTGGGAATCATTCAGAGGTTCCCTGGCTGGATACGTCGTCGCGGAACTCGTCGATCAGTTCATCCGGCAGTTCGACCCCTGGAATCGTGTTTTCCTCGCTGAACCATGCGCCGAGATCGGTCAGCTTGCAGCGCTCGCTGCAGAAGGGTCGCCACGGCGACCGGGCCGGATCCCAGGAAACCGGCTCGCGGCAGTTCGGGCAGGGAACGGTCTGGGCGGAGGGCATTCAGAGCATGCAGCAGCGAAGGATGAATTCCACGTCGCGGTCGGTCTGGAACGCGCGCTCCTGATCGAACCCCGGTTCCATGAAGCGTACCGTGACGAAATGCTTGTTGCCACTGACTTCGGCAAACCAGGCCGTATCGGCCGGCAGCTCGACACTGATCAGTTGCACGCTGGTCCCGCGTTCGAGATTGCGCTGGTAGATGCCATCAACGGCCGTTTGGCTCTGCGGCATGGCGCTGTCCCGCATCAGTCGCAGCAGCAGGTCGCAGGCCTGGCGCAGGCCATCAAGGACCGCATACCAGTCTTCCAGTGCCTCGCGCCGGCGGCCGGCCGGCTGTTGCAGCCAGCGATGATAGGCGGGCAGATCGAAGCCGCAGGTTCCACCAGCGATGCCACTGCGTTGAATAACGGAATTGAGTAGTTCATCCCGACGCAGTGCGCTGCCGAGCTGTCCCGGCTGCGAGCGCAGCCGGTCAACGATTTCGCTGCACTGGCCAACGAAATAATGGACACGGTCGGAATCAACTCCGGGGCGCTCCCCAAGTTGCGCAAGAATGCCGCTGACCCGCTCCAGCTCCTTGATGACCTCGGATCGCAAGTCACCCCGGGAGAGTACTTCGAGGACGCTGGCCAGAGTGTCCACGGCCAGGCGGCTATGCCACTCGTCATCGCCATGGATGCCGAAATCGGCCTGTCGAAACAGGGTTTCGAGTCGCATGATGCTGCGGTACCGCTCGTTGAGCGGTTGTTCGAACACAATACTGGCTGCCTCACGCTGGTGACCGGTCTGTGATTGTTGGGATGTCACGGTGCCGTCCATCAGTTCGGTCCTTTCCTGCCGGTATTGTCGGCCGGGAGAGTCGCTGCACTCGCCAGTGCCAGATACTGCTGATGCAGGGCCTGGATCTGCCGGTCCAGCGCAACGAGGTCGTCATTGTTGCACAGGATGTCATCGGCTGCCTCCAGCCTCTGAGCACGCGAGGCCTGTGCCGCCAGCATGGCATGCGCCTGCTGCCGGCTGCAGCCATCACGTTGCTGCAGTCTTTGCAGTTGCTGTTCCTCCGTTGCGTCTACCACCAGGATCCTGTCCACCAGTGCGCGAAAATCGGTCTCGACCAACAGGGGCACGACAACAATCGCGTAGTCGCCGTCGAGTTCCGCCAGTCTTTGCATGGACCGCTCGCGAATCAGCGGATGCAGTAGCTCCTCAACCTGTTTCCGGGCCATCGGGTCGGAGAACACTTGCCGGCGCAGCGCTGTCCGGTCCACGGTCCCGTCCTCCTGCAGGATGGCGCTGCCGAATGCCCGCACCAGCCGGGACAGGCCCTCGGTGCCCGGGGCTACCACCTCACGCGCCACCAGATCGGTATCCACGACAGGCACGCCGAGAGCCTGGAAACGGTCGGAGACGGCCGTTTTGCCACTGGCAATGCCACCGGTCAGTCCGATTGTCAGCATGGAGTCACAGGGTCCGGGGCCGGGATCAGGCGAGGCCGGCAAGACGAAAGTAAGCGTTGGTCAGGGTATCGCCCCAGAGTAGGGCAAGCCAACCGGCGCCGGCAAGATAGGGACCGAAAGGTATCGGCAACTGGCGATCGCGTCCCAGTAGCAGAATCATCAGGATCCCGGCAATTGCCCCAACCAGTGCAGACAGGAGGATGATCATCGGCAGCGCGGTCCAGCCCAGCCATGCGCCCAGGGCGGCGAGCAGCTTGAAGTCGCCGTAACCCATGCCTTCCTTGCCGGTCAGCAGGCGGAAGGCGTGGAAAACGCTCCAGAGACTGAGATAGCCGGCCACGGCGCCGATGATGGCGGTCTGCGGATCCGGAGCAAACACCGGGATCAGGCTCAGCAGGAGGCCGAGCCAGATCAGTAGCAGTGTAATGCTGTCCGGCAGCAACTGGTGATCCAGATCGATGCCGGACAGTGCAATCAGTGCCCAGGTCAGGATCAGTGCCGGCAACAATTCGACGGTCCAGCCGATTTGCCAGGCGACCAGCACCGACAAGATCCCGCTCAGGCCCTCGACCAGTGGGTAGCGAATCGGGATTGCTGTCTGGCAGTGCCGGCAGCGACCGCGCAACAGCAGCCAGCTCAGCAGCGGAATGTTGTCCCGGGCGCGAATCTGCTGCTGACAGCGGGGGCAATGGGACCCGGGCTGCGACAGGTTGATGACCGGCTGCTCAACCGGTTCCAGCTCCAGGATTTCCCTGGCCCCGGCCCGCCAGTCACGTTCCATCATCCGCGGCAGCCGCAGTATTACCACATTCAGAAAGCTGCCGATCACCAGCCCGAGCAGACCGCAGCCCGCGAGCAGCAGCCAGAACGGCGGTTCGGGCCAGGCCAGAACATTCAGCATGCAGCAATCGGTCGCAAAGCCGTGTGCATCATCAGATGACCTGACCCATCTGGAAGATGGGCAGGTACATGGCAATCACCAGGCCACCGACCAGGACGCCGAGCACCACCATGATCATGGGTTCCAGCAGGCTGCTGAGGCTGTCGATAAGGTTGTCCACCTCTTCCTCGTAGAAATCGGCAACCTTCGCCAGCATTGTGTCGAGTGAGCCGGACTCCTCGCCGATGGCGGTCATCTGCACCACCATGTTGGGAAACAGATTGGACAGCTTCATGGAGCTCTGCAGCTGCTGGCCACTGGCAACCTGGTCGCGCATCACCAGCACGCCTTCCTGGTAGACCACGTTGCCAGTCGCGCCGGACACCGACTCCAGCGCATCCACCAGCGGGACGCCGGCCGCGAACATCGTTGACAGGGTCCTCGCATAGCGTGCAATGGCGGCCTTCTCGAGGATCGTGCCGATAACGGGGATCTTCAGCGCCAGTCGATCGATCAGGCGCACGAATTTTCGCGATCGTTTGCGGCCCTCGACAAAGGCCACACCGAGGCCGATGACAATGCCGAAAATGATGTACCAGTAACTCTGGAAGAACTCGGATAGATTGACGACGAAGCGGGTGAATACCGGCAGATCGGCGCCGAAGCCACGGAACAGGCTCTCGAACTGCGGCACCACGAAGATCAACAAAATGGCCGTGACCAGGAACGCCACCACCACCACCGCCGCCGGGTAGAACAGGGCCTTCTTTATCTTCTTCTTGATCGATTCGGTTTTTTCCAGATAGGTCGCGAGCTTGTCCAGCAGCGTATCGAGCACGCCCGCGGCCTCGCCGGCCTCTACCAGGTTGCAGAAAAGCTCGTTGAAATGGCGCGGATGTGCCGCCAGTGCCTGACTCAGGTTGGTGCCGCCCTCGACGTCGGCCTTGATCTTCAGCACCAGATCCTGCATTGCCCGGTTGTCATGGCCGCGGCCAACGATATCCAGGCCCTGGACCATGGGTACACCGGCGCTCATCATGGTCGCCAGCTGCCGGCTGAACACCGCAATGTCGCCGGCGGTGATCTTCTTCTTGCGCTGACCGAACAGCGAGGCGGATTTCTTGCGCACCGTCTTCGGCGCAATGCCCTGGCGTCGCAGTTCGGCCTTCATCAGGGTTACGTTGTTGGCCTGGGACTCGCCCTTGACCTTGGCGCCTCGCTTGTCGGTGCCGACCCAGACGAAGGTCGGTATCTTTTTCGCTTTTGCTGCCATCGATTCGGGGCCCGTGTTCGGTCAGCCGGGTGGGATGTCCGGCCGCTGCATTGTCAGTCCTTGGTCACGCGGTTGATCTCTTCGAGGCTGGTAATGCCGTCCCGGACCTTCATCAGGCCGGAGCGCCGCAGGTCGCGGATGCTCTCTTTGGCCGCCTGATCCTCCAGTTCCATGGCGTTGCCACCCTCCATGATGATGCGGCCCATGGCGTCGGACACCGGCATCACCTGGTAGATACCAACGCGGCCCTTGTAGCCCAGCGTGCACTGGTCGCAGCCTTCGGGACCATAGATCGTCAGGCCCTCAACCTCGTCCTCTCCGAAACCTTCGTCGATCAGCGTCTCGCGGGGCACATCCACCACTTTCTTGCAGTGGGGACAGAGCCGCCGTGCCAGACGCTGGGCGATGATCAGGTTGACCGCCGAAGCGATGTTGTAGGGAGGCACCCCCATGTTGGCCAGGCGGGTCAGCGTCTGCGGCGCATCGTTGGTGTGCAGCGTCGACAGCACCAGGTGCCCGGTCTGAGCGGCCTTGATCGCGATCTCCGCGGTCTCCAGATCACGAATCTCCCCAACCATGATGATGTCCGGATCCTGGCGCAGGAATGCGCGCAGCGCCGCGGCGAAGGTCAGGCCGGCCTTGACATTGAGATTGACCTGGTTGATTCCCGGGAGGTTGATTTCGACCGGATCCTCGACCGTCGAGATGTTGCGATCCTCGGTGTTGAGAATGTTCAGCGCCGTGTATAGCGACACGGTCTTGCCGCTGCCGGTGGGACCGGTGACGAGCACCATGCCGTAGGGCTTGTGGATGGCGTCCATGAACTGCTTTTTCTGGTCGGCCTCGTAGCCCAGCGAATCGATTCCCAGCATGGCGCTGCTGGAATCGAGGATACGCAGCACCAGCTTCTCGCCGTACAGCGTTGGACAACTGCTGACACGGAAGTCGATGGCCTTGGTCCGCGACAGGTTCATCTTGATGCGGCCATCCTGCGGGACACGGCGCT
>SKGQ01000010.1 GCA_007117515.1 Ectothiorhodospiraceae bacterium | reverse complement strand
TCCTGCCGCGCGATATGGGCATACTGCGAGTCGTCCAGCTCGATGGCGTTTGCGACCTTTTCCAGCAGGACCGCGTCATGGAAGGGTTTTTCGATGAAGTCCAGCGCGCCGGCGTTGATTGCGCGCACCGCCAACGGGATATCGCCGTGGCCGGAAATGAACAGCACCGGCATCAGAACCTGCTGGTCGCGCAGGCGCTGGTGCAACTCCAGTCCGGTCATACCGGGGAGCCGGACGTCCAGCACCAGACACCCACGATGATCGGGGCCCAGCGCCTTCAGGGCCGCAGCCGGATCGGCGAAGGCTGCCACCCGATAGCCGTCCGCCTCGAGCAGAAAGCTCACCGCGTCCAGCACGTCCGGATCGTCGTCCACCAGGTAGACGGTGTCAGCTATCGTTTCCACGGGTCTCACTTCCTGCAGGACACTGGACCAGAGGCAGGGTCAGGCTGAAACACGCGCCTGCACCCGCCTCGCTCTTCGCCGTGAGGCGGCCACCGTGGGACTCGACGATGGAGCGCGCGATCGCCAAACCCAGTCCCGTCCCACCGGCCCGGTGACTGACCAGCGGCTCGAACAGCGAGGCGACGTCGACCTGACCCAGGCCGGGACCGCTGTCCGTGACCCGGACGCAGATCTCGCGGTCGCCAGCCACCACGCTGGCACTGACGCGGATCCAGCGCTCGGCGGGCCCCCGGCCCGCTTCCAGGATCGCCTCCTCCGCGTTCTGCATCAGATTGATCAGAACCTGCTGCAGTTCCAGCCCGTCCACCAGACTGTAAAGCGGCGTTGCAGGCAGGCTCAGATCCAGACGTACGGCGTTTCGCCGCAGTTCAGGGCGGATCAGGGAGACGGCGTCGCGGATCAGCCGCCTTAGGTCCTGTGCCTGACGCCGCCGGTCCGGATCACCGAGGAAACGACGGGCACGCCGGACGATATCGGATGCCCGCTCGGTCCCATCCCGAATTCGATCCAGGGCCGGACCCAGAGATTCTGCGGAGGCACCGCGGTCGAGAAGTCGCCGTGCCGTCTGTGAGTAACTGCTGATGGCACACAACGGCTGATTGATCTCGTGGGCCAGCCCTGCGGCCATCGCGCTCATGGCATTCAGCCGCCCGATCCGGGCCAGCGTTCGGGCATGACTGTGCTCGCGGCGCTCGGCATCCAGCCGTTCGCAGCGCACTGCGGCCAGCAGCAGCCCCGTCAGCTGCAACAGGAACAACTGCGCATACAGCGACATCAGATCCGGTTGCATGCCCATCTGCGCGAACGGACCCTTGCCGGCCGCGGTGCAGCTGACCGCGATCACCGCCACAAGGGCGACACTGAGCGCCACCGCCCCGGGCGGCAGCAGCAGCGCGACCAGAATGACGGCGGGGAAGATCAGATAGGACAGGGGCAGCGCGACCAGCAGGTCCAGCCCGACGCCGAACGCCGCTCCGGCGACGACCACCGGCAGCAGGATCAACAGACCGCTGCGCCAGTCGGTGGATGCGTCCGCGTCGGCTCCGGCAAAGGCCAGGAGCGCCGGTGCGAACAACAACATGCCGGCGGTATCCGCCATCCAGCAGACGCCGAAGACCTGCGGTAATCCGGATGAAACCCCCACCATGGTCAGCGCACTGGTAAAACCGCTGATCAGGGCGCTGGCACCAACACCAATGGCAAACAGCAACAGGACATCCCTGGTCCGCTCCAGCGTTTTGCGAACCGCAAAGCGTTGCAACATCCAGCAACCAGCGACGGCACCCAGAAGGATTCCGGAGGCCAGCAGCGCAGCCTGCGGCAGCGGCACGCCCAGCAGCATGTGAATCGATATGCAGGCAACGAAGACCGGTACCAGCATGCCGTATCCAAACCGGTAGGCCAGCGCCAGGGCGAGGCCGGTGGCTGGCCAGATCAGCGGCACGCCCGGATCCTCCGGGGTGAACCGGGAGGCCCAGAAGGTCATGCCGAGAAAACCGGCGAAGGCGGCAAACCAGGCCAATGCGTCGCCCACCGGCTCAGGCAGCCGCAAGCGCCAGTCATGGGTCGACTGATGGGCCACCGAGGTCACTTCAGGGCGCCTCCACACGAGGATCCCTGGCCCGCCGTGCAGCCGAAGCAGTGATCCGCCACGGCGATGGCCTCGCCTTCCAGAGATTCCAGCGACAGATCACGGATATGGCGCCGGCGACCGGCTGCGGGCAGGTGCAGCATCTGATTGAAATCGCAGTCGTAGACTTCGCCCTGCCAGTCGACGGAGAGCGTGTCCCGGCACATCACGGCATCCAGATTGGCCTCACGATGGGACTCGCGCAGCAGTTCCATGTAGGAACCCAGCTCGCCCTCCTTGCGCAGGCTCTTGGCAAAGCGGTTGATGGGCATGTTGGCAATCGTGAAAAGCCGGGTGAAGACGACGCCGAACTCATCACCAAGGTGCTGGCGATAGGTGGCCTCCAGCGTTTCCTGCGCCGGTGGCAGACTGGCGCCTAGCGGGTTATAAACCAGTGTCAGTGCCAGCGGGGAATCCGGCTGCCCATAGCCCAGGGCATTGAGCCGGCGCAGCGCCGCGATACTCGCCTCGAACACGCCATCGCCGCGTTGCGCGTCCACATTTTCGCTGGAATAACATGGCAGTGACGCGACAACCTCCACCTGATTGTCGCGCAGGAATTCGGCGGTGCCAGCGTAATCGGGTTCTTCCAGGATCGTGAGATTGCAGCGGTCGATGACGTGAATGCCAAGTTCGCGGGCGGCCATTACCACCTCGCGGAAATACGGATTCATCTCCGGTGCACCGCCGGTGAGATCGAGCGTCTCGATGCGCGATCGGCGCAGTAGCGCCAGCAGCTCATCCACCGTCTCTCGGGTCATGTTCTCGCGGCGGTTGGGACCGGCATTCACATGACAATGAAAACAGGTCTGATTGCAGCGATACCCGAGATTGACCTGCAACGCACGCACGGCGCGTCGATGGATTTCCGGGAAATCATTGTGCAGGCGGACGAGTTCAGTAGCGGACATACAAGAATACTCCGTGCGTTCAGGGAATCAGCCATTGCAGCCAGCGGACCAGGCGTCTGGTGCGATCCGAATACAGGGTTTTGGAATACAGGGTATTCGCCGTCCGACGGTGGATCTGCGCCAGGGTCGGATAGGCATGCACGGCACCGGACAGCGATGACAGCTTCACTCTGGCCTGCATGGCCAGAACGATTTCGTGGATCAACTCACCTGCATGGGGGCCAAGGATCGACGCCCCGAGAATACGCCCACGGCGGACAATCAGTTTCATCATGCCGTCGGTATCACCGTCAGTGAGGGCCCGATCCACATCGGAGAACCGGAACCTCAGGACCTTGGCCTGTATGCCCTCTTCCTCGGCCATCGCCTCGGTCAACCCCACCTGGGCGAGTTCCGGCGCCGTGTAGGTGACCCAGGGGATCACCCGGTAATCCACCCGCTTCGGAAGGCGGAAAACCGTGTTGGCGATGACCACGCCCGCCTGGTATTCGGCGACGTGGGTGAAGGGATAGGGACCGGCACAGTCGCCGCAGGCAAAGATATGCTTTTGCGAGGTCCGCATCCTGCGATCCACCTCGATCAGCCCATTCGATGTGGCAACGCCTGCAGCATCCAGGTTCAGCGCCTCGACATTTGCACGCCGACCGGCGGCGACGAGGATCGCATCGAAGCCCAGGGTCTCCGCATCGGCACCGTCGCCAAGGTCCAGGGCAAACCCGTCATCCGTCGCCCGCGCCGCGGTGACGCTGGCACCAGTCCGGAGATCCAGCCCTTCCTGACGCAGGCGGGCCTCCAGCAATTCGGTCAGCTCGGGGTCTTCCCTCGCCAGAACCCGCGGTGCAGCTTCCAGCACGGTCACCTGGCTGCCCAGACGCTGGAAGGCCTGCGCCATCTCCAGGCCGATGGGCCCGCCGCCGATTACGCCAAGGCGCGATGGCAATTCGCGCTGGTTGAAAACGGTTTCGTTTGTCCAGAACGGAACCTGATCGAGGCCGGGAATCGGCGGCACCGCCGGCCGTGAGCCGGTGGCAATCACGAAGCGGCGGGCAGTCAATGTCTCGCCGTCCACTTCCACCGTATGAGGGTCGAGGAAATGAGCCTCGCCGAAGCGCACGTTGATGCCGTAGCTTCGAAAGCGCTCGGGATCATCATGCTTCTGAATTGTGGCGATAACCTCATGGACCCGGTCGCTGACAGCGCCCAGATCCACCTTGCCCAGAGATGAGGCGATTCCGAACTCAGGACCCGAACGCGCCGCATGCGCCACCGCCGCGGAGCGGATCAGGGTCTTGCTGGGTACGCAACCGAAATGCAGGCAGTCGCCCCCCAGATTGTCACCACGCTCGATCAGCGCGACCCGGACTCCCAACTGGCCGGCAACACTGGCGGTGACCAGCCCGCCAACGCCGCCGCCGATAACGACAAGATCGAAACGCGCGTCCTCACTCATGATTCGTCTCCGGCGGGCACCACCGGTTGCTGCCGAATCCGGCGTACGAGGCGCGGCAGCAGGATGACCATTGCCAGCAGACCCAGGGCAATCATCACGGCCTGAATTCCCCGTTCACCACCGGCAATGGCCTCAGCCCCGGCGTGACCCACCCAGGCATAGGCCAGCGCTCCCGGCGCCATGCAGATAAACGACGTCACGATGTAAGCCAGAGGCGGGATTCGGGTGAGCCCGAGGGAGTAATTCAGCAGATTGAACGGAAACACCGGTACAAGCCGGACCAGTGCGACGAATCGCCACCCCTCGCGTTCCACGCCGAGGAGCAGTTGCTGCAGGCGCCCGCCCGCCTTGTCGGCCACCCAGTCGGAAGCCGCCAGACGAGCGATGAAGAAAGCGGCCGTGGCTCCAACCGTGGCACCGATAAGGCTGAAAAGGGTTCCCAGCCAGGGGCCGAACAGAACGCCACCGGCGATTGTAAAGACCAGGCCGGGAAGAAATGCAACGGTCGCCAGCGCGTAGGTCACCATGAACACCAGGGGCGCCCATGCGCCGAAATCATCCACTGAACGGCGCAGTGCATCGGGACTCAATTCGCCCCGAAACTGGAACCCGATCGTGAATGCGGCAAGCACCAGCAGCAAAAGACCAATACGTATGACGGTTTTGCGTTTCAACTTTGAGCCCCCTCCGGCCGAATACGACGACTAGCCCTGAGTGTGGCCCAGAGTGATGGGTGCACCCATCCGTAATTTCCGCAACGTCATGCCGTCTCAACGCGGCAAGATGGGCACCCGGATCATTGCTTGCCGCCGTTCGGCGGACCCTCAGCGCCCCCGTCGGTGGGATCCTTTTCCTCGGGTTCCATGGCCCAGATCTGCACCGCCTGACCTTCCCAGCGTGCCTTGGGTTGAATCACCTTGAAGGTTTCATGGATTTCGCCATCGCCAGAGATCGTGCGTTCCACGGCGAGCACGGTGTTCAACTCGTGCTCGCAGAGCCCGGCGGCATATTCCACCTCTTCACGGGCAACCGGCAGGGCATCGCCGAGATTCGGCGCCCCGTATTCGCTGACCAGATGATGCGCCAGCCGTTCCACGACGCTTTTGTATTCCGCCTCATCCATTTCCGAGACGGTAACCACCGTGCAGCGCCCGAAGGATTCCAGACCAAGGAATCCATGCCGAAAGGCCTGCTTGCGCTTACCCTCGAAACGCACGGGATCCTCATCGCTGAAGGTGTAGGCGAAGGTGCCGGGGATAGCCGGTTCGCCGACGGCCGCAGCACGCGTGTAGACATGCTCATCGGTATCATCCAGGCGGGCGACTCGGGGGAATTTCATAGGCAGTGGATTCTCCCAAAAACAGCGGCCGGCAGGTTGCCCTGCCGGCCGCATGATAAACGTCCGGGGCGACCCTGCCCCGGACCTGGCGTGCTGCTAGTGCCCGCTTTGACCAGCAGGATGGGCCGGCGCCTTGCCGTCCTCCAGTTCACTTTCCGGCACCGGACGTTCGCCACGGGCAATGACGTCCTCATACCAGAGGTCGTGGTGCTGCTTGGCCCAGTTGGTATCGACTCGTCCGCGCGTCATGCCTTCCAGCGCACCCTCGGTTCCGAGCGTGCCGATATAGGCGTGACCGAAGAAGAAACCGATCCAGATTATCGCAGCAATGGCGTGAATACTCTGCGACCAGGCCATGATCTCACGGGTCTGGAATCCCCAGTTCGGGAAATCCAGAATGAAACCGGAGACGATCACGATCAGCCCCAGAGTGAAAACGCCGCCCCAGAACCAGACCTTCTCGCCGCCGTTCATCTTGCCGGCCGATGGATGCTTGCCACCAACGATGCCGCCACCCTGCTTGAACCACTGAAGATCCGTCCGGTTCGGGATGTTGTCCTTGGCCCAGAGGATGATCATGAACAGCACGCCTACACTGAATGCCGGGCCGAGGAAATTATGCACATACATCGCCCCCTGGGCGTAGCCGGCAAACCCGGAATGCCCGACGACGGGGATCAGCACATAGCGGCCGAACAGGAGACTGAGTCCGGTGATGGCCAGGACGATGAAGGACAGCGCGGTGAACCAGTGCAGGAACCGCTCATAGCCTTTCCAGCGCACAACCGTCATGCCGGAACGACCTTCCTCGATCCGGGCCCTGCCGGTGAATGCGAAGAACAGGCTGATGAGCACCAGCACCGCGATCAGGAACCAGCCGCCGATGGTCGTCATCGGACCGGTACGAACCTGCCGCCAGTTCTCGCCGATATTGGCAATCATCTGATTGGTGACGTAGGGCCCGGTCTGGGTGGTGAAACCACCTTCACCGAAGCGGGCATCACGCCACATTTCGGACCGCGGATTCGTCGCCCGCTCCTCGGAGAACTCGCGTTCCGGGCCGTAAACCTGTGCTGCGTCCGCCACCAGATAGCCGATCGATGGCAGCGCCATCGCCAGTATGATGATGGCGAACAGCGACCACAGCATGGCGCGCCAGCGACGTGACGCCTTTGTTGCCTGTGCCTGGGATCTCATGATTTCCCCTCCATGCTAGCGGTCCGTGAAACCGCGCTCGGCGCGACTCCGCAATTCACCGGAACGACGTTCGGCAGCCTCTTCAGACGCCGCAGCGTCCTGCTTCCCCTTGTAAACACCCGGTTCATACATGGTGGTCTGATCCGAGCCGCAGGCAGCAAGCGCGCCGCTGAGCAGGGCAAGCGCAAGCAGATGCAGTGGTTTCCTCGGCATGGCAGATCTCCTCTGTTTTAATCGGCAGCACATGAAGCGCCCTGCTTCAGCGGCCCTGCCCGTCTTTCTCTCTCGCCATTCAGGCGGACCAAATCCCGATGCCGGGCGGGGCCGTTCTGGCCCCGCCCACTCGGAGATTCAGACGCCTTCGCCGTAGGCCGCTTCCCAGCCCCAGGTCTGGGGCCGACCACCACGGGTGATGATCCGCTTGCGGTAGATGTCGGCGACGATGTCGCCATCCCCGGCCAGCAGCGCCTTGGTCGAGCACATTTCCGCACAAAGCGGGAGCTTGCCCTCTTCAACGCGGTTCGTGCCGTACTTGGTCAGCTCGGCCGAGGAATGCACTTCCTCTGGCCCACCGGCGCAGAAGGTGCATTTGTCCATCTTGCCGCGGACCCCGAACGCACTCTGTTGCGGATACTGCGGCGCACCGAAGGGGCACGCATAGAAGCAGTAACCGCAGCCAATGCACAGATCCTTGTCGTGCAGCACGATGCCATCGGCGGTGGTGTAAAAGCAGTCCACCGGACAGACGGCAGCACAGGGCGCATCGGTACAGTGCATGCACGCCACCGACACTGCCTTTTCACCCGGTTTGCCATCGTTCATGACGATGACCCGACGGCGGTTTACGCCCCAGGGCACCTCATGCTCGTTCTTGCAGGCCGTGACGCAGGCCTGGCATTCGATGCAGCGCTCTGCGTCACACAGGAATTTCATTCGCGCCATGACGGCTCTCCTCTCGAATCTTTATCAGGCCGGGATCACGCGGCACAGGGTGGTTTTGGTTTCCTGCATCATCGTGACCGAATCGTAGCCATAGGTTGTCGCCGTGTTGGTCGATTCACCGCGGACGTACGGCGAAGACTCAGAGGGATACTTACTGAGCAGATCTTCGCCCTGGAAATGGCCGCCGAAGTGGAATGGACTGAACACCGTGCCACGACCAACCCGCTCCGTGACCAGTGCCTTGATCCGGATACGACCGCCCTCCGGCCCTTCCAGCCAGACCATCTCACCGTTGCGCACGCCGGAATCATTGGCATCCGCAGGATTGATCTCGACGAACATGTCCTGCTTGAGTTCCGCCAGCCATGGGTTCGACCGGGTTTCCTCGCCGCCACCCTCGTACTCGACCAGGCGGCCGGAGGTATGGATCAACGGGAACTCGCGGGAATAATCCCTGGCCTGGACGGATTCCCAGCGCGTCGGCAGACGGTAGAAGATCTTGCGATCCTCGTAGGTCGGGAATTCCTCCACCAGATCGTAGCGCGGCGTGTATAGCGGCTCGCGGTGGAGCGGCACGTCATCGGGGAAATTCCAGACGACGGCGCGCGCCTTCGCATTGCCGAAGGGATGACAGCCGTGCTTCATGACCACCCGCTGGATACCGCCGGACAGATCGGTGGTCCAGGACATGCCGTCGGCATGTCGCTTCTCCTCGTCGGTCAGTTCATCCCACCAGCCAAGCTGTTTGAGGATGTCCGAGTCGAACGCCGGATAACCGCCCTGGATTTCCGCGCCCTTGGACCAGGAGTCCTCGGCCAGCAATGTTTCGCCGTCCCGCTCGGTGCCAAAGTTGGCACGGAAGTTACCGCCGCCATCCATGACATGCTTGCTGGTGTCATACAGCACGTGGGTGCCGGGATGCTTGAGCTCCGGAGTGCCGTAACAGGGCCACGGCAGGCAGTAGGTCTCGCCGTCGAGTTCGCCACCGCGGGCCTTCAGGCTTACCACATCGAAATCGGCCTGATTGCGCATGTGAGCCTTCAACCGCTCCGGACTCTGGCCGGTATAGCCGATGGACCACGTCCCCCGGTTGATCTCGCGGAGCACGCTCTCCGGCTGTGGCATGTTGTTTTCGACCGAGATGTTCTTGAACATCTCGTCGGCAAAGCCCAGTTTCGCCGCAAGCAGGTAGGCGATCTCGGAATCCGCCTTGTGCTCGAACAGCGGGTCAATCACCTTCTCGCGCCACTGCAGCGAGCGATTGGATGCCGTGCAGGAACCGGCCTGCTCGAACTGCGTGGCCGCCGGCAACAGGTAGGTGTTGTCCTTGCGGTCGTGAAGCACTGCGGTGACGGTTGGATACGGGTCGATGACCACCAGCATATCCAGCATCTCCATGGCGCGTTTCATTTCCGGGCCACGGGTCTGGGAGTTGGGCGCGTGGCCCCACATCATGACCGCCCGAAGGTTGTCCCTCTGCGCGATGTTCTCCCTGTCTTCAAGAATGCCGTCGATCCAGCGGGACACGGTAATGCCGCCGCTGTTCATGGGCTTGATCTTGCCGCCCTGGCCATCGTCATACTCAGCCTGGTCGAAGCGACCCGCCAGCCAGTCGTAATCAACGTCCCAGACACGGCACCAGTGCTTCCAGCCAGCCTCGGCGATCGGGTAGTACCCCGGCAGATTGTCCGGGTTCGGACCCACATCAGTGGCACCCTGCACGTTGTCGTGACCGCGGAAGATGTTGGCACCGCCACCTTCGACACCAATGTTACCGAGCGCCAACTGCAGGCAGTTGTAGGCACGCACATAGTTGTTGCCAATGGTGTGCTGGGTCCCGCCCATGCACCAGATGAAGGTACCGGGACGATTCTCGGCCATGGTCTTGGCCACCGCATAGATGCCGTCCTCCGGCACCCCGGTAACCCGCTCCACTTCGTCCGGCGTCCACTTCGCGACCTCCTCGCGAATCTTGTCCATGCCGTAGACGCGCTGGCGAATGTACTCCTTGTCTTCCCATTCGTTTTCGAAGACGTGGTACAGAATGCCCCACATCAGCGCCACGTCGGTCCCGGACCGGAAACGCACATAGGTATCGGCGTGGGCCGCGGTGCGGGTAAAGCGCGGATCCATCACCACCAGCTTGGCGCCATTCTCCTTGCTGCGCAGGATCATCTGCATGGCCACCGGATGCGCCTCAGCCGCATTCGAGCCGCACATGATGATGCACTTCGAGTTGTTGATGTCATTGTAGGAATTGGTCTGCGCGCCATAACCCCAGGTGTTGGCAACGCCCGCCACGGTCGTGGAGTGGCAGATCCGCGCCTGGTGGTCGCAGTTGTTCGAGCCCCAGAAGGCGGCAAACTTGCGCTGCAGGTAGGCGCCTTCATTGTTGGCCTTGGATGAGCCGGCAAACCAGACCGAATCCGGACCCGATTCCTCGCGGATCTGAAGAAGCTTGTCGCCGATTTCCTCGACGGCCTGCTCCCAGCTGATCCGCTCCCAGCGACCGCCGACCAGTTTCATCGGATACCGGACGCGGCGGGTGCTGTGCCCATGATTGCGTAAGGACGCCCCTTTCGCGCAGTGCGCGCCCAGGTTGATCGGGCTATCGAAGTTCGGCTCCTGGCCGACCCACACACCATCCTGCACCTCAGCGATCACCCCGCAGCCCACTGAACAGTGGGTGCAGATCGACTTGGCGGTGGTGATTTCCACATCGCGGTCGATCTTGCGCGCTGCGTGGGCCTTCTTGACCATCCCGGTCGGCAGCATGCTGGCCGCCGCCAGCCCACCTACCGCAAGCCCCGACCCGTGCAGGAACGTCCGACGCCCGATCGCCTTGGCAAGCAGGCCTCGCGCAGGCTGTTCAACCGCGGCAGCCGTCTTTTTTCTGAGTTTCATGATCATCCTCCCGTCGCCATGGCCTTCAATGGGCCATGCTCATTTAATCCGGCCAATCAGAACGCAGCTTTTGCGTAATAATCACGGACATGCTGCGTTTCGCTGTAACCCTTCTTGGCCTTGCTCCGCGGCTCCTCCTCGACGGTACGATCCGCAGCAAACACGGCCGTGGTCGAGCCGGCTACGGCAGCCACGCCACCCGCTGCCGCCATCGATTTCAGGAAACGCCTGCGGTTAGCGATTGCCTTGCTGTCATCTCTTGACGCTTTCATGGTGTACTTACCCTCCCTCGACCAGACTCGTTTTGCAGATCAAACGGCTTGTCAGTTCTGCGGAATCTCTGCATCGGCACTGTCGATATACCGATGCTCCAGAGCGATGAATGCCTGACCAAAGACTGCCACGGCGCGATAGAACCGCGCCGCCGCTGCCGCCTCCAGGTCCTGCATCAGGTCGCCCATCCAACTCGCAATATGTCGCTCAAAGAATTCCCGCTGCCAGGCCATGTCGACATCGGCGTCTTCTATTGCCAGCGCCATGGCTTCGCACACCGCGGCCGCGTGATCTTCCGGCTCGCTGGTTCCGTCCTGCCGACTGATACCCAGCATGGCCAGATCACGTCGCAAATCAACCAGGGCCCGATCCATCAATTGCCCTGACCCGTAATAAGAAGCATAGGGCGTGATTTCGCCTCCGCCCACCCCGATGAACAGATCCTGATACTCACGCCGCAGTGCTTCCGGCTCGGCGATCTTTGCCGCATCCCGCAACGTCATCCAGGCGCTGCCCATCGAATCGTCATTGCCGCTTTCATCAACCGGCAATTCCAGGCCGCGCAGAAGGTCGAGCCGTTGCTCGTCCGGGGCGGCCGCGAGCAGCGTTGCCAGCAGGCGCCACACCCCGGCGCGAAGGGCCTCGTCATCCATGCCCTGGAGTTCCTCGGACACTGCCTGCGCACCGTTTCCTTCGCTCACGATGTCTTCATCCCGTAGACGGTGGGTTTGCGAACATCTTCCATGCCCTCGGAGAACAGATCCGTCACCCGACAGTCGCCACACATCTTCAGTCGCCGGAGGCTTTCCTCGGACTGGAACATATGGTGATCGCCGAGACGCTCGGTCATGCGTTCAATGACACTCCTGGTTGCGAACGGCGTGCCGCAGACGATGCAGTTGAAGGGTTCCTCTTCGTTGGCCACGCGAGGCTTCCGCCGCACCTCCCAATCGAACAGGTAACGGGCTTCCAGCGTAATCGCATCTTCCGGGCATGCGGTCTGACACAGACCGCACTGAACGCAGAGGTCTTCGGTGAAATTGAGCTGTGGTTTGTCGCCGGCATCCGACAGGGCGTTGGTCGGACAGACCTGCGGGCAGGCCATGCAAAGGGTGCAGGCATCGGCATCAACCAGCACCTGACCGAATGGGGCACCGCCAACAAGCGCGACGGTGTCAGGAACGTCAACGGCCTGCTCGCGCAGGTGATCAATGGCCAGTCGCAGGGTGCCTCGCTTGTCGTTGAAGGTATCGAAGCGGGCCGCCTCGGCCACCGTTGCACCGGCGTCCATCCCGAGCGCTGCCAAAGAGGTGGCGGAAACTGGCGCAACCTGCTCTGCATGGTAACCCAGAGCCTCCAGGATCGGTTCGACAAAACGCTTCTGATCGGCCAGTTCACGGTCCACCGATGGCGCGAGCTCACTTGTCTCAAGCCATGCCACCCGGGCGGCACCGTAGGCGAGGGAAGACAGCCAGGTATCCATTCCAACGGCCCCTACTTCGGCCACCGGCACGGGCAGGACGGTATCCGGCAATGATCCCGAAACCTCGGTAAGCGCCTGCATACCCGCATCTTCATCAACGAACAGGACCACGGGCCTATCGCCGCCGGCATCGCGATAGGCCTCGAGCATGATCCGGATCCGGTGCAACTGATCCCTGGGCGTGGGGTAGCCATAGATCATTGCACCGGTGGGGCACGCCGAGGCGCAGCTGCCCCCACCCTGGCACCAGTAGGGATCCACCTCGACCCGCTCACCCAGTGAGACGATCGCACCGGTAGGACACGCATCCAGGCACCGGGTGCAGCCATTGAGACCGCTGTCTCCATGCGCGCAGATGTCAGGGTTGTAGTTGAAATAACGGGGCTTCTCGAAGTCTCCGGTCATCTCCGGGAGCTCCGCCAGGGCGCGCTCCAGGACCGCAGCATCCGCCCGCGGCGCGTAATAGCCGAACGGCAGCGTCTCCACGTGCACAAGTGGGTCTGCATGCAGGTCCAGCACCAGGTCGAAGAATTGCGCCTCACCGCCCACCAGCTCAGCCAGCGACATCGGCTCGCCCTGTTGCCGCTGAATGCGGACGTCAAACCGGCCAAGATGCCCGGTCAAGCTGACCGGCTGCGCCCTGACGAGCACGGTCTCATCCGTGGCATCAACGGGCGCGCCGTCTGAAACCAACACCGTGCAGTCCAGACTTGCCGGGATCCGCGGCAACACGTCTGCGATGGCGGCACCCGGTCCGAGCAACAGCAGGGAGCCCGCCGAGCGGTACTCGACCACCCCGGTGGCCTCGGCATCCAGCTGGGCCACCGCAGTCAATGCCGCATCGCGGGCCACGGCGGCAGGTACTGGCAAGGCATGAAGGGTTTGCTCAGCCATTTTCCGGGTCTTGCTCCTCATCCATCTCGGCGATTCGATCCATCTCGGCCATTCGTTCCTCGTTCATCCGCTGTTCGTGGCTGTGCCAGCGACTCGCTTCCAGTTCTTCACGCGGCACCTCATCGGCCGCGCGCTGATGTCGCGTCTGGCGCCAGATCCGCTCCTGGGCCTCCTCCGGACTGATTTCCTCACCCTGCCCGAGCAGCTTATCCCTGAGCCGTTGTGCTTCCCGCGCTATGGATGCCTTCAGGTCATGGGGAATGATGTCCCCCAGGGGCTCGAAACTGGTGTAATCCTCCGCGTACTCCGCGCACAGACAGATCTTATTGTACTTCGCGGAATGGAAAATCTTGCTCAAGGCCTTCATCCGCAGCGCCGGCGAGATGTTCTTTGCCATGAAAACGCTGACATCGGAGTCCGGCCTGATGCTGTCGAGGGCTGGCATATCCTCATCCGTCAGTTCGGAAAAGCGCTTCCCGGTTCGCGGATCGATGCGCTCCTCCGGCTCCACGTCCTCGGACGGCGTCTCTTCGGTTCCAGGTTGGTCCAGCGCTTCGCGTTCCAACGGCGCTGATTCTGCCTGCCGTTTGCGTCGCGACCACCGTGACAGCAAGCCAACCGCATCGCCTTCGTCGATATCAGTCGGGTCGACAGGTTGCGTACTCATTTCGCATCCTCCGCGTAATCCCCGACCTCGGCATCGAACAGCGCCTTGCTGCGTTTCTTGCCCCGCGCCTTGCGCCGCTTTGGTACGTGATGATCCAGGATGAAACGTTCGACCCAGCGATAGACCTCCGGCGGCATTGGCACCGTCAGCACCGTGTCATCGGCCGATCGCAGATCGGTGGCGTCGGTGTTCTGCGCCTCGTCCAGGCTCAGCGTGACGCTGCATGGCCGGAAGGACCGATCGGCAGTCCGCACGATGATGTAGACGCCGGGGGTGTCACTCTGGAGGTTGTATGCGTAGTCGTCGGTGTGCGCGGGATGAAGTCGGCAGGTGAAACCAGTCCACAGGAAGAGATCGCCCTCGGGCCCCGTCCGCATGGGCCGCCGCTCCGGTGCCGGCGACGCGAACTGCTCCCCTGCAACCAGGCCCAGAGCTTTCCAGCGCCGGCTTGCCGGATCAGTGCCAACATGACCAACGATGACGCCAACGGACAAATGCGTCTGGTCGGTCAGGTCGGCGGTGTGCGGTCCCGTTTCCGCCACGACAACCCTCTCTCCGATATATTTTGTAAAACCAGTCTGCGCCAGCTTTTTCTAACTGTCACGTGTGCATGACTCGTACCAGCCCCCATGTCACGAACATGAAACGGTAAATCAGACAATTGGACGTCAAAAGCTGCGCATGATCGGCAACCCGAGGTGTCGAAAGGTCACAGACAGCAAACAACTGCGTCATTTTGCACCAACAAGTCGCCCTGACACCTGGCTCGCATGTTCAGCGCAGCTCGGCATGTTATTTGTAACCCTCGCCATGGTTCATGCGACACTGCCAGATGCCACGAACAGGAAAAGGTGACACGCAAATGGCCAACGCCAGTGCACTTCCGGATACCCTCGTTGACCGCTTCAACCGACGGGTCAGTTATGTCCGCTTATCGGTGACCGACCGCTGCGATTTCCGTTGTGTCTACTGTATGAGCGAGGACATGACTTTCCTGCCGCGCTCGGAAATACTCAGCCTCGAAGAGTTGGCAGCGGTTGGACAGGCATTCGCGGAACTTGGTGTGGACAAGATCCGGATCACCGGTGGTGAACCGCTGGTCCGGCACAACGTGATGGAACTGTTCCAGACGCTGGGCGCGCTGGACGGGCTGAAGGAACTCACCCTGACGACTAATGGGTCCCAGCTGGACCGCATGGCCGAGCCCCTGCGCGAGGCCGGCGTGCGACGCATCAACATCAGTCTGGATAGCCTGGATGCAGAACGCTTCCGCCAGATCACCCGGGTCGGGGATCTGAACAAGGTGCTGGCGGGAATCGATGCGGCCTGCGAGGCGGGCTTTGAGCGTATCAAGATCAACACCGTGGCAATGAAGAACCGCAACGACGACGAGATCCTGCCGCTGGTGGATTTCGTCGTCGACCGTGGCATGGACATCAGTTTCATCGAGGAGATGCCGCTGGGTGAGATCGATGACCATGACCGGGCGGAGGTATACATGTCATCGGACGAAGTAGCAGACCTGATCCGCCAGCGCCACGAACTGGTACCAACCACCGAAACCACTGGTGGGCCGTCCCGTTATTTCCGGATCCCGGAAACCGGCACCCGAGTCGGCTTCATCTCGCCCCACAGTCACAATTTCTGTGAGAGTTGCAACCGCGTGCGCGTCACCACCGAAGGCCGCCTGCTGCTCTGCCTGGGCCAGGAACACTCGGTGGATTTGCGCCAGATCCTGCGCGACAAGCCAGGCGATATGCTTGCCCTGAAGCAGGCCATTGTCGCGTCGATGGACATCAAGCCGCGCGGGCACGACTTCAATCTTCAGGCGAAGCCGGTCATTTTCCGCCACATGAGCGTGACCGGCGGCTGAGGCCTGCCTGGCGGAATCTCAGGATTCGCTCAGATCCAGGCGGCCGTCGATGGTATGACGCAATGACAGCTCATCCACCTCCAGTGTCATCCGCAGCCTGAGCTGTTCGCCGCCCTGAATCCGGCCATCGGACAGGGCCTGCTGCAGCGCCTGCTCGATTTCCCGCTGTGAGGTTACGCCGACCTGCTTCAGAAACTTGCGGATCTGCATGTTCAATGCATCCTGATCAACCATCGTATCCTCCACTTTCACTGACCTTGGCTAAACACAATGACTGACAGCAATCGCCCGGTCCACCAGGCCCCGTCCTGTGATGACGACTATCAGCCAGACACGCTCTCGGTAGAAGCCGCCTGGGACCGCATCCTGCAGGACGTTTCACCGGTGCACGGCAGCGAACGCCTGCCGGTGCGCTCTGCACTCGGCCGGATCCTGGACCAGGATATCCACTCCACGGTCAACGTGCCCTATAGCGACAACTCGGCGATGGATGGCTATGCGCTGCGCGGCGTCGATCTGCCATCACAGGGTGATGCGGATCTGCGGGTGGTCGCGACGTCGCTCGCTGGTCATCCGTACGAAAAGACGCTGCAGGCCGGTGAATCTCTACGCATCATGACCGGGGCGCCGATGCCCGCCGGGGCCGACACCGTGATCCCCCAGGAAAAGGTCGAGCGCGACGGCGATACGATCCGCATCGACAGTACGCACCGGGCCGGACAGAACGTCCGCGCCGCCGGCGAGGATCTTGCCGTCGGTGACTGCGTGCTCTCTGCCGGCACCCGCGTCGGTATCGCCGAACTTGGCATGCTCGGCTCGTTGGGTCTGGTCGAGGTCAGCTGCCGGCGTCGGATCCGGGTCGCTTATTTTTCCACCGGCGACGAACTGCGTTCTGCCGGCGCTGCCCTCGGCCCCGGCGATGTGTACGACAGCAACCGCTACACCCTGCATGCGGTGCTGGCGGAACTGGGCGTCGAAGCCACCGACATGGGCGTGATCCCGGATGAGCCGGCAGCGATGGAACAGGCCTTCAGTGATGCGGCGAGCTTCGCCGATGCCATCCTGACCTCCGGCGGCGTCTCGGTCGGCGAGGCGGATTTCGTCAAGGACATCATGCAGCGCCTGGGTGAGGTCGGATTCTGGAAGATCGCCATGCGCCCCGGACGACCATTGGCCTTTGGCAAGATCGGGCAGGCGCAATTCTTCGGCATGCCCGGCAACCCCGTCTCAGTGGTGGCGACCTGGTGCCAGTTCGTCAAACCGGCCCTGCGCCGCCTGATGGGCGAACGGATCAGTCGACCATTGAGCTTCCGCGTGCGCGCCGCCCATGCCCTGCGCAAGCGGCGCGGTCGCACCGAATTCCAGCGCGGCATCCTCGAGCGCAACGCGGACGGTGAACTGCTGGTTCGGACCACCGGTGGCCAGGGCTCCGGCATCCTGAGTTCGGTCAGCCTGGCGAACTGCTTCATCGTTCTGCCCCATGACGCCGATGCTGTGGCCGAGGGCGAATTTGTCGAAGTCCAGCCCTTCCACGGCGTGATGTCCTGAAAGCCCATTCCAGCCATCGGGGAAAAACGGAAAATAACTGTCAAACCGGGAACTTGGCGCATATCCGACTATACTGCCGCGAAACGGTGACGGCCGCAGCGCGAGCGGCCTGCCAGCGCTTCCTGCCGTCATCCGCAACTCATGGCGCCGATCGAGCAGGCCATGATGGAGTTGGGGCAGCAGTTGGAACCCATGATGAGCGACGAGCGCATGCTGGCACTGGATCGCATGATTGATGGCAGTCCGTCGAGCAGCAGCCCGCAGCTGGGCTCACCAGCCTGGTGCCAGCAGATGGCGAACACACCGCAGGCGCAATGGACGCCAAACGACGGCTTCGCCTTCGCCAGCCACTGCATCGGAGGTTGAGGCGAGCTCAGCGGCTAACCGCGACAGAACTGCTCATAGTCCACGTAGCCGGGGAAGGCCTTGCCGTCACCGCAATAGGCGCACTCGGGGGCACGTTCCATTCGCATTTCCTGGAACCGGCCGGCCAGCGCATCATAGAACAGCAGTCGGCCGACCAGCGGGTCGCCGACCTGCAGCAGGATCTTGACGGTCTCGACCGCCTGCAGCAGACCGATGACACCCGGCAGCACGCCGAGCACACCGGCCTCGGAGCAACTGGGTGCGAGCTCCGGCGGCGGCGGCTCGGGAAACAGGCAGCGGTAGCAGGGCCCGGGGGCGCCATCGCGCGCCGGCCAGAACACGCTGACCTGGCCTTCGAAGCGGAACACCGCCCCGTGCACGTTCGGCAGCCGGTGCTTGATGCAGGCATCGTTGATCAGGTAGCGGGTGGCAAAATTATCCGTGCCGTCGAGTACCAGATCGTAATCCGGGAAAATCGTGTCAACGGTTCCGCTGTCCAGATATTCCTGATGAAGATTCACCCGAACCCCGGGGTTCAGCGCCTGGATGGCCTGGCGGGCTGACTCCGCCTTGGGCATGCCCACCCGGTCATCGGTATGAATCACCTGTCTCTGCAGATTGCTTCGATCGACGACATCGTGATCGACAATGCCCAGCGTACCGACGCCGGCCGCCGCCAGATACAGGGCGGCGGGGGAGCCAAGCCCCCCGGCACCGACGAGCAGCACGCGGCTGTCCGCCAGACGAAGTTGTCCGGCCTCTCCCACTTCCGGCATCAACAGGTGTCGGGAATACCGGTCGCGGGCCGCGGCATCGAGCATGCGCGGCACTTCGAACGGCTGGCCTTCGTCCTTCCAGCGATTGAAGCCTCCCGCCACCGAACTGACGTCGGCATAGCCGAGTCGCTGCAGATCTTCAGCAGCAAACAGGGAACGCGTGCCACCCCCGCAGAGCACCAGTACCGGTGTCTCCAGGTCGGGAACCAGATCCTCGATTCGCAATTCCAGGAAACTGCGACCCAGCCGCACCGCATCGTCCGGGCTACCCCCTGCCACCTCATCCTGTTCGCGGACGTCCAGCAGAACGGCGCCCTGCTCCTGGCGGCGTCGCGCCTCCGCCGGTGTGATCTCGACAATCGATTGCCGCAGTGCGGCAAGCCGCTGTTCCCGGGCGGAGCCCGCCCCTCCGGCCACCGCCGGTATGATCGATACGACCTGACCCGGCGACAGTTGCCTCTGCAGTGCGTCATCACCACGCAGACGCTGGTCATCGACAAACAGATTGACGAACGGGCGCAGCTCACCCTCCGGCGTCAGGATCCGTTGCACCAGACCGATGTGTTGCTCACCCAGTCGCTCCAGCAACTGCTCCACCCGGGCGGCCTCCACCTCGAGCTCGGCCCGACCATCGGCAAAGCCCCGCAGGGGAGCGGGAATGCGGACAATCACGGTACTCACGTGTGCAAGACCTCCTCCTGAAAACCGTCCGTGGCCGACCACCAGGCCCGAAGCTCCGGCACGTCGCCAGTGGGGTAACCAACGATCAGGTAATGCCAGTCCGGCCAGGCCTGCGCCACATCTGTCGCCGAGGGCACCGCCGCAGCGATCGGGTGGCTGTGCCAGACACCAATGACCTGCAGGCCACGTCCGGATGCCTCCGATTCAATGCGCAGGTAGCGCTCCGGGTCGATCAGGTAATGCTGCTCCGGATCCGTGGCCTCGTTCGCCATATGCAAGACCTCGGCGACACGCCCTGGCCCGGCGCCCAGCAGAAACCCGCAGGCCTCGCAGGGAAAACGTTGCCGCGCCTCGGCCAATATGGAATGGCGCAGCGAGGCGCCGATGCAAACCGCTAACATGAAGCCAGTCTACCAGTTGTGGATGGTGGCCTCGCCACAGCCTTTTCTGTTCCAATGAGCGGCCTTTGGCTTAAGGAAACACTACTTTATTCCCGCGGCTGCGCCCGAGACCGGTTTTGGTCATCTGGCAAGACGCGGTGCCGGTTCGGTAGCCGCAGCTACCGGGCCGGTGACGCAACACCGCCAGGGGCCAAAACCGGCCGGGCCTCAGGCAAGCATGTACCGTCGCACGCCGCCGCGTGACCGCTCGGATTCGCTGGCCTGCAAGGCGCGGTGCGCCGCGCGAGGGTGATTCCCTCGTCAAGCGCCGCAACGCCGCAGGGCGGTGAATCCGGCGGTCACCCGCAGGGCTCGGGCCGTTCTTCCGCCTTGCGGTGTCGCAGGCCACCCCGGGTAGCACCACTACCCGAGGCGACCTGCTCCTGGCCAGCCGCAAGAACGGCACACGAGCGCGGCGGCGTGCGACGGCGCATGCTTGCCTCCGGTTGGGCCGCATTTTTCCCGATTGCTGCGTTGCGCTGCTTGACCGCAGAATGACTGCGGCGCTGCACAGCGCGCCTTGCCTCGGAAAAAATGCGGACTCCAACGCAGCCGTGGGAATAAAGCAGTGTTTCCTTAACGGGAGGACGTTACAGCATGGCGCAATCAGCCGGTCGCAGGGATGCAGCGGGAATCGTCTTGCTGGTGGGAACGCAGAAAGGCCTGTTCCGACTGGAATCGAATCCGGCACGCGACCACTGGACCCTGGATGGACCGCTGATTGCCGGTTACGAGATCCTGCATGCCTGGCTCGATCCACGGCAGCCGCAGCGCGGTTTTGCGGCGGCAGCGCACACGATCTGGGGCGTTCACCTGTATCGCACCGACGATGGCGGCCACACTTGGCAGTCCCTCACGGCGACGCCGGGTCACGGCGGCGCCCGCGCCGATGAAGCACTCCGCAGCATCTGGTATCTGGCGCCAGGCACAGCCGACCGTCCCGATACCCTGTATGCCGGGATCGATCCGGCCGGTGTGTTTCGCAGCGACGACGCCGGCGCCAGCTGGCAACCACTGCCCGGTCTCAACGAGCATCCGACCCGGAACACCTGGGAACCGGCACGCGGTGGTTTCTCGGCCCACTCCATCTTCCAGCCTGCGCAGAAGCCGGAGCGTCTGTATGCGGCAATCTCCGCCGGTGGAGCCTATCGCAGTGACGACGAAGGCCGGTCCTGGCGCCCCATAAACTCCGGAGTGCGGGCGGAAAACCTGCCCCGGTGTCCGGTCGCGAGCGGCCACAACATTCATCGCCTGCTGGTCCATCCGAGCAACCCGGATCGGTTGTATCGGCAGTGCTATAACGGCGTTTACCGCAGTGACGACGGCGGCGAGCACTGGACGGAAATTACGGCCGGTCTGCCCAGCGAATTCGGGTATGCGATCACCTCGCCCGCCACCGAGCCGGACACCGTGTTCGTACTGCCCATCGACAGCAACCACCTGCGCACCACACCCGATGGTCGCCTGCGGGTCTATCGCTCCCGCGATGCGGGTATGAGCTGGCAGGCATTGACTCAAGGGCTGCCGCAGCGACACGTCTACACCACCGTGCTGCGCGAGGCGATGACCGTGGATGACGAACCCGATGCCGGGGTCTACTTTGGCACCGCCAGTGGCCACCTGTTTGCCAGTCGCGATGGCGGTGACAGCTGGCAGTGCCTGGCCGCCTTCCTGCCCCGTATCCTTAGCGTCAGCGCACAACGGGCGGATGATGATGACCGGGACTGAGGACCTGCGACTACTCGCCGCGTTGCATGCGGAACGCGGCATCGTCAGCGTGGTGGGGGCCGGTGGCAAGAAAACCACGCTGTACCATTTGCTGGCCATTCATCCGGGACGCGCCGCCGTCTCTGCCAGCACCTTTACCTACCTGTTTCCGAAATCGCT
Organism: Ectothiorhodospiraceae bacterium; assembly: GCA_007117515.1. Taxonomy (GTDB): domain Bacteria; phylum Pseudomonadota; class Gammaproteobacteria; order Nitrococcales; family Aquisalimonadaceae; genus Methylonatrum. Next base: position 7,610 of record SKGQ01000010.1, on the reverse strand, counting down.
GCCGGCGGAAACCCATGTTGCGGACGCGGTCGCGCTGCGTCGGGATGTTGCCGCCAGTGGGGCACGCAAGTTCGCCTTCGCCTGCCCCTCGCCCAAGCGCGGGCGACTGGCTGGTCTGGACACAGCAGATCTGCTGGCCATTCATCGGCAGGCCAGACTGGATGTGACGCTACTGAAATCCGATGGCGCACGGGCCCGCTGGATCAAGGCACCGGCAGCGCATGAACCACGGATTCCGGACTGCGCCGATGCAGTCATCCTGGTGCTGTCGGTGGCCGCCATCGGCAACCCCCTGGATGAGCGCATCGCGCATCGCCCGGAACAGGTCAGTGCGGTGACAGGGCTTGCCGCTGGCGAGACCGTCCGACCGCAGGATCTGGCGACCCTCTTCAGCCATCCGCAGGGTCTGCTTAAAGGTGTCGGCGAACGCCCGGTGGTGCCCCTGTTACACATGGTGGATGACCCTGAGCGCGAGTACTGGGCGCGGGAGGTGGCGCGCGAAACCCTGGCCAGGGAACCTCGATTTCCGCACGTGGTCCTGACCAGTGCACGTCGCGATCCGTATCTGGTGGCCATCGTGGACAGGAGTTCCAACCGATGATGCAACGCATCCGAGACACCGTTCGCGATCTGTTCACGTCGGGTGGCTGGCGCCGACACCCGCTGGCCTGTCTGCTGATCGCGGCGGTCATTCTGTTCATTGTGCTGGGTCTGATGGCTCGGCCGCTTTAACCGCAGACCCAGGGAAACGGTTCCCCAACAAGATAAAGAAGAGGCCCCATGCATCCGTTCCTGCTTGCCGCCGGCTTGCTCGGCCTGTTGTCCGTCGCCTTCGGCGCATTTTCAGAGCACGCCTTGCAGCCGCGTGTGGATGCCGAATCGTTCCGTTATCTGATGACTGCCATCCGCTACAACCAGATCCACGCCGTTGTCCTGCTGGCATTGGCGCTCGGCCTCGCCGCGCCATTGGCGGTAGACACCGCACGGCGCCTGCGGCTGTCCGCCTGGCTAGTGCTGGTCGGCACCCTGCTGTTCAGCGGCAGCATCTACCTGTCCGTGTTACTGGGGATCCCCGCCCTGACCTACCTGACACCGTTTGGCGGCACCACCCTGATGCTGGCCTGGGCGACGCTTAGCTGGGCCGGCTGGAAGGCCCGCTGAGCGATGCTCGGCAAGCGCCGGGGCTCAATGCAGGGTGTCCTGATCCTGATCCAGCGCATCCAGATGACGCCGCAATTTCTGTAGACGTGGTGACAACAGGCTGATCCGTCCTTCGGCCTGCTTCAGCGTCTCCCGCAGCAGCCCCCGCGCCTCTTCGCGACGCCGTGAATCCCGCAGCACGGCCGCATAGCGGACCACCGTGTTGATGTGCTGCATGCTGTCCCAGCCCATGACCTCGGCGGTTTCACGGCTGGCCTCCTGCAACAGGCTCTCGGCGTCCGGTCCGGGCGCACTCTCGGCCAGCAGGATGGCGAGCTCCGAGCGCGTCATCACGGTGTGTGGGTGACGTGCGCCAAACAGACAGGTCCAGGTCTCGAGATTCCTCCGATACAAACCCTCGGCCTCGGCGTAACGACCCTGCTCCCGCAACAGATCGGCCAGATTGTTGATGCTGGTGGCGGTGGCGGTGTGCTCGGGGCCAACCACCTGCTCCCAGACATCGATGGCCCGACGATACAGCGGCTCGGCATCGTTGAAACGCCCCATGGCATCCAGTACGCCGGCCAGATTGTGCAGACTTGAAGCCGTGTCTACATGGTCGTCGCCCAGAGTGCGCTGGCGAATGTCCAGAGCCCGCTGAAACAGCATCTCGGCGGCCTGGAACTGTTCTCGCGCATCCAGTACCGCGCCCAGATTATGGGCGCTTGCGGCGGTCGCCGGATGATCCGGACCAAATCCCGTTTCGGCGATCCCCAGGGCACGCTGGTACAGGGTTTCGGCCTGTTCCAGGTCCTGACCGGCATAAAGCAGCCCGGCGAGGCTGTCCAGGCATGCGGCGGTCTGTGGATGGGCGCCACGGTAATGGCGTTCGGAAAGCTGCAAGGCGCGCTGGTACAAGGGCCGGGCCTGGTCAAGCCGGTTCTCGGCCCGCAGGATCGCGGCCAGATTGATCAGATGGGGGATCAGGTCGCGATGCTGCGCGCCAAGACTGGCCTCACGCGCGACCAGCGCCGCCCGGTACAACGCGATTGCCTGCTCCGCCTCGCCTGCCTGTTCCAGCACCATGGCCAGCCGATGCCGGCAGCGCCGTACCTCCGGGGCATCGGCACCGCCTCGCCGCTCTGCCGAGCGCAGCGCAGAGGTCAGCGTTTTCTGCGCCTCATCCAACTGGCCCAGCTCCAGGTGGCAGGCGCCAACGAGGGCGTCCACCCTCGCCTCCACCGGGTCGGCAGTCATGCCGGCCATTCCCCGGACCTGATCAAGTAATGGCAGTAAATGTTCGGCGTCGGCGAGTTGCCACAAGGCTTCCAGCAGCTCGATCACGAGCATGTGCGAATCAGGTCCTGACCACGACTCGATCACCTGACCATAGAACTGCGCCAACTCCTGGCTGCTCCCCCAGCGCCACCAGATATCCAACAGCAGATCCCGCCAGTCTGGCTGCAACAGTCTGGCGAGTATTCCGCTGTCGGCAAGCTGCTCGGCCAGTCCTGGCCAGTCCCCTGCCTGCTGCAGCAGCCAGAGGGCATCCGCCAGCGCTTCATCGCCATCGGACCGCAGGCAGACCTGCGCAAGCTGCAGCTGCGCGCGCTGCAGATCGGCACCCGCGGCGAGATTCCGTTTGCGCACCATATCCCGGTAGTCGGCGCCCGCCACGGCGAGTTCTCCGCCCGACTCGAAGCAGTAGCAGGCGAGCTGCTCTGCAGATAATTCATCGGCATCTGCCAGCGCGTCTCGCAGCAGCGATCGCGGCAGCGTCCGTCGGGCGACGGCCAACGGCACCAGGGCAGCTGAATCGGGCAGCGGCTGCGCCGGCCTTGCATCCTTCTCCGGCCGGGCCTCCGCGATTGTCCAGCCGCGGCGACGCAGCAACTCGACCGTCGCACCGTCCGCGGCGCTGACCAGCAGACGCAGATTGTCAGGCAACCAGACCGGCAACCATTCGATGCTGTCTTCAACTGACGCGCCGTTCAGTGCATCCAGGCGATCCAGCACCAGCACGGCGCGGCCCTTCGCTGCGAGACGGGCCAACCAGTTAGGCAGCAATTCCCGGCGGGCCGCCGGATCCAGCGGAATGGTTTCGCGCAAATCACAGTGCTGACGGATAAAGCCAAGCAGGCGGTACAACAGGTGTTCGCTGTCCCGGCTTTCGGTCGTGCATCCGGCATGATGCAGAAAAACGGGCGTTTCAGGATGCGCTGCAGCATAGCGTTTCAGCCAGCATGCCAGACGCCGGGAAACGGGCTGCCCACCGCCAAGACCCAGCGGCGGCTGCGTTCTGCTCACATGCCGGTTCAGTTCGCGATCGGTTCCTGGATCGGCACCTGCCTGCAGGAAAACCGAGTACGCCGCATGATCCGCGGCAGCCTGTTGCAGGGGGCGTGACCCCTGGTTTTCAGTCATGGGCGACCCCCTCCCGGCGACTCATTCTGCAGGCGACGCTCCAGTGCATCCCGTTCCTCCGGCGTGTTGACGTTGATGAAGGCCTCGGCACAGTCACTGAAATCCGCCACCGCCATGCGATGCTGCCGAAACCAGCGATCGATCTTGCGCTCGCCAGACAGCAGATAGGCCTCCAGATCGCCGAGCAGACTAACCGGCAGCAGGGCGAATACCGGTTGCAGCCGGCCTCCGCCCTCGGCGACTGCCAGATCCGCGTCCTGCTCGCGGAGCGCCTGGTAAATGCGTGCCACAAGATCGGCCGGAATCAATGGTGAATCGCAGGGTGCCGTCACCACCCATGGCGTATGCGCGGCGGCCAGCCCACTGGCCATGCCTGCCAGCGGCCCTGGAAATTCCGGCATGCGATCCGGGACCACCCGAACACGAAGCTCGGCATAGGCCGCCGCATTCCGGTTGGCATTGACAAGCAGCTTCTGCACCTGCGGCCGCAGTCGCTGCAGCACATGCGCCACCATCGGCTGACCGGCGATGCGAATCAGGCCCTTGTCCTCTCCGCCCATGCGGGTTGCGCGGCCACCGGCAAGAACAAGCCCGGTAATGGCCGCATCATCATCCTGCTGCAAAATCACTGCTCCACTTGAGTCGGAACGCGGACTGGTACATTTTGTCTCAGACGCCACGTTCGTCGAGGGTGTGCCTCTTGTCAGGCCCGCCACAAGGAGCGAGCCAGCCCATGCCATCCGATCCAGAGACGATGCCAGGCCCAGATCGCCCGGAACAGGCCGGTGCACTCCGACCCTGCCGCGCGGGAATACTGCTGCTGGCACCAGACGCCGGCCTGCGCGCTTTTCTCCAGCGGGCGCTTCGAGACTGTGAGCTCCAGGTACACGCCGTTGGTTCCGTACGTGAAGCCTGTCGACGCCTGCAACGCACGATACCGGATCTGCTGGTCGTGAGTCTCGTCAGTGGCCAACGCGACGGTCGACCGTTGCGCGACCTGACGGCAGAACTGGCCAGGGTTCCAACGCTGCAGATACTGCCGTACGCCAGCGCCCGGCTGGCACCGGGCGAGACCGCCGTGGAAGGCTTGCGGCTGCCGTTCTCGGCTCGTCAGTTACAGCGGGCCGTAATGCAGCGGGTTGCCTGCCGACCGGTGAGCGAACTGTTCGGCCATGTCCGCGGCGCCTTCACCGGTGCGATGCAGGACCGTGAGGGACGGTCCGGTTACGCCAGCGGGGGCACCCTGTTTCTTGATGAAATTGGCGAGATGCCCGCCGAAATGCGGCCCAACCCGAAGGGCCCGGCCGGTTTTGGCCCCTGGCTGCGTTACGCCACCGGCCCGGTAGCGACGGCTACCGAACCGGCACCGCGCCTTGCCAGATGAGCAAAACCGGACTCGGGCGCAGACGCGGGAATAAATCAGCGTCTCCCTAGGCGCTGAGCGGGAAATTCCTGTCGACGTGCGCATCATTGCCGCCACCAACCGATCGCTGGCCAACGGGGTGGAAACCGGTCATTTTCGTGAGGATCTATATTATCGAATCAACGTGCTGCGCATGCAATTGCCCCCGCTGCGCGAGCGCCCCGGCGACCTGCCGGCTCTGATCGGCCTGTTCAGTCACGAACTCTCGAATCGCCTCGAACTGCCGGCATTTGTGCCGGACGATGCCGAAATCACCCGACTGCAGCGTTACCTGTGGCCGGGAAATGTGCGGGAGCTGAAGAATCTGGTGGAGCGGGCGATGGTTCTGGGGCAAAGCCTCCCGGACTGCCTCCATGAGACTGCCATCCCGTCCCGCCCCGGGCACGGAGGTATGGCCGCCAGCACCTCAACCTATCCCGAGGACCTGCCGCTTGCCGAGGTCCAGCGCCGTCATATCCTGCGGGTCCTGGAGGCAGTCGGCGGCAACAAGTCGGAAGCCGCGCGACGCCTGCAGGTCAGTCGCAAAACCCTGTAACGCAAGCTCAAGGCCTGGGGCGGCAAGACATGAGCACTACCCAGGCCAGACCTGATGGCTATGTATTCTCGACCACGATCTTGGGGAAACGGCTGGGCGAATCCTCGGATTGCAGGGACAGGCGCGCGGCGATGTTGCGCGCGATTTCCCGATAGCTGGTGGCCAGCGCGCCGTCCGGATCGGCAACCACCGTCGGCTTGCCGCCATCGGCCTGTTCCCGGATCCGGATGTCCAGCGGGAGGGAACCGAGTAGATCGATGTCGTACTGCTCCGCCATGCGGGCGCCGCCACCTTCGCCGAAGATATGCTCCTCGTGCCCGCACTGGCTGCAAATGTGCGTACTCATGTTTTCCACCACACCCAGCACGGGCACATTGACCTTCTCGAACATTTTCAAACCCTTGCGGGCATCGAGCAGGGCAATATCCTGCGGCGTGGTCACGATCACCGCGCCGCTGACCGGCACTTTCTGCGACAGCGTCAGCTGAATGTCACCTGTTCCCGGCGGCATATCCACCACAAGATAATCAAGATCATCCCAGTTGGTTTCGCGCAGCAATTGCTCCAGTGCCTGGGTGGCCATGGGGCCACGCCAGATCATCGGCGTTTCCTCATCGATCAGATAGCCGGCTGACATGGACTGGATATCGTAATTGGTCATCGGCTGGAGCGATTTTCCGTCCGGGGAGTCCGGCTTGCCCGAAATACCGAGCATGCGCGGCTGGCTGGGCCCGTAAATATCCGCGTCCAGGATGCCGACGCGAGCGCCCTCGGCAGACAGGGCCAAAGCCAGATTGACCGCGCAGGTGGACTTGCCGACGCCGCCTTTGCCCGAGGCCACGGCAATGATGTTCTTGACGCCCTTGACCGAGTCGGAACTGCGATGCACGCCGTGGGCGCGGACCTCGCAGTCGACCTGGACCTTGACCGAAGTCACGCCGTCGATGGCACTAACGCGTTCATGCACCGCGCCACCGAGTTGCTGTCGGGCTGCCGATGACATCGGGAACCCGAGGCCAACGTGAATCGTTACCGCACCGCCATCTTCGACCACGATTTCGCGAACGGAACGCGCGGAGACCAGATCCCGACCGAGATGCGGCTCGGTCCAGCACTGAATTGCCTGTTCGATCTGCCCGCGTGTGACTGTACTCATATTGCAATCTCCTTCTGCCAGGCGCTGTCGCGAAGCCTGTCGATCTGCGAGAACCATTTGACAACCGCGGCGCCGACAGCTTGCCGTGCGCGGTCCGGTCTGCTATCGCTACCGGTACGGGATTTCCGTCGGATGCCATCTGGTAAGTGCTCGATGATAACGTATCGCGTCTCGGCTTTCGCCCCGCTGGTGCTGATTCTCTGTTGCCTGGGGGCTCCCGCCACCGCCGCCGATTTGATCGACGCGATCAGGGCCGGCGATTCGGCGGCGGTTGAGTCCCTGCTTGCCGCCGGCGGCGGTCCGGATACGCTTACGGGTGATGGCGAATTCGCCGGCAAGACGGCCTTGATGTGGGCTGCGGAGAGCGGTGAGGCCGGCATCTGCCACCAGTTGCTCGATGCCGGTGCCAGGGTCGATGCCAGCAATCCCAAGGGTGGCACGGCGTTGATGTACGCGGCGGTCAATGGCCATACCGAGGTGATCCGCCTGCTGGTGGCGGCCGGTGCCGACGCCAGGCACGAAGTAAGCAACGGCTGGTCACCGCTGATGCTGGCTGCGGCGAAGGGGCATTCAGACGGTGCGCGGGAACTGGTCGCTCTCGGCGCGGACCCCGACAGCCGGGACGTGTACGGTTGGACGCCGCTGATGCGCGCCGTGCATAACGGCCATCGGGAAATGGTCCGGACGCTGTTGGATCTGGGCGCGCGCACTGACATCAGTGATCGCAATGGCGTCACCGCGACGACGATTGCCGAGAGCACCGGTCAGAGTGAGTTGGCAAGACTGCTGGCCAAAGGGAACACCGAATCCCACTAGGGAAACACTGATTTATTCGCACGCCTGCGTTGGAGTCCGCATTTTTTCCGAGGCAAGGCGCGCTGCGCAGGGCCGCAGTCATTCTGCGGCCAAGCAGCGCAACACAGCATTCGGGA
>SKGQ01000117.1 GCA_007117515.1 Ectothiorhodospiraceae bacterium | reverse complement strand
TTCATCTTCGCCCGGGTCAGGAACGCTTGCTGGGCTTCCTTCACCTTGCTGTTGTCCGGGCCCCAGATGTCCAGCGCCGGCTGCTGCAGGGCGCGGGCGTAGGAGAAGGTCATGTTCCAGGGCGTCTTGTCGCCCCAGCGCTGATTCATCGCACTCAGGTGGGCGCTGGACTCCACATGACCCTGGCCACCGGACAGGAACACCACGCCGCCCAGGGCTGGCGGAACGGTCCGCATCAGGGTCTCGACGGTGCGATCGGCCACTTCGGTGACACCGGCGCGGTTCTTTGCCTTGAGCCCGGAGATGACCATCGAGGTCTTGAGGATCGTACCTTCGAGCATGACTTCCTGCTCCGCCAGTTCCCGGAACACGATGCGCAGGTTTTCCTCGGTGACTTCCTGGCAGCGCTCGATGCTGTGATCACCGGAGATCAGTACTTCCGGCTCGATCATCGGCACGATACCGGCTTCCTGACAGAGCGCAGCATAACGGGCCAGGGCATGGGCATTGGCCTTGTAGCAGCCGATGGTCGGCAGGCCATCGCCGATGGTGATCACCGCACGCCACTTGGCAAAGCGGGCGCCGATGTCGTAGTACTCGACGAGGCGTTCACGCAGACCGTCCAGACCTTCGGTCATCTTTTCGCCACGACCGCCCGGCAGATCCTTGGCACCGGTATCGACCTTGATGCCGGGAATCTGGCCGCGATCCTTCAGGACCTTGACGAACGGGGTGCCGTCGTCGGCTGACTGACGGATGGTTTCGTCGAACAGAATGGCACCGCTGATGTATTTCTGCGCCTCGGGGGCGGTGATCAGCAGCTGCCGGTACTGACGGCGTGTCTCTTCGCTGGACTGGGCACCGACGTCTTCGAACCGCTTGGTGCAGGTGGCGTTGCTTTCATCCAGCGCCACGACGCCTTTGCCGGGCTCTACCATGGCCCTGGCCGTTGCCCGCAGTTCATCGGCATGTTTCGGTACATAACGCATGTTGGAAAACCTCCAGTTGAATAAATAAAGACAGCCGAACCGACTGCTGGAGTCGGCTCGGCGTCGCCAGCCAGGCATCGGTGGCCGGGCTGGTGAAATTCATGTCGTGATCACTTTGTGGCGGTTGCGACCCGCCCGGTGCCAACTCTTGTGTGGTCCGGTCACCGTACGCTTGTCGTGCCCGGCGCCGCCCGTGGCGGTGCCGCCGAAAATCTTCCCCGAAAACAGGCTGGTCGCAACGCCGGTGACGCCGCGACCAGAAAACCTGCCGTTCAGTCGTTCAACAACCGATCCGTTGTAACCCAGCGTAGCATCTGATTTCCCCCACCGATCAGCAGGGTCTCGGTTCGGGTGCGGCCATTGACCTTGCGCACACCACCCAGCATGTCGTCACCCGTGATACCGGTGGCCGCGAAAATCACCTCATCAGATGAGACCAGCTCGTCCCTGGTCAGAATCTGCCCGGGCTTTAGGCCGAATTCCTCTACCTTGGCTTTTTCCTCGTCGCTCTGCGGCGCCATCATGCCGAACATATCGCCGCCAAGTGCCCTTGCGACACAGGCTGAGATCACTCCTTCCGGTGTGCCACCGACACCCATGAGGGCGTCCACCCGGTCACCGAGAACGGCGAACAGACTGCCAAGCACGTCGCCGTCGCTGACCAGCCGGCAGGACGCTCCGGCCGCGCGAATCTCGGCGATCAGCTTTTCGTGGCGTGGCCGCTCCAGCACGAACACCCGGAGCTGCGACACGGGCTTGCCGACGGCTTTGCCCAGGGCCTTGAGCTGCGCTTCCACCGGGGCGTTTGGATCAATCGCGCCCCGCGCCGCCGGCGGCACCACCAGCTTGTTCATGTAGAAGGCCGGACCGGGACGGAACATGGTATCGGCCGGTGCGGCTGCCAGCACGGCAATGGCGCCGGGCATGCCCTTGGCCAGCAATGTGGTGCCTTCGACCGGGTCGATTGCGATATCCACCTGCGGGCCGCCGAGTCCCAGACGCTCACCGCTGTACAGCATCGGTGCTTCATCCTTCTCGCCTTCGCCGATCACGATCGTGGCGTCAATCGCCTGTTCGTTGAAGGCTGCACGCATGGCTTCAACAGCAGCGCCGTCGCCATCTTCCTTGCGGCCGAGCCCGATCCAGCGGGAAGCAGAGATCGCGGCGGCTTCCGTGACTGCCGTCATTGCCGTGGCGATATCCGCCAGGCGAGTGGTCTTCGTGTCCTGACTCGACATAGTTGTAAATATCCAAGGGTTTGAAAAACGGACAGATTGCAAAGGGTCGCAGTGGACGACCTATTAAGTAAAATAAACGTTCTTACGGTTTTTGATAATCTTATGTTTATTTGTTGGCACTGTGGCAATGGTAGTCAGCGTTGACCAAAAACGCTATCCCCAGGGAAACACTGATTTATTCGCACGCCTGCGTTGGAGTCCGCATTTTTTCCGAGGCAAGGCGCGCTGCGCAGCGTCGCAGTCGTTCTGCGGTCAAGCGGCGCAACGCAGCAGTCGGGAAAAATGCGGCCCACCCCAAGGGGCCCGGCCGGTTTTGGCCCCTGGCGGCGTTGCGTCACCGGCCCGGTAGCCCTGACTACCGAACCGGCACCGCGCC
>SKGQ01000084.1 GCA_007117515.1 Ectothiorhodospiraceae bacterium | reverse complement strand
GGCGAGTTCCACTACGAAGTGAAGAACTTCAATCGCTCCATCGGTGCCCGGCTATCCGGCGAGATCGCCCGCGCCCATGGTAGTGCCGGCATGGAGAATGCTCCGTTGGTGCTGCGCCTGACCGGGAGCGCCGGTCAGAGCTTTGGTGTCTGGAACGCACCGGGTCTGAACATGCACCTGCAGGGCGATGCCAACGATTACGTGGGCAAGGGCATGGCCGGTGGCAAACTTGTCATTCATCCACCAGCTGGCAGCAGCTTTGATTCCCGCGAGACGACGATCATCGGCAACACCTGCCTGTATGGCGCCACTGGCGGCAAACTGTTTGCAGCCGGCACCGGCGGCGAACGCTTTGCGGTGCGCAACTCCGGCGCCCATGCGGTCATCGAAGGCGTCGGCGATCACGGCTGCGAGTACATGACCGGGGGCGTTATCTGCGTGCTGGGTGAAACCGGCCTCAACTTCGGCGCCGGTATGACCGGTGGCTTCGCATTCGTCCTGGATATGGAAAATGAGTTCGTGGATCGCTACAACCACGAACTCATCGACATCCATCGGGTGCGGTCGGAGCCAATGGAGGCGCATCGCAATTACCTCAAGGGCATGATCCGCGAATACGTGGATGAAACCGGTAGCGAGTGGGGTCAGGAAATCCTGGATAACTTCCGCGATTACCTGCGCCGTTTCTGGCTGGTCAAGCCGAAAGCCAGCGATCTTCAAGGTATCCTGCAGACGCTGCGCGCGGCGGCCTAGTCCGCGCCTTGGCGAGACAACCTTTACCGCGTGGCCCCGCCGCCGCGCCAGAACAGTGTTGACGAGAGCTCATGGGTAACAATTTTCAGTTCATCGAAGTCCCGCGGCAGGATCCGGAGAAGGAACCGGTCCAGGTCCGCATCCGCAAGTTCGGCGAGATCTACGGCAACTTCGAGAAGGAAACCGCGCAGGCCCAGGCCGACCGTTGTCTGGACTGCGGCAATCCCTATTGCGAATGGAAATGCCCGGTTCACAACTACATCCCGAACTGGCTGCAACTGGTGGCCGAGGGCAATCTTTTCGAGGCAGCCGAGTTGGCGCATCGGACCAATTCGCTGCCGGAGATGTGTGGCCGGGTCTGTCCGCAGGACCGGCTCTGCGAAGGTGCCTGCACCTTGAACGACGGTTTCGGCGCGGTGACCATCGGCTCCATAGAACGCTATATCACCGACGAGGCCTTCAAGGCCGGCTGGCGGCCGGATCTGTCCGGCGTGGTCAAGACCGGCAAGAAAGTCGCGGTGGTCGGCGCGGGTCCCGCCGGGATCGGTGCCGCCGACATTCTGGTGCGCAACGGCGTGCAGCCGGTCGTTTTCGACAAGTATCCGGAAATCGGCGGCCTGCTGACCTTCGGTATCCCGCCGTTCAAACTCGAAAAGCACATCGTGCGCACGCGTAGGGAGATTCTGGAAGGTATGGGCGTGGAATTCCGTCTCGGCGTCACGATCGGAGAGGACATCCCGTTCAAGCAGCTCATGGACGAGTACGATGCCGTGTTCCTCGGCATGGGTACCTATACCTACATGCGTGGTGGTTTCCCGGGCGAGGATCTGCAGGGCGTGCACGAGGCGTTGCCGTTCCTGGTTTCGAACATCAATCGTGAACTGGGTTACGAGAAGGATCCGGCCGATTTCGTCGACATGAAGGGCCAGCGGGTCGTGGTGCTGGGCGGTGGCGATACCGCCATGGACTGCAACCGCACCTCGGTGCGCCAGGGCGCCACCAGCGTCACCTGCGCCTACCGGAGGGACGAGGAGAACATGCCCGGCTCCCGGCGCGAGGTAATGAACGCCAAGGAAGAAGGCGTCGAGTTCCTGTGGAACCGGCAGCCGGTGGAAATCGTCGGTGACGGCAAGGTGGAAGGTGTCAAGGTGGTCACCACCCAGCTTGGCGAGCCGGACGAACGCGGCCGTCAGCGGCCGGAAGCAGTCCCTGGGACCGAGGAAGTGATTCCGGCGGACAGGGTGATCATTGCCTTCGGCTTCCGCCCCAGTCCGGCCGAGTGGTTCGCCGAACACGAGATCGCACTGGATGATCGCGATCGCGTGACCATCAACAAGGACGAAAAACTGTTCGGTCAGACCGCGAACCCGAAGGTCTTCAGCGGCGGCGACATGGTGCGCGGCTCGGATCTCGTTGTGACTGCGGTTTATGAGGGGCGGGAAGCGGCGAAGGGCATCCTGAATTACCTTGGCGTCTGAACCTGTTTAAGGCCTAACGTTTTAGGTTTTATGGGGAGGTCGGGGCTCAACAAACCCCGGCCTTTTCCGTTCTCCGCAAAGCAGAAGGATCATCCGTGACCGCAGCCAGCGAACTCCAGAACGACCTCCTGCTTCGTGCCCTGCTGCGGCAGCCGACGGAACGCACGCCGGTATGGATGATGCGTCAGGCCGGACGTTATCTGCCGGAATACCGGGCAACGCGGGCCAGGGCCGGCAGTTTTCTGGACCTGTGCAAGAACACCGAACTGGCCTGCGAGGTCACCCTGCAGCCGCTGGAACGTTTCCCGCTGGACGCGGCGATTCTGTTCTCCGACATCCTCACCATCCCTGACGCCATGGGTCTGGGCCTGTACTTCGTCCAGGGCGAAGGCCCCAAATTTGAGCGGCCGGTACGCGATGAACGTTCCGTGAAAGCGCTGACGGCACCGGACCCGGCCGGCGAACTGCATTACGTCACCGACGCCGTCAGCACGATCCGTCGCGCGCTCAAGGGTCGAGTGCCGCTGATCGGCTTCACCGGCAGTCCATGGACCCTGGCCACCTACATGGTGGAGGGCGGCTCCAGCAAGAACTTCGCCCACTGCAAGGCCATGCTCTACGACCGACCTGATCTGATGCACCACCTGCTCGGCGTACTGGCGGATTCGGTCACCGCTTACCTGAATGCGCAAATTGAAGCCGGTGCCCAGGCATTGATGATATTCGACACCTGGGGCGGTGTGCTGACGCCGGAGACCTATCGCGAATTCTCCCTGCACTACGCGAAACGCATCATTGCCGGGCTACACGGGCAATATGACGGTCGCGAGGTGCCGGTGGTGTTCTTCACCAAGAACGGCGGCGCCTGGCTGGAATCCATGGCCGACTCCGGGGCACACGGTCTGGGCATCGACTGGACGCAGAATCTGGGCGAGGCGCGGCGGCGCGTCGGAGACCGCGTCGCGCTCCAGGGAAATCTCGACCCCAGCGTGCTCTATGCTTCTCCTGAGACCATTCGCGAGAAGGTCGCCGAAACCCTGGCAAGTTACGGTCACGGCAGCGGACATGTGTTCAACCTCGGCCACGGGATTCATCCGGAGGTCATGCCGGAACATGCCGGCGCAATGATCAGCGCCGTGCACGAACTCAGCCCCGCGTACCATCAGGACGGTTCAGAGTAGATACCATGAGCCAGCGTCGCCGCATCCGAACTCTATCCGCCGGCGTTGTGGTGGTGCGGTTCGAAGCCGACGACTGGCGCTGCCTGCTGCTTCGCGCATACCAATACTGGGATTCCCCCAAAGGCCAGGTGGAACGCGGCGAGACGCCGATTCAGGGTGCGCTCCGCGAAGTCGAGGAGGAAACCGGGATCACCGATCTGGATTTCGCCTTCGGCCATGATTATGTCGAAACCGGACCCTACGCCCAGGGCAAGATTGCGCGTTACTACCTGGCCCGCACCGCCACCCGCGATGTCGTGCTTGGCGTAAACCCCGAACTGGGCAGACCTGAGCATCAGGACTTCCGCTGGGTGAATTTCCCGACAGCACATAAACTTGCCTCGCCCCGGGTCCAGCGGGTGCTTGAATGGGCCGAACACCGGCTGCGCGAGGTGGACACCCGTGACTGAGCACCCGGAATCAGACGACGACGCAATGGGAGCCATGTCATGAGCAGAGCCGTAAGCCCGGATTTTCCAGGGATTCGTATGCGCCGGATGCGGCGTGATGCTTTCTCCCGCCGCCTGATGCGGGAGCACCAGCTGAGCGCCGACGACCTGATCTACCCGATGTTCGTACTCGAGGGCGATAACCGGCGCGAGGCGGTGGCCTCGATGCCGGGCATCGAGCGGCTGAGCCTTGATCTCCTGTTGCAGGAACTGAAAACCGTGACCGCGCTTGGCATTCCGGCCATCGCCCTGTTCCCGGTGATTGCCGCCGACCGAAAGAGCGAGGACGCGAGGGAAGCCTGGAATCCGGATGGCCTGGTGCCGCGGGTGGTCCGCAGCATCAAGGAGCACTTTCCGGATCTGGGCGTGATCACCGACGTGGCGCTGGATCCGTACACCAGCCATGGCCAGGATGGCTTGATCGATGGCAACGGCTATGTGGTCAACGACGCCACCGTCGACGTGCTGGTGCGGCAGGCCCTTTGCCACGCCGAGGCGGGCGCCGATGTGGTGGCACCATCGGACATGATGGACGGTCGCATCGGTGCCATCCGCGAATCACTGGAGGCAGCCGACTTCCATAACGTCCGCATCCTCTCCTATGCGGCCAAGTATGCATCCAGTTTCTACGGCCCTTTCCGCGATGCGGTTGGTTCCGCCGGCAATCTGGGCGGCGGCGGCAAGCACAGCTATCAGATGGACCCGGCCAACGGCGACGAGGCCCTGCGCGAGGTGGCGCTGGACCTGCAGGAAGGTGCCGATATGATCATGGTCAAGCCGGGCCTGCCCTATCTCGACATCATTCGCCGGGTAAAGGACGAGTTCGGCGTACCGACCATGGCGTACCAGGTCAGCGGCGAATACGCCATGCTGATGGCGGCAGCCGATAATGGCTGGCTCGATGAACGTGACTGTGTGCTTGAAGCCCTGACTGGCTTCAAGCGGGCCGGCGCGGACGCCATTCTCAGCTACTTCGCAGTTCGCGCCGCACGCTGGTTACGCGAGGCAAACAGCGACTGAGACGACCATCTCCGAAGCCTGCTGCGAAG
The DNA here is from genome assembly GCA_007117515.1 of Ectothiorhodospiraceae bacterium. GTDB lineage: Bacteria > Pseudomonadota > Gammaproteobacteria > Nitrococcales > Aquisalimonadaceae > Methylonatrum. The sequence goes on along the minus strand of SKGQ01000084.1, from coordinate 4,985 downwards.
GCCGGGGCCATCAACGCAGTGCACCGCCAGCCCCGATGGGAATCTTTGGGTGCGGAAACTCTTTCACCTATACTCCGGGCCTTTGTGGCATTTTCGTTACAGGCGCAGCGCGATGATTGGCAAGAGCTACTTTTCCGGCATCTTCGGGACTTCCCCGATCCGGCCACTGCAGGAACACGTCACCAAGGTCGTGGAGTGTGCCGGACAGCTGCGACCGCTGTTCGAAGCGGTGGAACGCGAGGACTTCGAGGCGGTCGAGAGCGTCTACAAGGAGATCGCCCGGCTTGAGGACGAAGCCGACACGATGAAACAGGCGCTGCGCATGGACCTGCCGCGCACCCTGTTTCTACCGGTGGATCGCCGCGATCTGCTGGAACTCCTGCGCCTGCAGGACAAGATCGCGAACAAGGCCAAGGATATCGCCGGCATCGTACTTGGCCGGCGCATGACGCTGCCGGCCGCCATCGTCAAACCGTTCATGCAGTTCGTGGATCGCTCGGTGGACGCTGCACGCCAGGCGAAGAAAACCGTGGACGAGTTGGACGAGCTGGTGGAAACGGGGTTCCGCGGCTCGGAAGTGGACGTGGTCGAGGCCCTGCTTGAAGAGCTGGACCGGGTGGAAAAGGAAACCGACAACCTGCAGATCGAGTTGAGGGCCCTGCTGCTCGAGCAGGAAGAAACGCTGGCGCCAGTGCATGTGATGTTCCTCTACCGGGTCATTGAACAGATCGGCGGACTCGCCGATCTCGCGCAGCGGGTGGGTTCGCGCCTGCAGATGACCCTCGCCAAGTAGCCGCAACGCTGGCACGTCGGTAACCACTTCAAGGGCATGAAGGGCTGATGGAATACGGACTGATTTATCTGATCCTGGCGGCCATCTTTGGCCTGTTCATGGCCTATGGCATTGGCGCCAACGATGTCGCCAACGCCATGGCGACCTCGGTGGGCTCGCGGGTCCTGACCATCAAGCAGGCGGTGATCATCGCCGCCATCTTCGAGTTTGCCGGGGCCGTGCTGGCCGGCGGCGAGGTCACCAACACCATACGCTCCGGAATCATCGAGGTCGGGTTGCTGGAGGGCAAACCGGAGCAGCTTATCTTCGGCATGCTTGCGGCCTTGCTTGCCGCCGGAACCTGGCTGGCCATCGCCTCGAACATGGGCTGGCCGGTGTCGACCACCCATTCCATCGTCGGTGCCATCGTCGGCTTTGCCATAGCCGGACTGGGCTGGGGCGCCGTGCAGTGGCCGGTGATCGGCTCTATCGCAATGAGCTGGGTGATCTCACCACTGCTTGCCGGCGTCGCCGCGTATCTGCTGTTCCGCAGCGTGCAGTGGCTGATCCTCGACCGCCGCGACCCGATCAGTGAAGCACGCCGGTACGTGCCGCTCTACATCTTCCTGACCGGCTTCATCATGTCGTTGATGACACTGATGAAGGGCCTGACGCACGTTGGGCTGAACCTGACCATCCCGCAGTCCTACACCATTGCCGTCGTCATCGGTGGCGCGATGGCCTTCATCGGCAAATTGATTATCGACCGGATTCCGATTGATCCGCGCCTGGACCGTCGCTTCCACTACGCCAACGTCGAGCGCATCTTCGCGGTGCTGATGGTGGTTACTGCCTGCGCCATGGCATTTGCCCACGGCTCCAATGACGTCGCCAATGCCATCGGTCCGGTGGCCGCGGTACTGGCCGTGGTGCAATCCGGTGAGGTCACGTCCGAGGCTGGAGTCCCCATATGGGTGCTGCTGCTCGGGGCCTGCGGTATCGTCGTCGGCCTGCTGACACTCGGTTATCGCGTCATTGCCACCGTGGGCAAGGAAATCACCCAGCTCACGCCCAGCCGCGGCTTCACCTGCGAATTGGCGGCCGCCGGCACCGTGGTCACTGCTTCGGGGCTGGGCATTCCGGTCTCGACCACCCACACATTGGTCGGCGCGGTCCTTGGTGTAGGGCTGGCTCGCGGCATCGCGGCCCTCAATCTGTCCGTGGTCCGCAGCATCTTCCTGTCCTGGATCGTGACGCTGCCGGCCGGCGGCATCCTGTCCATCATCTTCTTCCAGATCATGCTGCTGATCTTCGCTTGATCGGTCCTTCCCGCTGACGTTGAACCGCAGCCTCCAGGCGCTCTATGCTCGGCGGACCCGCGCACCTGCCCATGGAGCTCTCATGCCCGACCAATACGCCGTTATCGGTAATCCCATCGCACACAGCCGCTCACCCTTCATTCATGCCCGGTTCGCCGAGCAGACCGGTGAGGCGCTGGAATACGGCCGGCTGGAGGCCACGGAGAATACCTTCGCCGACACGGTCCGCGGGTTCTTTGAGGATGGCGGGCGCGGACTGAATGTGACCGTGCCGTTCAAACAGGACGCCTGGCGTCTGGCTGATCTGCGTACCGCCCGCGCCGAACATGCGGGCGCCGTGAACACCCTGATCCGCCACGAGGACGGACGACTGGAGGGCGATAACACCGATGGGGTCGGCCTGCTACGGGACCTGACAGTGAATCACGACCTGATACTGCGCGGACACCGGATCCTGATCCTGGGCGCTGGCGGCGCGGTGCGGGGCATCCTGATGCCCCTGGTGGAACAGGTCCCTCTGGAACTGGTGATCGCCAATCGCACCGTGAGCAAGGCCGAGGGCCTGCTGCCCCTGTGTCATGGCGTGACCCGGCATGCGCTGTCATTTCCCGATCTCGCCGCCGAACACCCCTTCGATCTGATCATCAATGGCACGTCTGCAGGACTCGACGGCGGCATGCCGCCACTGCCCGACGGACTGCTCGCCGACGGCGGCGCGGTGCAGGAGATGGCCTATGGCGCGGAACGCAGCGCCTTCCAGCACTGGGCGGCGGAACAAGGAGCGACGACCATCATCGATGGCCTCGGCATGCTGGTGGAACAGGCGGCCGAATCGTTCTTTCTCTGGCGCGGCGTCCGGCCACGTACCGCACCGGTGATCACCGCGCTGCGCGCAGAGCTGGGCTGAATACCAATGACCGAGCCCCTGGCCATGACACAGCATCGCCGACTGGTCGCGGGCCTCGCTGAACGCCTGGCCGGTGACCGGGCCACAGTCGAGCGAATCGAGACACATATTTCCAGTTTGCTCCTCGTCGGTGATCAGGTCTTCAAACTGAAAAAACCGCTGGATCTGGGCTTTCTGGATTTCACCAACCTGGACCGCCGTCGCGTTGCCTGCGAGGACGAGCTGCGGCTGAACCGGCGACTGGCGCCGTCCATCTATCAGGCGGTGGTGCGGTTGAGCGGCAGCATCGATGCACCGCAACTGGATGGCGACGGCGAGACGCTCGACTACGCGGTCCGCATGGCGCGCTTTCCACAGGAGCAGCGGCTCGACCGGGTGCTGGCTCGTGGCGAACTGGAACCGAGACATCTGGAACAGCTTGCCGACACGGTCGCCGCATTCCATGCGCGAACCGCAAGTGCCGAGCTGCCGGACTGGCTGGCCGACCCCGAGCCACTGATCGAACCCATGCTGGCCAACCTGCAGCAACTCGAAGCATTCGGCGTCACGGTGCCGGAGGCGGTCCTCAGCCAGTTCCCCGGAGCCATATCCGCACTGCGTCCGCGACTACGACACCGCCTGGCCGCCGGTCTCGTGCGCGAGGGCCACGGCGATCTGCATCTGGAGAACATCGCCCTGATCGACGACCGCGCTGTCGCCTTCGACTGCATCGAGTTCGACGCACGCCTGCGCTGGATGGACGTAATGGCGGACATCGCCTTCCTGCTCATGGACCTGGACGACCGCGGCACGCCGCATCTGGCAACACGTTTCCTGAATCGGTATCTGGATGCGAGCGGCGACCATGAAGGGCTCGTGGATCTGCGCCTGTATCAATGCTACCGGGCGCTGATTCGAGCCAAGATCCATACCATCAACCTGAACGACCAGAGTCGATCGGAGCAGGACCGAGAAGCCGGGATCACGCGGCGCAACCGTTATCTGAACCTGGCCGGGCAGTATTGCCGACCACCGACACCAGAACTGATCACCACCTGCGGTCTGTCCGGCAGCGGCAAGTCCACCGAGGCACTGGCACTGGCCGAGCGCCTGGGCGCAGTCCGGCTGCGTTCGGACGTGGAACGAAAACGGCTGTTCGGTCTGGATGCGCAGGCACGCACAGGCTCTCCGGTGGCCGGCGCGCTCTATGGCAAGGACGCCAGTCAGGCCACCTATGCGGCCCTGGAAAGCAAGGCGGCCCAACTGCTTGCCGCTGGCTGGACCGTGATAATCGATGCGGCATGCCTGAAACGCGCTGAGCGGGACCTGTTCCGGCAGCTTGCCACGTCGCAGAGCTGCCCGTGGCGTCTGCTGTACTGTGATGCACCGGAGCAGACATTGCGCCAGCGGCTGCAGAAACGGTCTGCGGAGGGCCGCGACCCCTCGGAGGCGGATACCGCCGTACTCGACTTCCAGTTGCAGCACTTCGAGCGCCCGACGGATGAGGAACGCCGGCATCAGATCCAGTCCGGGACCTGCCAGTCATGAATCTTGTGCTTGTCGGATTCTTCGCGACCACCATCGCCCTCGGTGCCAGTCTCGCCTGGCTGGGCACCAAACGCGGCCACCTGGGCTGGCCACTGCCGGCCCTGCACGGCGGCGTCGCGATGGCAGCCATCACCCTGCTCGGTTATCGGGTGTTCACCGGCCCGGAAAATCTATGGTTCAACAGCGCCTTCTTTCTGTTCCTGCTGCCCGCCATCGGCGGCGGCTTCATGCTGGCCGTACACCGCCGCAATGAAGCCCCGTTCCTGGGCCTGGTGGCGCTGCACGCACTGACCGGCGTGTTGGCGTTTCTGGTGTTGATGGGAGGGATGTAAAGCGTTTTAGGTTTTACGTTTAATGTTTTAAGTCGCCTAAAACCTAAAACATTACACGTAAAACGGACCGCTGAATTTCAGCGGTCCAACTCCTTCATCCAGAACATCATCGGCTTGTCGGTTTCTTC
>SKGQ01000044.1 GCA_007117515.1 Ectothiorhodospiraceae bacterium | reverse complement strand
TAGCCATAGCGTTCCGCCCAGCGTGCGCACTCGGCCAGTTCGTCCTCACTGCTGCCGCCAAACTGCACGGCCACCGGATGCTCGGCGGCATGAAACGGCAGAAACTGTGCATGCTTGCCGTGGGCAATGGCCGCCGCCGGCACCATCTCGGTGTACAGAAGGCAATGTCGGGAGATCAGCCGCAGCAGGTAACGCGCGAAGCGGTCGGTGCACTCCATCATCGGCGCGACGCTCAGGCGATGGGCAGGAAAGGATTGCATGTCGGGAATCATCTGATGGCGCGCAGGGATCGGAAGTGTAAGGAAACGCGGACTTGTTCGCACGTCCGTTCCCGAGACCGGTTTCGTCCCCGGGCATCTGGTGCTTTCCCGTTAGCGCCGGGGCCTGGCGCCAAACCTGGGGCATTACGGACAGCTGCAAGGCGGCACGGGAGAATTATCCACCGTGAACCCTCGACGGGTCGGGATGGTCGCAGTTCCAATGGCTTGTGTTCGACGATAAAAGCAGCAAGGAGGAGCACGATGCAGACGATGACCCGATTGGCCGCCATGACGGTGCTCGCGATGCCGCTGGGTCTGATGGCTGAAACGCCGAACGTTACCCCCGGAGAATGGGAGTTCGCGACCACCATCAACATGAAAGGCGGGCAGGCCATGCCGGAGCAGAGTCATACCGATCGAGAATGCCTGACAGAGTCAGACATCGAATCGGTGGAAGAAACCCTCCTCAGCAGCGTTGGTGAATGCCAGGTTGCCGACACCAATGTCAGCAGCGATTCAATGGACTTTCGGATGACCTGTGATCTGGAAGGTCAGGGTGCCGAGGTTACCGGCAACTACAGTTTTTACGGCGACACGGTTGAAGGGCAAATGCAGCTCGACATGATGCCCCCGGGGGCAACCGGAATGCAGCCAGGCGATGACCCGGATGGCGGTATGCAGATTTTCACCGAAATCTCCGGGGAACGGATCGGCGACTGCTGATTGCGAGGCAACTCCGAATGACTCCCCTGCCGTTGAACCGACCCGGATGGGTCGGTTCATTTCTGGCCAAATCTGGATTCCGGTGGTAAAAGGCTGACAGGACGCGCGATTCATGCCTTGATACGGTCGGGAGTCATGAGCGGGAACGCCATCGATCTTGTGCTTTTCGGTACCGAGCACTGCCACCTCTGTGAGCAGGCGGAAGGCGTGCTTGTCGCCTGCGGGCTCAGTGAACGCTACGTCCTGATCGACATCAGCAGCGACGATCGACTGATGGCGCAATACGGTCTGCGGATTCCGGTGCTGGCCGGCACCGCACACGAACTTGACTGGCCATTTGACGAACACGCCGTTCATGATTTTCTCGCCGCCTCCGGAGACATGCATTGATGCGCCTGGACTACGCAGCGTTCCGCCTGCTTCTGCTACTCGCCCTGCTTTCTGTCCCTGCCCTGTCACCGGCAGGCGCCGAACGCTGGGTGCTGGTGGACACCACGAAAAAGGTAGTCCAGGTGCATGATGGTGATGTCGTGGTGCGGACGTTCAATGGCGCGGCAATCGGTCGTGGCGGGACCTCAACGATGCGCAGCCGCGGGGATAACACCACGCCGTTGGGTGAATTCCGCATTCACTGGATCAACGAGAACAGTCGGTTCCATATATTCCTGGGCCTGGATTTTCCGGATTTCGAACATACCCGGCTCGCCTACGCCAACGGCCGGCTGGACATAGATCAGTTCCTGAAGGTAACCGACTCCCTGCGCGCAAACCGGGTACCGCCGCAGACTACCCCGCTGGGTGGTCACATCGGCATTCATGGCGTTGGCGAAGCGGACGCGAACGTTCATGCCGTGTCGGACTGGACGCGCGGTTGTATTGCGTTGACCGATACGCAGATCGAGGAACTGTTCGATATGGTCAGAATCGGGACGCGTGTCATCGTTCGGTAGCTGACCAGGGCCGCAGAATGTCGCTATCCGGTAACAGAATTGCCTTGTTTTTTCCAAATTCACGCTGATTTGTCCATATATCGCCAGAATACCTTTGCAAGGTGCGTTATTGGTCCTAGAATGATCTCGAGTTGCTGGTCACGGGAGACCGGCACGACAACAAAGTTGAAATGCAAGGAGACAGTGAAATGACCGATAGCTTGAAGAAGCTGCTGAAGCTTTCCGCCCTGGGCGCTGCCATGGCAGTCGTCGTTGGCTGCGCATCCACCGCCGACGATGGCCTGACGCTGGAAGACGTGAATGCCAAGGCTGACGAAGCCCTCTCTACCGCTAACCAGGCCCGGACCGATGCGGCTGAGGCAAATCGCACTGCCACCTCCGCGCAGAACCGTGCCAACCGGAACAGCGAAAGGATTGACGAACTGAATCAGAAGATCGATCGCATGTTCGAAGAATCCATGATGAAGTAAGACTGCCTTACTCAGGATCAATAAAAAGCCCCGCTAACGCGGGGCTTTTTATTCGACTGCCGAATTTTCGGGATTTTCCTACCAGAGCAGATCCGGCGCTGTCGCCACATTGCGCATGTCGCGTTCCGGCTCCTCGAGGATCGCCACCGGCAGACCATTCCGCGTCTGGATCGCGGCTCGAAGTTGGTCGCGATCAACTTTCCCGTCGGCCGGCTGCCGTTCCAACACCTTGACCAGTGCCTGCACAGCCTTCCTGTAGGCCTCGGCGTCGTCGATGTCGTCCTCCTCCATCGGAGGGAATGCCTGAACAAACAGCTGGCCCGAGGCCCAGCCAACCTTGTACGGCTCGTTCATGATCCGGACTTCGGTACCGCGCGGCAGCCGGTTGAAGATGTATTCAATGTCCTCCGGGAACATGCGTATACAGCCGTGCGTTACGCGCATGCCAACACCGGCTGGCCGGTTGGTCCCATGAATGAAATAGCTGGGAATATCCAGACCGATCGCATAACCACCAAGCGGGTTGTCCGGACCCGGGTCGACAACCCGCGGCAGCGTCCGTCCTTCATTGGCATGCCGCTCGCGCACGGATGCCGGCGGATACCAGGCCGGATCCTTGACGTGGCCGGTGACCCGGGTCGTCCCGATCGGCGTGCCCCAGTCCATGCGCCCCACGCTGACGGCGTAGGTTTCAACCATCGGCCGTTCACCCGCCTTCGGTTCCGGGTAGTAGTAAATCCGCATCTCCGGCAGGTTGATCACCAGGCCCCTGCGCGGCCCGGGTGGCAACACATAGCGGCTCGGTATCACTACCTCGGTGCCCTCGCCGGGAATCCAGATGTCGACGCCCGGATTGGCCATGCGCATGGCTTCAAAGCCAATGCCGTAACGACGGCCAATATCAAGCAAGGTGTCCTCGTCGCGGGCCTCGACGATCTGGATCTCGCCCACCACATCGACATCACCCGGCGGCAGCGGAAACACGTTCCGCTGCCGTCGCTCGTCACGGGCGGCTTCCGCCTCGGCCTGCTCTCGCTCCGCCTCGGACACCTCCACTTCCGTGCCCGCGACCTCGTCATCCATCGCCTGCGCAACAGGCGCGACCAGGAACATCAGCCCCGTGAAAAAAGCGAAGACAAGCAGATTAACTGAAAACGAACGGTTCACTCGGTTCATGAAATTCACATCCAGAAGACTTGATTTATTCCCGCGTCCGCCTGCCGGGGATCGGCTAATCTCGGCAGCATAATGGCTTGATTCGAGGCCCAGCGAAACTCCGGCCGGCTCGGTTAATACTTGATTGGTGCCATGGCATCCATCAGGCAGCGCAGAATACACGCCGTGGCGCCCCAGATTCGGTGCTCCTCGAAGTCGATGGCGACGCCGGGATACGTCTTCTCACCACGGCGCACCAGGTGCTGCTGGTAGCGTGTCGCGTCGAGCACGATCTCCAGCGGGACCTCGAAAACGGCTGCGACTTCCCTTGGGTCCGGTGTCAGCATCGGGGGGTCTGTCACGATTCCGAGAACGGTATGCACAATGAACCCCGTTCCGGTCTGAAACGGACCCAGGTGGCCGAGGGGCTCCACCCGATTCGCGGCCAGGCCAACTTCCTCCCAGGCCTCGCGCAAGGCCGTATCGATCAAACCGTTGTCCTCTGCCTCCACTCGACCACCCGGCAGACTGACCTGGCCTGCATGATGCGGCAGATTCTCGCTACGCCGCGTCAGCAGCACGGTATAGCCCGCCGCCCGCCGCATCAGCGCCAACAGGACGACGGCCTCCTGAGCGCTGGACCAGTCCAGTGGAAACGGGGAATGCGGTGACACCTCGCCGCTCAGCATGAGCCGACGGCGCAACAGAAACTCTGGATCGATACTCTCTGACAAGCCGTGCATGGTGCCTCGCCGTGAAAGAGTTACGTCGGCGCTACGTTGATCTGACACGTCGCCATTAGCGTGGACAACGCCCAGACGAAACTGATCGATTTCCACTGAAACCAGTATACCGCGCCAATCCGGGAACCGGCGGCACGCGATTGGCTTGGTCGGATGCTGTGGAGAGGGAGGGATTTCTTGCCGCTCCGCGGCGGCGCGTTGCCTGCGCTCCGCTCCGGCAATCGAACCGACTTGTCTGTCCGGGGGTTCGATCCCCTGTTTTGAATATGGCGGAGAGGGAGGGATTCGAACCCCCGGGCCCTTGCGGGCCAACGGTTTTCAAGACCGCCGCATTCGACCGCTCTGCCACCTCTCCGTGTTCTGTACCTGCCTCGTCGTGGGCATGGGAGCAGCCGCCCCTATTCTCGGCGGCTACGGTCATCGGACGCAAGCACCCTACTCGGCCGTGATCTCGTCTGCGAGTTCTTCGGGCACCGCTCGAACCGGCTCGTTCATGTAGCGCATGGCGTTGACGCATTCCTTGATCAGACGTGGACCGCGATAGATCAGGCCCGTGTAAATCTGCACCAGACTCGCGCCTGCGTGCAGCTTCATCACGGCATCGCTACCCTTGCTGATCCCGCCAATACCGATGATTGGCACAGCCCCCTGCAGATGCTCCGCAAGCAGGCCGATGGTTGCCGTGCTCCTTGCCAGCAGCGGGCGACCGCTCAAACCGCCGGCCTCACCACCGTGGCGATGGTCGATCACTGTGTCCCTGTCCACCGTGGTATTGGTCGCCGCGACCGCATCCATGCGATGTCGCAGCAGGGCATCGGCCAGGCCCTGCAACTGCTGGTCATCCATGTCCGGGGCAATCTTCACCACGATCGGTACGTAGCGATTCCAGGTCAGACTGAGTTGCAACTGCTCGCACTTGAGACCCGCCAGCAGCTCGTCGAACCGACTGCCGTGCTGCAAATCCCGCAAGCCCCGGGTGTTGGGTGAGGAAATGTTGACCGTGATGTAGCTGGCATAGGGATAGACCTTGCGCAGGCAATGGACGTAATCATCGATCGCGTTTTCCGTCGGCGTATCCGCATTCTTGCCGATATTAATGCCCAGAATGCCGGTGAAGCGCGCTGCCTGAACGCGGTGCACCAGGTGATCCACGCCTTTGTTATTGAATCCCATCCGGTTGATCAGCGCACCATGGCGCGGCAGACGGAACATGCGAGGACGCGGGTTACCATCCTGCGGTCTCGGCGTTACCGTACCCACCTCCAGGAACCCGAAGCCGAGGTCGGCAAGCGCGCGCAGATGGTCGGCGTTCTTGTCGAGCCCTGCGGCGAGACCGACCGGGTTGGGAAAACGCAGTCCAAGCAACTGCCGTTCCAGCACTGGACGCGGCCCGCTCAGCATTCGGGACAGACGCAACGGCGCCGCCGCGGACAGCATTCCGAGGCTGATATTGTGTGCGGTCTCCGGATCAAGCCGGAACAGCAGACTACGAATCAGGCGATATGACATTCCCCTATGCTAGGGAATCGACGCCCGCTTCGCACGCGAATTCGCGTAGCGGCCGCAGACCGCACCTTTCCTGTCCCTGCCCGTTGCTTCGGCTTGAGATGGACACGATGGAGGCCCGCTCGCTGGCCTCGACCCTGAAACCGACATTCCGTAGACTTCATCAGCGATTGTGCGGTGCACCGTATCAATAGAACCCCGGCGGGAGGCCTGTGGCATGCGGCGAGTCATCTTTAACCAGAAGGGTGGCGTCGGTAAATCGACTATCACCTGTAACCTTGCGGCACTCAGCGCCGTCAACGGACAACGGGCACTGGTCGTCGATCTGGACCCGCAGGCCAATTCGTCCCGTTACCTGCTGGGAGATGGGCTGGATAACCTGGAGTTCGGCCTCGCCGACTTTTTCCAGGATATGTTGAGCCTCAGTTTCAGCAACAAGCCGGTCAGCCGTTTCATTCATGCCTCACCGGTGCCGAATCTGGACGTCATGCCTGCCAGCCGCGAGCTTGATGAGTTACAGGGGAAACTCGAGTCGCGTTACAAGATCTACAAGCTCAGGGAAGCGCTCGAAACGCTGAGCGAAGACTACGACGCGATTTACCTGGACACCCCCCCGGCGCTGAATTTCTACACCCGCTCAGCGCTGATCGCTGCCGAGCGCTGCCTGATCCCATTCGACTGCGACGAGTTTTCCCGACGTGCTCTGATGGAACTGCTGGATAACGTTGCCGAGATTCGCATGGACCACAACCCGGAGCTTGTTGTCGAAGGCATCATCGTCAACATGTTCCAGGGCCGGGCGAAAGTCATGCAGAGCGCTGTGGCCGAGTTGGAGGCAACCGGTCAGCCCGTCCTGGAGCCGCCACTGTCGGCCTCGGTAAAGGTTCGCGAATCCCATGAGCGCAGCCAGCCTCTAGTGCTGTATGCGCCGCGGCACAAGGTCTCCCTGGAATACACGGCGCTCTACAATACGCTGCAACGGGACGCGGTTTCGGGGCGCCGCCGCACGGGCTGACCATGTCCGAGGCCCCCGTTACTACCGCGCTGGAACGTCTGCTTGGTCCACTCAGGCCCGTCAGGGTGTGCCAGATCGGAAGCCTGCCTGAACTGGACCTGGGGACCAGCGCAGTGCTGCAGGATACGGTCACGGAACTGGTCCGGGTCGAGCCGGCTGATGCCCTGCTCACACTGCCCGAACTGCCCATTCAGGATCTGGTCGCCATCGGCCGGACGCTGGAAACCATGGATTGCCGATCCGGCGATCAGCTACTAGCCGGGTTGCGGGATCTTTATGCGCGTCGAATCCTGCTGCGGCTGGATCCCAATTCGGGATGCTGGGACCATCAGCGCGTTATGGCTTTCGGGTTCCAGCGTCTGTTCACCCTCACGCACGAGCCTCACACCACCTACTACGGGTTCGATCTCGGCAATTACAAGGTCACGCCGGATTGGCTCAACCCGAAAAACTGGGCCAATCCGGAAATGTTCGATCGTTACCGCTGGTAGACGATCATCGCCTGATAACGTCCCTTTCCTTGGATATAGCGAAACGGTCCTTTCCCCGCACGCGGCGCCCTGCTAGCCTGCCGCGCCAGGTCACTGCGATAACTAGTTATCATCAACCCTTTATCACCGCAGTGCCCTCGTTGGTGACGGATTCAGGACGGCATCCATGTATCAGTACGATCAATATGACCAACAGCTCGTTGATGAACGGGTTGCCCAGTACCGGGATCAGACGAAGCGCTACCTCGCAGGCGAACTGAGCGAAGACGAGTTTCGTCCGCTACGGCTGCAGAATGGTCTCTACATTCAGCGCCACGCGCCCATGCTGCGGGTTTCGATCCCGTACGGCCTGCTAGCTTCGGCGCAGCTGCGCACGCTGGCTCACATCGCCCGCACCTACGACAAGGGCTACGGCCACTTCAGCACGCGTCAGAACATCCAGTACAACTGGCCGCCGCTGGAGAGCGTGCCCGACATCCTGGCCGACCTGGCCAAAGTCGAGATGCATGCGATCCAGACCAGCGGCAACTGTATCCGCAATGTCACCTCGGACCAGTTCGCCGGTGTCGCCGAAGATGAGGTGGAAGACCCCCGGCCGTACTGCGAAATGATTCGGCAGTGGGCGACCCTGCACCCGGAATTCGCTTACCTGCCGCGCAAGTTCAAGATCGCCGTGACCGGCAGCGAACGGGATCGCGCCGCGACCCAGGTACACGATATCGGGCTGCAACTGCAGCGCAATGCGGCAGGCGAACTTGGCTTCCGCGTGCTGGTGGGGGGTGGCCTTGGCCGCACGCCGATCATCGGTGAGGTCATTCGCGAGTTTCTGCCGGAAAAGGACATCCTCACCTATCTGGACGCCATCCTGCGGGTCTACAACCTGCGCGGGCGTCGCGACAACATGTACAAGGCCCGGATCAAGATTCTGGTCAAGGCGATGGGCCCAGAGGCCTTTGCCGATGCCGTTGAGAAGGAATGGCAGCACACCCGGAGTGATCCCGCCCTGCAGCTCGAAGATGCCGACATCGCCCGGTTCAGGAACCAGTTCCCGCTGCCGGCCTACCGGACCGGGATCGATGCATCGGCAGTGGATGGCCTGCTCAGCGACAACGCGTCGTTCAAGCGCTGGTATACGCGCAACACCGTCGGCCACCGGCAGCCCGGTTACCGTTCCGTTGTCGTGTCGTTGAAATCCAGCGCCCAGGCGCCCGGTGATGCTACCGACACCCAGATGGAGGCGGTCGCGGATCTTGCCGAACGGTACAGTTTCGGCGAAGCGCGGGTGACCCATCAGCAGAATCTGGTGCTGGCCGATGTTGCGCTTGATGAGCTGGAAGCGCTCTGGCGCGCGCTCGATGCAGAAGACCTGGCGACGCCTAACGTCGGCACGCTGAGCGATATGATCTGCTGCCCGGGCCTCGACTTCTGCAGCCTGGCCAATGCCGGCTCGATCGACGTGGCTTCCGACATCAACCAGCGCTTCGATGATCTGGACTACCTCTATGATCTGGGCGAGTTGCGCGTCAATCTGTCCGGCTGCATGAACGGCTGCGGCCATCATACGGTCGGCCACATCGGCATCCTCGGTGTGGACAAGAAGGGTGAGGAGTTCTATCAGATAACCCTCGGCGGCTCGTCAGCCAATGACGCCTCCCTGGGCGATCGGCTGGGGCCAGCCGTCAGCAAGGACAAGGTGGCTGACACCATGGAGGCCATCATTCATACCTACACCGAGCTGCGGGAAGGCGAGGAAAGTTTCCTTGATACCTACCGGCGGGTCGGCATGAAGCCGTTCAAGGAGCGCGCTTATGGTTAACCTGATTCGTGAACGCGCCCTGGTCGCCGATGATCCGTGGTTGCATATTGCCGACGAGGATCCGGTGCCGGCTGACGGCGATATCACCGTCAGTTGGCAGCGCTGGCAGGAAGAAAAGGATCAGCTCGGCACGCGGAATGGCCGTCTTGGAGTACGCCTTGACGGCGACTTCCCGGTTGAAGAACTGGATACGCTGCTCGAACTGCCCCTGATCGTCGTGCATTTCCCGGCGTTCAAGGACGGCCGTTGTTACAGCCACGCACGATTGCTGCGGGCGAGGCATGACTACGATGGCGAAATTCGAGCCACCGGCGATGTACTCCGGGACCAGGTCGCCTACATGGAACGTTGTGGCATCAATGCCTTCGAAATCCGTGAGGACCGCGCGGCCGAAGATGCGCTGCGGGCCTTCGACGAGTTCTCCGTCGATTACCAGGGACGCAGTAACCGGGCCTTCCCCCTGCAGGCACGCCGAGCCTAGCGACTCCCACGACGAAAAACGCCGAAACGACATCCGTTGCGGCGTTCTTCGTCGTGGGAGGCGCATTTGTGGCGCGGGAGACAAGGTGCTCTGCCACCGCCGGTGGAAGTTCGGTGTGGGCAAACGGTGTAACATTGGAAGGCATTGGACAGCATTATCAGAATAAGAAGGAGATGGGCATGAGCAGCTCCACAGCGGGACATCGAATTGTCATTGTCGGCGGCGGCGCCGGCGGGCTGGAACTGGCCACGCGTCTTGGCCGCAGCCTGGGTAAACGGGGTCGCGCCCAGGTCACGCTGGTGGATGCCAGCCTGACCCATATCTGGAAACCGTTACTGCACGAAGTGGCTGCGGGCACACTGGATTCCGGCGAGGATGCCCTGGATTACCTCTCTCAGGCGCAACGCCACCATTTTCGCTACCAGTATGGCCGCATGATCGGTCTTGACCGGGAACGCAAGGCCGTGCGTCTGGCTCCTTTCAAGGACACCGAAGGCCGAGAGGTCGTGCCCGAGCGTGATCTCGAATACGACACCCTTGTGATTGCGGTAGGCAGCGTCAGCAACCACTTCGGCACCCCCGGTGCCGCCGAACACTGCCTCTATCTGGATGATTCCGCCCAGGCCGAGCGATTTCAGCAGATGCTGGTGAAATCGTTCCTTCGCGCCCAGGTGCAGGAGACAGCCATCGATGACTCGCAGTTGTCCGTCGCCATCGTCGGCGGCGGTGCCACCGGTGTCGAACTGGCGGCCGAGCTGCGTAACGCCGCGCGCAAGGCGGTCGGCTACGGACTCGACCGGATTGATCCGGAAACCGATCTCAGACTGACCGTCATTGAAGCGGCGGACCGGGTCCTGCCGGCATTGTCTCCCGGACTGTCCATCAAGACCCGGAAGCAACTCGACGAACTCGGCGTCAAGGTGATGACGGGCAGCAAGGTTACCGAGGTCAATGAGAAGGGCATGTTGCTGGAATCCGGCGACTTCATTCCAGCGCACATGCGCGTCTGGTCAGCCGGTGTGAAAGGACCGGACTGGCTGAGCGAGCTGGGCGACCTGGAGACGAACCGCAGCAACCAACTGGTGATCAACGAATATCTGCAGACCACGGCCGACAACGACATCTACGCTATCGGTGATTGTGCGTCGCTGGTTTTGCCCGGTCATGACGCGCCGCTTCCACCGCGGGCTCAGACCGCAAGTCAGCAGGCCAGTTACCTGAACAAGGCGCTGGGCAAACGGCTGCGTGGACAACAACCTGACGCCTTCACCTACAAGGACTACGGCTCGCTGATTTCACTCAGCGAGGACCACGCGGTGGGCCGTCTGATGGGTGGTCTGTTCGGCAGCCTGATGCTGGAGGGCATGCTTGCCCGGGGCGCCTACAACATGCTCTACCGCAAACACCTGGCCGCCGTTCACGGCCTGTTCCGGATGCTCGTACTCATCACCCTGCATGGCCTGTTCAAGCGCACCCGCCCGCGACTCAAGCTGCACTGATCCAGCCGTCAGCGGCTGCATCGGCCGGCCTGCGGAAACTGCCGGTGCAGCCAGTCATTGACGGCCTCCGCGGCGCGCTGCCAATGAGGCTCCAGCATCATCGCGTGTGCCAGACCGGCCAGGGTCAGGAAATCAGCGTCGTAATACTCTGCGGTCTGCTCCAGGGTTCGCGCTTCAAACAGCGCATCGTCACCGGCTGCCAGCACCAGCATCGGCGGCAGGCTCGCCATGCGGTGCCGATTCGGTAGGTTGGTGAAGCTCATCTCGGCCAGCGCACGCCGTGACTCGGGCTGCATCCTGGCAGCGTAGCGTGTCCGGACATCCAGCGGCAGATCTGGCGAGAATACCGCCCGACTGGCCGACTCCAGATCCATCCATCGATGCAGACCTGCCTGCATCAGCCCCATCTGGCCGAGCAGCCAGGGATCGCGCAGCAGCAGACGGGAAACCGACTGCCCCAGGCCGATATGCGGCACCGACGCCATGAGGACGGCGGCCGGCACAGTGGCGTGCTCCAGATATTTCTGGATAACCATGCCACCCATGGAATGCCCGACCAGCACCGGCGGCGACTCCAGCCGCTGGACCACGGTGGTCACATCCTGCACGTAATCATCGAGCCCGGTCCGATGCAACGAGTGGTGGCCAGCGCTTGCCCCATGTCCACGCAGACTCAAGGCCTGGCAGTGAAAACCTTGCTCTGAAAAGAAGTCCAGGAAGTGCTCTTCCCAGCACCAGGCACCTGCGTAAGCACCATGCACGAACAGCAGGCTGGGCAATCCGTTCGCCTTCGCCGGTTTCCGCTCGACAACCTCCAGGTCCGGCGATGGTGTCGCCAGGCGCGACCAGTTCAGATCCAGCATTCGCGGGCTCTCCTTGAAAAAATGTTCAGGTCCAGTGTCTATGGGGCGTCGTAAGTGTCAAACCGCATCGCCATAACGACGACAGCCGTACAGAAACCAGCCCAGAGATGCCAGCATCAACAGGCAAAGCGCCGCAAAGCTGAGCCGGTAATCCAGCGGGTCGTAACCTGCAGAGACACTCGGGCGTAATTCAAGTGCCAGACCAAGCAGCCACTGAATGATGAACGCCGAGAGAAAAATCAACAGGTTAAAGGCGGTATTCACCCGGCCTGTCAGACTGGCCGGGAAACTGCGGGTCAGGACCACGTAGAACAGCGTGCCGGCGCTGCCGGCAAAGGCATAGAGCATCCACGCCCAGATGATGCTGCCACCGGGCTGCCAGGCGAGCACCGTCAGCAACAGCAATGCCATGCTCACGCCAACCAGTGCCAGATGCCGGACCGGCACGCCGTTGACCGCCAACCGCGTGGCAAGCGTACCCCAGAAGGCGTAGCCGGCAGTCATCGCAGCGGCGATCAACAGCAATGCCGTAGCGATCCCGGAACGCTCGTAGCCGGCCACATCACGCAACCAGGGGCCGGCCCACAAACCCTGCAACGCCAGGAAAACCCCCATGTTTATCGCACCCAGCGGTGCGACAGTCCAGAACCAGGGATGGCGAAGCACCTGCGCCAGCTCGCCGACCTGCTCCGCAAGGGATGGCGTCCGCCGCGGCTCGCGGGTTGCGGCCTCAGGTGCCCGATTCGGCACCAGCCAGAAAATCCCGGCGGCCGCCAGGATACAGGCCAGTGTTAAGATCAGGAACACCGTCCGCCAGTCCGTTGCGGAAACCAGCCATTCCAGCGGCACCGTTCCGGCCATCGCACCAAGCCCACCCACGGCAAGCAGCCAGCCATTGAGCTGTGGCAGGCTGTTGGCAGGAAACCATTGGACGAAGGCCTTGAAGCTCGCCATCAGACAGGCGGATACACCGAGTCCGATCAGCGCCCGGCCAACGCCGAGTACGGCAACCGTCTGACCGATGGCAAAAAGCAACGCACCGGCGGCAGCGATCAGCAACAGAGCGCTCTCCACCCGGCGCGCGCCGAAACGGTCCAGCAGGATCCCCAGCGGTAACTGGGCCGCGGCGAAAGCGAGAAAATAGGCGCTGGTCAGCAGACCCAATGAACCGGCGCCAAGCCCCAGGTCCGCCGCCAGGTCGCCGGCAATGACCGCATTCATTACCCGGAACAGATAGGAGATGAAGTAGCCCGCGGCGAAAGGCAGGAACACGCACAGCAGGCGGGAGCGGAAGCCGAGAGCTGTTGCAGTCATTTGGCATCCTCTGAAGATCGCCGCGCATGGTAGCATTTTCAGGCTCGGAATCGGCTTCGCGACGGCGGCCTCCGGAACTGGTGTGCCTTCGCGCAGTCGATTGAATCACTGAAAGCTTTTTCAAACCGGAGTCCCAGTGCATGGCCGACGCCTACGCCCGTCCACAGACCATCTTCCTTGCCGATTACCGTGAACCGGATCATCTGGTCGATAGCGTCGATATGCGGTTCGACTTGCAGGAGCAGGAAACCATTGTTTCCAGCCGCCTGAGGATGCGCAGCCGTGACGGGCGGGCGGGGCTGACGCTACGGCTTGACGGCAGCCACCTGGAACTGCTGGACCTGCGGCTGGACGGCGAGCCGGTGACCGGGAGTCACTGGCGGACGGACGATAGCGGTCTCAGCATTGATGCCGTTCCAGCGTCATTCGAGCTGGAGATCAAGACACGCATCCATCCGGAGCAAAACACGGCGCTGGAAGGCCTGTACCGGTCCGGCGACCTGTTCTGCACCCAGTGCGAAGCCGAAGGGTTCAGGCGCATCACCTACTACCCGGATCGGCCGGACGTGATGGCGGTGTTTACCACCACCGTGGTTGCCGACCCGGCACGCTTCCCGATCCTGCTATCCAACGGCGACCTGGTCGAGGACGGCACACTGGAAGATGGACGGCATTTTGCGCGCTGGCATGACCCCTATCCCAAGCCCGGTTACCTGTTCGCTTTGGTGGCAGGCGATCTGCACCTGCACGAAGACCGTCATGTGACGCCATCCGGGCGCGATGTGACCCTGCGCCTCTACGTCGAGCATCGCAATGCCGGACGCACCGATCACGCAATGCAAGCCCTGAAGGACGCCATGCGCTGGGATGAGCAGACCTATGGGCTGGAATACGACCTGGACACCTACATGGTCGTGGCGGTGGACGACTTCAATATGGGGGCGATGGAGAACAAGGGTCTCAACGTCTTCAATACCGTCTGCGTGCTGGCCGACGCGGAAACCTCCACGGACCAGGATTTCACCACCGTGGAGGCAGTGATTGCCCACGAATATTTCCACAATTGGACCGGCAACCGGGTGACGTGCCGCGACTGGTTCCAGCTGAGCCTGAAAGAAGGCCTGACAGTCTACCGTGAGCACCAGTTCTGCGCCGACATGCACTCCGCCGACGTGCAACGCATCAATGAAGTCCGGATGCTGCGCACCGCTCAGTTTCCGGAGGACGCCGGGCCAATGGCCCACCCCGTGCGGCCGGATCGCTACGCCGAAATCAGTAACTTCTACACCGCGACGGTGTATCAGAAGGGCGCGGAAGTCATTCGCATGTACCGCAGCCTGCTCGGCGAAGCGGGTTACCGCCGGGGCATCGACCTTTATTTCCAGCGGCATGACGGCCAGGCCGTCACATGTGACGATTTCCGCGCCGCGATGGCGGATGCCAACGGCGCAGACCTGGAGCAGTTCGGGCTCTGGTACAGCCAGGCCGGCACCCCGCTCCTGACGGTCCGCGATCATTATGATCCGGAGCGTGGTCGTTACACGCTGCGCGTGCAGCAGGAATGCCCCGACACCCCGGGGCAAAGTGACAAGCAGCCCATGCATATGCCTCTGACCCTGGGCCTGCTGGACCAGAGCGGCAACGAACTGCCACTGCGCCTGGCCGACGAGGAGACCGCCAGCGGAAACGAGCGAGTTATGGAACTGCGTCAGCGCGAGCATGTGTTCGAGTTCACTGATGTGCCGGAACAGCCGGTTCCGAGCCTGCTGCGCGGATTCTCCGCCCCGGTCCGGCTGGATTACCCCTGGACTGATGAGCAGCTTGCCTTCCTGATGGCGCACGATGCGGACGGCTTCTGTCGCTGGGAGGCCGGCCAGCAGCTGGCCACGAACGTCATGCTGCGTGCTCTGGAGGCCGCGCAAGCCGTCAGCCTGCCCGACTCCCTGTCGGTGGCCATCGGCCGGGTGCTGGATGCCGCCGACGAGGACCCGGCGCTGGCCGCCGAGACGCTGATGCTGCCATCGGAAACTGTTCTTGCAGAGCAATGCGAGGTGGTGGATGTCGAAGCCATCCATCGCGTCCGGCAAGAGTCGAAGCGCTGCATTCAGGGTGCTCACGCCGACCGGCTGTTCACCGTCTACCGGGCCATGGCCGAAGATCAGTTCTCGCTCTCCGGCGCGTCCATGGGCCGACGTGCCCTGCGGAACCTGTGTCTCGACTACCTGATGAACGGTGACCAGGGCGTGGCGCTCGCCAACCAGCAATACCGAAGCGCAACGACGATGACGGAGAAACTCGGTGCCCTCGCCCTCCTCTGTCATCAACAGGATGCGGAACGCGACGGCGTGCTGCAGGATTTTGCCAGGCGCTGGGCTGATGAGCCCCTGGTAATGAACAAATGGTTCCGGGTGCAGGCCATGTCCGAGCGTGAAGATGCGCCCGAACTGGTCGAGGCGCTGATGCAGCATCGTGCATTCACCCTGCGCAATCCGAACCGGGTGCGCTCGCTGATCGGCGCATTCGCGCAAGGCAATCCCCTGCGCTTCCATCGCGCGGACGGAAAGGGTTACCGCCTGCTGGCCGATTCGATTGTCGAATTGAATGATATCAATCCACAGGTCGCCGCCCGCGTGTTGCTGCCCCTGACCCGCTGGCGCAGACAGGACGCGACGCGCCAGGGACTGATGCGCGAACAGCTGGAGCGGATCGGAAACACGCCGACGCTGTCCAAGGATGTGCGGGACGTGGTAGACAGAAGTTTGCGGGCCTAACCCGGGATATCCCGACGCAGCCGAACGATCACGGTGATCAGGAGTTGAGAATGTCTTACTGGATCAAGAATTGCTGGACCGGCACGCTCGCGGCGCTGTTGATGCTGGCACTGATGGCGGGCGCGAACGCGGCACCGGAACCCCTCGAGCCAAAAGCGGAGCATCCGGACAAGGCCCGCCTGATCGCGAACCTTCTGACGCATCAGCATTTCCGCAAACAACCCATCGATGACATGCTGTCGGCCACGGTGCTTGACTCCTACATCGATCGGCTGGATGCGGAACGCTATTACTTCCTGGCGGACGACATCGAGGAATTCAGCGTCTACCGGGGGCGTCTCGACGATCTGCTGATGCAGGGCGACCTGGATGCCGCATTCGAGATCTATGAACGATACCGGCAGCGCAACCGGGAACGCTCCGAGTTCGCCCTGTCGCTGCTCGAGGACGGCCTGGATTTCGATACTGATGAGGAAATCGAGCTGAACCGTCGCAAAGCGGACTGGGCCGTCGACGGGGAAGAACTCGACCAGCTTTGGCGGAAACGCGTCAAGCATGATGCGTTGACCCTGCTCCTCGCCGGTGAAGGCGAGGAAGAAACCAAGGAGCTCCTGCGCAATCGCTACAGGGGTATGAAGGAAAACCTTGAGCGGACGGGTTCCGAGGACGTTTTCGAAATGTTCATGGGCGCCTGGTCCCGGGCTTTCGATCCCCACACGGCTTACCTGTCACCGCGCAATTCCCGCGAGTTCGACATTCAGATGCGTCTGTCGCTGGAAGGCATTGGTGCCGTGTTGCGGATCCAGCGTGATTTCGTCGAAATCATGGAACTGGTACCAGGTGGCCCGGCAGCCCGCAGTGGGCAGCTCAGCCCCGGTGACCGCATCATCGGTGTCGGACAGGAAGGCGAGGACCTGCAGGACGTGGTGGGCTGGCGTCTTTCGGACGTGGTGGACCTGATACGTGGGCCGCGGGATTCCGAAGTTCGCCTGCGAATCCTGCCCGGCTCTGCGGGTTCCGATTCGGCCGCCCGCACCGTGACCCTGGTTCGCAGCGAAATAGAGCTCGAAGAACAGGCGGCAAGGAGTGAAATCCGCGACATCGAGCGGCATGGGTCCACGCAACGCGTCGGCGTCATTACCATCCCGGCTTTTTACTCCGACTTCGCTGCCGCCCAGGAGGGTGACGAGGACTATCGCAGCACGACCCGTGACGTCCGCCGGCTGATCCGGGAAATGGAAGAAGAAGGCATCGACGGCATCGTCATTGATCTGCGGGGCAATTCAGGCGGCTCGCTGCAGGAAGCGGCCGATATGACAGGCCTTTTCATACCGGAAGGTCCGATCGTGCAGATCAAGCGCAGCGATGGCGATAAGGAAATCATGCGCGACCGGGACACCGGCGTGGCGTATGACGGCCCGCTCTCGGTCATGGTGGACCGATTCAGCGCCTCGGCTTCGGAAATTTTCGCCGGTGCGATTCAGGATTACGGTCGCGGCCTTGTCCTCGGCGAACAGACCTTCGGCAAGGGAACCGTGCAGACCCTGGTCGACCTCAACCGGTTCACCCGTGGGCGAAGCGACGAGGACGAGGCGGGACGTCTGAAACTGACTATTGCCAAGTTCTACCGGGTAACCGGGAGCAGTACGCAGAAGCGGGGCATCGTTCCGGATATTACCTTCCCCTCACTTGCCGGGGCCGATGAGGTTGGTGAAAGTGCGGCAGACAATCCGCTGCCCTGGGACCAGATCGATAGCACCCGCTTCACCCGGTTCGGTGAGCTGGACGACACCATTGCACTGTTGAAGAATCGGCACGAGGAACGCTCCGCCCGTGACGAGGCCTACCAGGCCTACGTGGCGGAAATGGAGAAGCTGTCGGCGATGAATGACCGTGAGACGGTGTCGCTGCATTGGGCAACGCGGGAGGCAGACCGGGACCAGCGAAATGAGGAACGGCTGGCAAAGGCGAACCGCCGGCGCGAGGCCCACGGGCTTGACCCCATCGATTCATTGGATGAGCTGGACCTGGCGGACGACGAGCCGGACACCCTGCTCGAGGCTACGGTCGAGATCATGGCCGATCTGTTCGTGATCAACGGCAGTCCGGAAACCGCACGGCGCTGGGAAAACGAACTCAGCAAGCGCTGAGGTGGAGCCATAACGAAAAAGGCGACCCGCTGGTCGCCTTTTCTTTGCCCGGCTTTTACTGGTCTGTCATTCCTCGGAGACATTAAGCGTCTGCATGTGCTCCACGATCAGTTGCAGTCGGCGACGCCCCTGCCAATAGTTAACCTCCGGCCGGTAAACCAGCTGGACGTGTCTTCCGCAACGATCCCAGCCACGGTCCAGCGCCCGAAAGGCGATGGCCTCCACCGGAGCGCCGTCCTCGGGGCACGGCGATGGTCGCAGATCCAGTTTCAGGTGTCGGCCACCCACCACCCGGCGCTGCAGGATCTCGAATCGGCCATCGAAACTCGGCTCCGGAAAACCCTTGCCCCAGGGACCAAGCGCCTGCAGTGATTGCGCCGTATCCAGACAGAGTTCATCCGGCGCCAGGGGACCATCCGTGAGCAGGTCCTGGTTGAGCATGTCCTGATCCAGACTGTCCTCGGCCGCCCGCAGAAAGGCTTGTTGAAACCGATGTAAGTCGGCAGCCGCCAGGCTCAACCCCGCCGCCGCGGCGTGACCGCCGAATTTCGGGATCAGCCCCGGATTCTCGGCACTGACCCGTTCCAGAAGATCGCGGATATGTAATCCGGGTATCGAACGCGCCGAGCCCTTCAGCCCGTCATCGGCTTGGGCGAACGCCACTACCGGGCGATGAAAACGCTCACGCAGGCGGGAAGCGAGGATCCCGATGACCCCCTGATGCCATGTCGGATCGAACAGGCACAGTGCGGCCGGCGGTGTGGCATCGCCCTGGGCCGTTTCCAGCTTTTCCAGAGCCGCGAGGGCTTCACTTTCCATATTCTGTTCGATGGATCGTCGTTGACGATTGAGCCCATCCAGCTCGGCGGCCATGGTCGCTGCCTGCCCGACATCGTCGGCGAGCAGGCATTCGATACCGATGGCCATGTCTTCCAGACGTCCCGCGGCGTTCAATCGCGGACCGACGGCAAAGCCAAGATCCGACGCCGTGGCCCGGGACGCTGTCCGCCCCGCCACCTCCAGTAATGCCAGCAAGCCAGGTCGGGCCCGTCCTGCCCGGATCCGGCGCAGCCCCTGCTCCACCAGCACCCGATTGTTGCGGTCCAGCGGCACCACATCCGCGACGGTACCCAGAGCAACCAGATCCAGCCAGTCCGCCATGGAGGGCTGCGGTCGTCCGGCGCAGAACCAGTCCGCCTCACGCAAGGCGCCGCGCAGGGCTGCCAGCACATAGAAGATGACACCAACACCGGCCAGGTTCTTGCTGGGGAAACCGTCGCCGACCAGATTCGGATTGATGATCGCATCGGCATCCGGCAACTGCCGAGGCGGCAGATGGTGATCGGTAACAATCACCGACAACCCGAGAGCCTTGGCCCGAGCCACGCCGTCGACACTGGAGACTCCGTTGTCCACGGTCAGGAGAAGATCCGCACCCTCGGCATGGGCATGCTCGGCGATGGACGGACTCAGGCCATAACCACCGGAGAAGCGGTTGGGCACGATGTAGCGTGCAGATCGATGCCCCATCGCCCGCAGCGCCAGTAGCGTGAGCGCGCAGCTGGTGGCCCCATCTGCGTCGAAATCGCCGACCACGACAATCCGTCTGTCCTGTTCAACCGCAGTCCTGAGCAATGCCACAGCACGCTCCAAACCGCTGAGAGCCGCCGCTGGGCAGAGCATCTTCAAACCCAGGTCCAGCGCCGCGGGGTCATCCACACCCCGCCCCGCCAGAATGCGGGCAGCCAGGGGCGAAATCGCCTTGTCAGCGAGCAGCGTCTGGCGATGATCCTCCAGGAAGGAGCGACGGCGGATTCGGCGAATCATTGCCTCAGCAGCCAATGCGGCAGACGGCGACGCCGCCGCCAGATCGCTCGCAGAGAGAGCGGCGAGAGCCGAAACTGATGCCCTGAGGTTTCCAGCGTCAGACGCTTGATCGCGGCCTGACGCAATTGCTGCAGCAGCGGCGGCCCCCAGGTCTGGCACCAGGCGTCCAACGCGCGATGCCAATGCTGGAAGCTTTCTGCGTCCTCCACCGCCGGAAGCGCCGGCGTCAGCAGCAACTGCCTGTCACCACCAGCTACCGCTGCATGGTCGGAATGCCAGGCCGATGCCGGCTCGCAGATCAGATCCGCGCTCGCCGCCAGTCCGCGGGCCAGTGGATCGTCGCTGTAAATACGGTCAAAGCAGGGATGCGCCACCGGAGATGAATCCATCTCACCTCCTCCCCAGAACCAGAGGCCCGTGACCGGAGGCAGCCCGGCGGACTCCCGCTCGCGGTTGAACGGCATATCGTGCAACAGCATTTGTACCGCATTCAGCAGTTGAATCCAGGCGGCAGCATCCGGACCCTGCGGCAGGCAGGAGCCGATGGACGTGCCATACAGCGTATCCGGTGGTTGAACGGTCAGCCTTGGCATGCTTTCGGCAAGCAGATACCAGCGCCCGGACTGATGGCAGCGCAGTTCAAGACCATCGGCCGCGAAATGCTGGTGGAATGCCTCGAGAAACGGCGCCAGGTCAGCGTGCGAAAGATGGACCGGCCCGGGATCGAACAATCGGAGCTGGTCACGATCGGGCACCAGGCGCACGGGATCAGCGCAGAACACGGCGCGGCGACCGACGGTGACACCGTCACCCAGGGCGCGATAGGGGGCAACCGGGGCCATGCCCTCCACAGAACCGCGCAGAAGCTCGAAGAGACGCTCCGCGACCCCCTGCCGCGGCAAGCCGCGTGCCGAGCGGCGGGAGCGGGACAGCAGGAACGAGATTTCGGCGTGCCCCGGACCGGCCGAATATAGCGTGCTCGCTGCTTCTGCCGGAACCGGGCCGAGCAGACCTGGTGCGACCACATGCAGCATTGCCGCGCTCATTGGGTAGTCCCTTGTCGCCTATTCTCCTGCCCGTCCCCGCGGCGACACACCAGCATCAAAGACGATCGAGAATCGCGGTTTTCACCGCATCCAGGGTCGCTGGAATGGTCCGGATCGCATCACCCGATTGCTGGATCGCGATATCCGGGTCCTTGAGGCCGTGCCCGGTCAGGGTACAGACGATGGTGCTGCCTTCAGGTATGCGCCCGGAGCGCACGTCACGCATCGCGCCGGCCAGCGAGGCGGCGGACGCCGGCTCGCAGAACACGCCTTCACTGGCAGCAAGTACCCGTTGCGTCTCGAGGATCTCGGCATCGCTGCATTCGTCAAACCAGCCCCCGGATTCCTTCATCACCGCCAGTGCGGGATCGTAGGACTGCGGATGACCGATACGAATCGCGGTGGCAACGGTTTCCGGATCATCCACCATATGGCCACGGATGAACGGGGCCGAACCGCTGGCCTGGTAACCCACCATGTGCGGACGGCCGGCGACCTGGCTGCCGGCGAACCGGCAATGGCCGTGGCAGAACTGACAGGCCTCGGTGAGATGCTCCTGCTCACCGGCTTTTGCCGAGGATTCACAGTAACCGATCCAGTGCCCCGTGATATTGCCGGCATTGCCCACCGGCAGACAGTGGTAGTCCGGTGCTCGCTCCAGTTCTTCGATGATCTCGAAGGCAGCGGTCTTCTGCCCCTGCAATCGGTAGGGATTGATGGAATTCACGATGGTCACCGGGGCGTGATCGGCAATCTCCTTGACGATGCGCATGCCGTCGTCAAAGTTGCCACTGATCTGCAGCACCTCGGCACCATGCATGATGGCCTGCGCCAGCTTGCCCATGGCGATCTTGCCATCCGGGATCAGGACGAAGGCCCGGATCCCGGCACGCGCCGCATAGGCCGCCGCCGATGCCGAGGTGTTTCCGGTGGAGGCACAGATGATTGCCTGACTACCCTCGCTGACCGCCTGGGTCACGGCCATGGTCATGCCCCGGTCCTTGAATGAGCCGGTGGGGTTGAGGCCTTCGAACTTGACGTAAACGTCCACGTCCTTGCCCAGGGTCTGCGGGATATTGTTCAGCCGGATCAGCGGTGTATTACCCTCGCCAAGACTGATGACGCGGGCATCGTCGCGCAGCGGCAGACGGTCACGGTACTTCTCGATCAGGCCGGTATAGCGGCTTCGGAATGGCATGATATCGACTCACTCTGAGCCGGGCGCATGACGGCGCCCCGGCGTCTTACTGTAGCTGTTCCAGACGAATCCTGACGATCCGTCCCTGCACGGCGGGCAATGCTTCCATGGTTTCCTGGGCCCGATCCATGCGCTGCTCCTGGACTCGGTGAGTGAGCAGGATCACCGGCACGTTATCGGCGCCCGGAGCAGGTTCCTTCTGCAGGATGGCTTCTATGCTGATCCCGTTTCCGCTGAGAATCCGCGTGATATCCGCCAGCACGCCGGGCTCGTCCAGAACCTCGAGGCGCAGGTAATATGCGGTACTCACCGAATCCACCGGCAACACCGGCAGATCAGACAGCGCGCTGGACTGGAAGGCCAGATACGGCACACGGTTTTCCGGCTCGAGATTGAACGCGCGGACCACGTCAACCAGGTCGGCCACTACCGCCGACGAGGTCGGATCCGCACCGGCACCGGCACCGTAGTAGAGCGTCGGACCTACCGCATCGCCCATCACCATGACAGCGTTCATCACACCGTCAACGTTGGCGAGTAACTGGCGCTCCGGCAGGAGTGTCGGATGAACTCGCAGTTCGATGCCCGCATCTGTCTGCCGGCAAAGGCCAAGGTGCTTGATCCGGTAGCCTAGCTCCTGGGCATAAGCCACATCCTCGCGACTGACATGAGTAATGCCCTCCACATGCACGCGATCAAACTGCAGTGGCACGCCGAACGCAATCGACGCCAGGATCGTGAGCTTGTGGGCCGCGTCGACGCCCTCGACATCAAAGCTCGGATCAGCCTCGGCATAGCCAAGACGCTGGGCCTCGGCCAGAACATCAGCGAATTCCCGGCCCTCATAGAACATCTCACTGAGGATGTAATTGGAGGTGCCATTGATGATACCCGCCAGCCATTCAATGCGGTTCCCGGTCAGCCCTTCGCGGATGGACTTGATGATCGGAATGCCACCTGCAACGGCGGCCTCGAACGCCACGGTGACGCCGCATTTGGTGGCATGCTCGAATATCTTGTTGCCGTGCTTGGCAATCAGGGCCTTGTTTGCCGTCACCACATGCTTGCCATTGGACATGGCACGCATCACCAGATCATAGGCCGGATCATCGCCACCAATAAGCTCGATGATGATCTCGGTTTCCGGATCATCGACCACAGCATACGGGTCATTGGTGACCCGGATCCCCTCGGTCGAGCAGGCACGGGGCCGATCGGGATGGCGCGTGGCCGCACAGATGACTTCAATGCCCCGACCCGCGCGCCGCGCGATCTCGTCGTTGTTTTTCTGCAGCAGGTTGATGGTGCCGGCACCGACCGTGCCCAGACCCAGCAATCCGACCTTGACTGAACTCACGCAAAAACCTCCATGCACCCGATTCACGGGCGCAGCAAATCGTTAACCGCGTTGATGCAAAAGCCAGAGACTCTCACATGCGATGATCGCCGGGGTATCAGGAAACCAGCGCTCCCCTCGCGATCACGCCGGGGCGCTATTGTCGCAGAAATCGCGGGGAACTGTCTCCGTCCCGGGCAACTCTGTCAAACTGTGGGCGTGCAGGCCCGAATCCACCGTCGGTGGCGCACCCCCTGGGCGAGAACAGTTTCAGAGGAACAGCATGCAACTAACACTGGAGCGCACCGGTGACGCGAACCGGATACGTGCTTACGACGTCGGCAGCGTGACGGTCAACGAATCCGTCTATCGTGGCGTGACCGTGGTGACGCCGGACCGGATTATCGAGGACTGGTTGCAAGTCGCCGTTCACGCGCTGGAAACCGAGCATATGCGCCAACTGATTGCCCTGGACGCCGAAATCCTGTTGCTTGGCACAGGACGTCGGCAACAATTCCCGGAACCCCGCCTTCTCGGCGAAGTAATCCGGGAAGGCGTTGGTATAGAGGTGATGACCACGGAAGCGGCATGCCGGACGTACAACGTTCTGCTCGCCGAGGGTCGCCGGGTGGCTGCGGCACTCTTCCCGATAGAGGAATAGGCGGCAACCTCCCGGGTTTGCGCCTGGGGAAACACTGCTTTATTCCCGCGCCTTGCCAGCTGACCAAAACCGGTCTCGGGCGCAGCCGTGCGAATAAACCAGTGTTTCCCTAGCCGAAAACGGCGTCCTGCGAAAAGCCCTGACGTTCCATGATTTCCCGCAACTTGCGAAGGGCATCGATCTGGATCTGGCGGACTCTCTCGCGCGTTACGCCAATTTCGTTCCCCACCTCCTCCAGCGTCGCCCGCTCCCGGCCATGCAGACCGAAGCGGCGCTCAACCACGGCGCGCTGCTTGTCGGTCAGTTCATCCAGCCAGTGTTCCAGGTGAGCCAGGACGTCTCCATCCTGCAGCAGATCGGAGGGGTCCGGGTTGTTGTCATCGGGAATGGCGTCCAGCAGAACCCGGTCAGCGTCCTTGCCAATGGGCGTATCCACCGAGGTGGTGCCTTCGTTGAGGCCGATCATCCGCTGCACGTCTTCCAGCGGACGGTCCAGCAGTTCGGCAATCTCCTCGGCGGTCGGCTCATGGTCAAGCTGTTGCGCGAGCTGTCGAGATGCTCGCAGGTACTGATTGATTTCCTTGATGATATGAATCGGCAGACGGATGGTCCGGGTCTGGTTCATTATCGCCCGTTCAATGGTTTGCCGAATCCACCAGGTGGCATAGGTGGAAAAACGGAAACCGCGCTCTGGATCAAATTTCTCAACTGCCCGAATCAGCCCCAGGTTGCCCTCCTCAATCAAATCGAGGAATGCCAGACCGCGATTCATGTAACGCCGGGCAATCTTGACCACCAGCCGCAAATTGCTTTCGATCATTCGCCGACGCGACTCTTCACAACCGCGCTGCGCCCGGCGTGAGAAGTAGACCTCCTCGTCGGCCGTAAGCAATGGTGAGAAACCGATTTCGTTGAGATAGATCTGGGTAGCATCCAGGCTGGTGCTCCCGTACTCGCCCGGTGCAAAGCTGGGCGTTTCCGCCTCCTCAGCTGCCGAAGCTGACAATTGCTCGTCGTCACGCGGCTCAAGGAACCGTTCTTCGACCTGTTGCGGGAACTGCACCTGCTCCATCCCGGATGAACGTCTTTGGGCCATGGTATTCCCCCAGCGCGGAACGTGCCTTGACCTGCATTCCAGATGATTGTTGCCGGCACCATCGGGCATACAGGGATGTTTTCGGAAAACCCTTTCAAAGCACTATATGCTTGCCAAAAAAACGCTGCAAGTCCCTGATAAAAAAGGTGTACGGAGCATCTACAAGACCTGTTCACAAGCTTCGGATGAAAGCTGATTCAACCGTCTTCTTCCAAATCCTCATCCTCATCCTCATCGAGGACATCATCGATCCAGGTAAGCGCCGCCACGGCCCGCGAAAAGCCAAGGCTTGGCACCGCCAGCAGGGCGACATGCCGGAGGTCTTCAGGGTCAAGCCCGGCAGCCAGTGCGCGTCGGGCATGGGAATGCGTGGCCCCTTCGCTGCCCATGGCTACGGCAAGAGCCAGCTTGACCAGTCGTAGCTCGCGATCATCGAGCGGACCGGCCTCTGAACAGGCCTGACCCAATGCGGCGTAGGCGTCCCAGACATCGGGGTAATCCTCGGCTAAATCACCGGCGGCGGAAGGAAGCTGGTCTTGCATGGTCAATCTCCCCGAATTCGATCAGAAAAAGTCCGATACCGGTATTGGCTCGAACGGGTTGTCGGATCACTGCCTGGCCGGCAGGTAGCCGAGCGGATCCACGGGTCTGCCCTCTCTGCGCAGTTCGAAATGCAACATGCTCTCGGCGCCATTTCGTCCCATGCGCGCAATCTCCTGGCCCACCGAGACATCGGTCCCCTCGTCAACCAGCAACTCCTGGTTGTACCCGTAGGCCGTCAGGTAATCACCATCATGTTTGATGATCACCAGATTGCCATAGCCGACCAGACCGCTTCCGCTGTAGACCACACGTCCCGGTGCCGCAGCGCGAATCGCCTGTCCCGCCGAGCCGCCGATATTGATGCCCTGCTTGCCGTCGGCATCAGCCGAGAAGCGTTTGCTGACACGGCCGTCGGTCGGCCACTTCCAGTCGATGTTCGTTGGTGCACGGCGCGCCGGTTCAGACGCCTGTTCACGGCTGGGAGTCGCCCCGCTGCCACGGCTGGCAGTGGGAGGCGAAGAGCCGGTCGATTGCGTCCCGGAGCGCGCTCCGCCGGAAGACGCCGGGCGAGACGCGCTGGCGGTTCGGCGTCCATCGCGCGACAGCCGGAGTTCCTGCCCCGGGTAAATCGTGTAGGGGGAAGGAATGCTGTTCCAGCGCGCCAGATCCCTGTAATCCACGTTATGCCGAAAGGCGATGCCGTAGAGGGTGTCACCGCGACTTACCGTATAACTCCCGCCCGGGCCGCCACCACGATCTGAAACCGGCGCATAGGTATCCCGGGCACAGGCTGCCAGCAGACAGCAACAGAGCAGCAGCAGGACCAACCGCAATGACATGAACAGCCCTTGATTTTACGGACAGAGCCGGCGTTCTCGCCCGTTGTTCAGTTTATGTAGAACAGGTACAGCAGGACCAGCAGTATCACACCCAGCCAGCCGAGAATATCAACATAGCGCCGGATCCAGGGTTCGATCCTGGGCCCCCCCCAGGCAACGACCCCGGCAACGAGAAAGAAACGAGCACCGCGGCCGATCAACGAAGCCAGCACGAAGGGAAACAAGGCCAGCGCCATGCCGCCGGCGGCTACCGTGAAGACCTTGTAGGGAATCGGCGAAAAACCGGCCAGCAGCACAACCCAGAAACCCCAGTTCAGGAACCACTCGCGGGCCGTCTGCAGCGCAGCCCCCTGCCCGGCAGCGATGATGATCGGTTCCGCCAGTTCCATCGCGAAATAGCCGATCAGGTAACCAAGTAAACCACCCAGCACCGAAGCGATGGTGGTGATGAGGGCAAAACGCATTGCCCGTCGCGGCTGAGCCAGCGACATCGGCATCAGCATGACATCGGGCGGAATCGGAAAGAAGGACGACTCCGCAAAGCTGAGCACTGCCAGATAGCGCGGCGCGTGCCGGTGCGCCGACCAGCGCAGCATGCGCAGATAGAGCCCGCTGAACAGTCGGGTCACTGCGTACCGCCGAGCATGGGCACGAAGACCACCCGATCCAGTACCTCCCGCTCCAGACGATCGCCTCGGCGGGTAAACCGGGTCAGGTCCTGCACATCCCGCGAGCCCACCGGCGCAATCAGCCGCCCCCCCTCGGTGAGTTGATCAAACAGCTCGTCCGGCACCCCTTCGGGTGCAGCCGTTAACAGGATCGCCTGAAACGGCCCATGGGCGGCCCAGCCGCGAAAGCCGTCTGCATGACGCACATGCACGTTTTTCAGACCGAAACGGCGCATTCGCTCACGCGCCAGTATTGCCAGGGCGCGAATACGCTCCAGCGTGTAGACATGCTTGACCAGACAACCCAGGACCGCTGCCTGATAGCCGGAACCCGTTCCAATCTCGAGCACCGTTTCCGGCCGACCATGCTCGATCAAGGCCTCGGTCATCCGCGCCACCACCCACGGCTGGGAGATGGTTTGACCATACCCGATAGGCAGCGCGGTATCGTCGTAGGCACGGCTGGCAAGCGCCTCGTCCACGAACAGGTGTCGTGGGACGACGCGCATGACGTCAAGCACTTGTTCATTGCTGATGCCCTTCTCGCGCAGGCGCTTCAGCAGGCGCTCCCGGGTCCGTTGTGAGGTCATGCCAATCCCATGCATCAGCACCGACATCAGTCCTGCCCCAGCCCGGAGATCCAACCTGCCACCTTATCCAGCGCCTCGTAACGGGTCAGGTCCACCTGAATCGGGGTGATCGACACGCAACCGCGTCGTACCGCGTGGAAATCGGTGCCCTCGCCAGCATCCTGCTCGCTGCCCGGCGGGCCGATCCAGTAGATCGGACGGCCGCGGGGATCCTCCGACTGGATCGCACTTTCCGCCCTGTGCCGCTGGCCGAGGCGCGTTGCCTCGAACCCCCGCAGCTCCTCCCAGGGGAGATCCGGAACGTTGACGTTGAGGATGGTATCGGTGGGCAGGGGGTCGTGCAGCAGGCGCTGTACCAGCATCACCGCAACCCGCGCGGCGGTATCGTAGTGATTCGGCGCATGGGAACACAGCGACACCGCGATCGCCGGCAGCCCCAGGAAGCGGCCTTCGGTAGCCGCCGCAACCGTGCCGCTGTACAGCACGTCATCGCCCATATTGGCACCGGCATTGATACCCGAAACCACCATATCCGGTTCATCCTGCAGCAAACCGGTTACCGCCAGATGGACACAGTCCGTGGGTGTCCCCTCCACTCGAAACTGGCGGGGTTCGACCTCCCGGGCACGGATCGGCAGATCCAGCGTCAGGGAGTTGCTGGCGCCGCTGCGATCCCTGTCCGGTGCGACGACGGTAATATCTCCGAGACGGCCAAGTTCCAGCGCCAGACGCTGGATTCCGGGTGCCATGTACCCATCGTCATTGCTTACCAGAATGTGCATGAAACCCGTTCGACCCCCTAGCTGACCTGCTGCCCTGTTGGGACAAGGCGACCAGTATACTGCTCGCGTCGGCTGCTGCATCCGCTCAACTGGTCACAAAACGGAATGGCGGGCGGCTGGCCGCTGTCCGATAGCATGCAAAGCAGTCCAGACTCTCAAGCCGCAACGCAATCGGGACCGTATCGATGAGCGATGAAAACGACGAAGACCGGCGCCTGTTCCGGGAGGCGATGGCCGACGTGCGGCGCTTACGGGACCAGCAGCATGTCGCCGGCGACTGGCCGCGACCGAAACCGGTGCCGAAACAGCGTGCCGCCGACGAGGCTGCCGTGGTAAGCGAGTTGCTGGTGCATGACATCGATCCGGTGACCATGGAGACTGGCGAAGAGCTGCTGTTCGCTCGCCCGGGCGTCCAGCGCCGGGTCATGCGCAAGTTGCGCCGCGGCCAGTACACGGTCCAGGACGAACTTGATCTGCACGGCATGACAGTGCCGGTGGCTCGCGACGCGGTGCAGCAGTTCATTGCCGAGAGCCGCGCCCTGGATCGACGCTGCGTGCGCATCATTCATGGCAAGGGCAACCGGTCCAGTAACCGCGGCCCGGTCCTTAAGGGCAAGCTGGATCGCTGGCTCCGACAGTGGGACGAGATCATCGCCTTTTCGTCCGCACGACCCATCGACGGCGGGACCGGGGCAGTTTACGTTCTGCTTCGAGCCTGACGGCCCCCGCGTTTTACGTTTTATGTTTAATGTCTTACGTAAAATATAAAACGTAACACTTTAAACGATATCTATTATTTCCCTGATAATCG